>NZ_JBFAHZ010000028.1:0-67328 GCF_040654415.1 Micromonospora sp. NPDC050695
TGATCCGGATCGAACCGCCGAAACGTCTTCGCACTACCCACGACTGGTCAACGACCGACCACCCCGAACGAAGCGTTACTGACCCACGCTCCTAGTGGTGGGCAACACCGGTTTCGAGGTGGATCAGCCGACGTGCCGGGGCTGGTCGAGCCGTTCCGGCGTGGCGGACGGGAACGAACCGGGACGCGCCGGCGGTGACCGGTCCGGTGCCCACGGCCGGCTGAAGGGGGTTGCGCGCGGCGCACGGCCGGTGACAAGATCGCTGGCGTCAGCTCGAGATGAAAGGGGGTGCGTCGATGTCCAGCAACCATAACTCCGCACCCCGGGTCCTCGTCGGCTGAAGTCCCGGAGGCGGAGCGTCCCCATCCAAACCTGGAGGGAACACCCGTGTATCCACGGATCCGCAACATTAGCTTTGACTGTCATGACACGTACGCCCTGGCGGGCTTCTGGGCCGAGGTGCTCGGGTACGCCCGGCACTCCGAGGACTTCCCGGGCGACCCGGAGGCTGCCCTGCTGCCGCCGGACGACGCCACCGCGAACCTGTTCTTCCAAGAGGTGCCGGAAGACAAGGTGACCAAGAATCGGCTGCACATCTGCCTGGAGCCGGTCGACCGGACCAGGGACGAGGAGGTCGAGCGGGTGCTCGGTCTCGGTGCCAGCATGGTCGTCGACCGACGCCGCTCCGACGGGACCGGTTGGGCGGTGCTCGCCGACCCGGAGGGCAACGAGTTCTGTGTGGTCCGCAGCGCCGGGGAGCGTGTCCCCACCACTGTGGAGGAACATCTGTGAGTTCAATCGTCCACAACATCAGCATCGACTGTGCCGACACGTACGCGCTCGCCGGCTTCTGGTCGCAGGTCTTCGACTGCCCGATGCAGCCCGACGACCTTCCCGGTGACCCGGAGGCGATGCTCCTGCCGCCGGGCGGCCCGGAGGTGCTGTTTCTCGCCGTGCCCGAGGGCAAGACGGTGAAGAACCGGCTGCACCTGGACCTGCAACCCGCCGATCGGAGCCGGGCCGAGGAGGTCGAGCGGCTGCTCGGCATCGGCGCGACGCTCGTCGCCGATCACGTCAGCCCGACCGGCGGAGGTTTGGGTGGTGCTCGCCGACCCGGAGGGCAACGAGTTCTGCGTGCTCGGTAACGCGGCCGAACGGGCGGCGGCGGCAGCGGCTCGGGCCGTAGCGGTGGTCGCCGAACCGGCCTGACCGTCGACGTACGGCACGGGGCCCCGGCCACCCGAAGGTGGCCGGGGCCCCGGTTACCCGCCGATCAGGAGCGCTGTTCGATCTCGCCCCGGATCGTGGTGAACTCGGCCTTCGCCTGCTCGGCGGACTTGAAGTACAGGATCACGAGGCCCTGGCTGCCCCGGTCGGTCCACACGCAGACGCCGAGCGGCACGCCCTCGGCCTTGCCGTCGCCGCAGCGCGCCTCACCGCCGAGCGGGCCGGCCTCGATCGTCGCCATGTTGGTCAGGCTCAGCTCACCGGTCAGCTCGGTGACCGAGGTATCCATCTCCTTCTTCGGGTCCTGGACCAGCCCCGACGCGGCAGCGATCATGATGAGGTCCTGCTTGGCGGGGTCGCCGTAGAAGGCGCCCACGGCGCTGGTCTCGCCCTGCACCGTCGACTTCATCTCGGTGACCATGCCGTCGGCGGCGCGCTGCAACTGCGGGTCGGTGTTCTTCGCCCGGCCGGCGAGGGTGGCCGGCGCGACCACCCGGGTCTTGGTGGCGTCGACGACGTCGCCCACCTCGTCCTTGACCGCGAACCAGGTGATCGCCGCACCGCCGAGGCAGAGCACCAGCACCACGGCCAGCACGATCAGGATGATCTTGCCGACCTTGGACTTCTTCGCCGGCGGCGGGCCGACGGGAGCGCTCGGGTCGCCGTACGGCTGACCCGGCTGCGGGGCCGGGAAGCCCTGCTGCTGCGGGAAGCCCGACTGCTGCGGCGGGTGAGGGGAATCGTGCGGCGGGCCGTAGGGGGTGGCCGGCGGCTGGGACATCAGTCAGCTCCAAATTCGGGTGGACAAGCGGGTGATCTTAACCCGGTGGTAGGACATCCCGTCGCCCCGATCGCAGGTCCCGACCGTCGCAGGTGCCGAAACGTGATCGCGGTGGCCGGTCCGTCCAGGAGGGACGGTCCGGCCACCGCGACGGTGAAGCAGTGAGCGGTCAGGCGGGCAGGCTCGCCGCCCCGCGCGGCAGGATCCGCCGGCCGGTGACCCGCTCGCTGGTGCCGGTCCGGTCCAGGTACGGCGTGACGCCGCCCAGGTGGAACGGCCAACCAGCACCGAGGATCATGCACAGGTCGATGTCCTGCGCCTCGGCGACCACACCCTCGTCCAACATCAGCCGGATCTCCTGCGCCAGCGCGTCCAGCGCGTTCTGTCGTACCTGCTCGGCGGTCAACGGCTGGTCACCCACCACGAGCAGCTTCGCGACCTCGTCGTTGACCTGGTCGTCGACCACGATCGGCTGACCCGAGTCGGCGATCCGCTTGAGATTTTCGCTGACCCCGAACCGGTCCGGGTAGGCGGCGTGCAGCGTGCCGCCCACGTGGTAGGCGACGGCCGGCCCGACCAGCTGGAGCAGGGCGAGCGGGCGCATCGGCAGGCCCAGCGGGTCCAGTGCGCTGTTCGCCACGTCCAGCGGGGTGCCGGCGTCGACGGCCGCGAAGACGGTGCCCAGGAAGCGGGTGAGCAGCCGGTTCACCACGAACGCCGGAGCGTCCTTGACCAACACGCTCGACTTCTTGAGCTGCTTGCCCACCGCGAACGCGGTCGCGAGGGTGGCGTCGTCGGTGCGCTCACCCCGGACGATCTCCAGCAGCGGCAGCACGGCCACCGGGTTGAAGAAGTGGAAGCCGACCACCCGCTCCGGGTGCTCCAGCTCGGCGGCCATCTCGGTGATGGACAGGCTGGAGGTGTTGGTGGCGAGTACCGCCTCCGGGGAGACGATCTTCTCCAGCTCGGCCCAGACCTGCTTCTTGACGCCCAGGTCCTCGAAGACCGCCTCGATGACGAAGTCGGCGTCCGCGAAGGCGCTCTTGTCGACCGTGCCGCTGACCAGGCCGTACAGCTTGGCGGCGGTGCCCTTGTCCATCCGGCCCTTGGTGACGGCCTTCTCGATCTGGGTGTGCACGTAGCCGACGCCCTTGTCCACCCGGGACTGGTCCAGGTCGGTCATCACCACCGGCACCTGGAGGCGGCGGGCGAACAGCAGCGCCAACTGGCTGGCCATCAGGCCCGCGCCGACGATGCCGACCTTGGTGATCGTGCGGGCCAGGCCCTTGTCCGGTGCGCCGGCCGGCCGCTTGGCGCGCCGCTGCACCAGGTCGAACGCGTACAGGCCGCTACGCAGCTCCTCGGAGAAGACCAGGTCCGCGAGGGCCTCGTCCTCGGCGGCGGTGCCGGTCGCGAAATCCGCGTCCTTCGCCGTCTCCAGCAGGTCGAGCGCCTTGTACGCGGCCGGCACCGCGCCGTGCAGCCGCTGGTTCAGCGTCTCCCGCGCGAAGTAGAGCACGCCGGCCCACATGTCCTTGTCGACCTCGGGCCGGGTGACGGTGACCTGGCCGCGCACCACCCCGGCGGCCCACTCCAGGGACCGCTCCAGGAAGTCCGCCGGCTCCAGCAGCACGTCCGCGATGCCCAGCTCGGCGGCCTGCTTCGGCTTGAGCATCTTGTTCTGCGTCAGCGGGTTCTGGATGATCACCTGGGTGGCGGCGGGGATGCCGATCAGGTTCGGCAGCAGCTGGGTGCCGCCCCAGCCGGGCACCAGACCCAGCGACACCTCGGGCAGGGCGAGCGCCGCCGCGCCACCGGACAGCGTCCGGTAGTGGCAGTGCAGCGCCAGCTCCAGGCCGCCGCCCATCGCCGCGCCGTTGACGAACGCGAACGTGGGCACGGTGCTGTCCTTGAGCCGGGCGAAGACCCGGTGGCCGAGCCGGCCGATCTCCAGCGCCTGCGCGCGGTCGGCGAGCTGCGGCAGGCCGACGATGTCCGCGCCCACGCAGAAGATGTACGGCTTGCCGGTGACCGCGATGAACGCCGGGTCGGCGGCGAACGCGGCGGTGATCGCCTCGTCCAGGCTGGCCAGCCCACCCGGGCCGAAGGTGTTCGGCTTGGTGTGGTCGAAGCCGTTGTCCAGCGTGATCAGGGCGGCCGGGCGGTCCAGCCCGGGTACGTTCACCTGACGCAGCAGCGCCTTGGTGACGACCTCGTTCGGTGCGGCCAGTGCGCTCACTTGTCGCCCTCCGTCCAGTGCGGGTTCTCCCAGATGACCGTGCCGCCCATGCCGATACCGATGCACATCGCGGTGACGCCGTAGCGGACCTCGGGGTGCTCGGCGAACTGGCGTGCCAGCTGGGTCATCAGCCGCACGCCGGACGACGCGAGGGGGTGACCGATGGCGATCGCACCGCCCCACGGGTTGACCCGCGGGTCGTCGTCGGCGATGCCGAAGTGGTCGAGGAAGGCGAGCACCTGCACGGCGAACGCCTCGTTCAGCTCGAACAGGCCGATGTCGTCGATGCTGAGCCCGGCGAGGCGCAGCGCCTTCTCCGTCGACGGGATCGGGCCGACACCCATCACCTCCGGTTCCACCCCGACGAAACCGAACGACACCAGCCGCATGGCGACCGGCAGGCCCAGCTCGCGGGCGGTGGCCTCGTCGGCGAGCAGGCTGGCCGTGGCGCCGTCGTTCAGCCCGGCCGCGTTGCCCGCGGTGACCTTGCCGTGCGGGCGGAACGGGGTCTTCAGGGTGGCGAGCTTCTCCAGCGAGGTGTCCCGGGGGGCCTCGTCCACCGTGGCCAGACCCCAGCCGCCCTCCGCGTCGCGGATGGACATCGGCACCAGGTCGTCCTGGAGCTTGCCGTTGGCGTACGCCTTCGCGGTCTTCTGCTGCGAGGCGAGCGCGAACGCGTCGGTGCGCTCCTTGGTGATGTGCGGGACCAGGTCGTGCAGGTTCTCCGCGGTGGCGCCCATGACCAGTGCGGACGGGTCGACCAGCTTCTCCGCGATGATGCGCGGGTTGGGGTCGACGCCCTCACCCATCGGGTGGCGGCCCATGTGCTCGACACCGCCGGCGATGGCGACGTCGTACGCGCCCATGGCGATGCCGCTGGCGACGGTGGTCACGGCGGTCATCGCGCCGGCGCACATCCGGTCGATGGCGAAACCGGGAACGGTCTTGGGCAGACCGGACAGCAGCGCGGCGGTGCGGCCGATGGTGAGGCCCTGGTCGCCGATCTGGGTGGTGGCCGCGATGGCGACCTCCTCGACCCGCTCCGGCGGCAGCTGCGGGTTGCGGCGCAGCAGTTCACGGATGCAGCGGATCACCAGGTCGTCGGCGCGGGTGTTGGCGTACATGCCACCCGCCTTGCCGAACGGGGTGCGGACGCCGTCGACGAAGACGACATCCCGGACTTCACGGGGCACTGGAGCCTCCTAATCGACCACGGCAGGTTCTCCCCGGATGCTACTCGCCAGTAACCAGCCCCGTCCCGACCCTCCGCTGTGGCCCACCCCACACCGGCCGGGGGCCTACCCCTGGGCTGGCTGGGTCGGCGAGAGGGCCTCGGCCAGGTCGGGGGCGAGGAGGGCGATCTGCCATTCGCGGGCGTTGAACCCGCGCAGGGTCTCCGCCACCGTGTCCTCGGTGACGTCCTCCGGCGGAGTCCACGCCAGCCGCCGGACCGAATCCGGGGTGATCAGGTTCTCCGGAGGCAGATTGTGCTCGCCGGCGATGCGGACCACCACCTCCCGGGAACGGGCGAGCCGACCGGCCGCCACCGGATCCCGTTCGGCCCACCGGTGCGGCGGAGGTGGACCCTCCACCGTCGGCGTCACCGGCAGCTGGTCGTCCGGCAACTGCCGGGCGTCGTCGAGTGCGGCCAGCCAGGTGCGAGCCAACCGGCGTACCGATCGACCGCCGAAACCGGGCAGCGTCAGCAGCGTCTTCTCGTCCTTCGGATCCAGCTCGGCGGCGGCGATGATCGCCGAGTCGGGCAGCACCCGACCGGGCGCCGAGTCCCGCCGGGCCGCGATCTGGTCCCGGGCGTACCACATCGAGCGCACCCGGGCCTGAGCCCGCGCCCCGCGTACCCGGTGGATGCCCGAGGTGCGTCGCCAGGGCTCCGCGCGGACCCGGGGCGGGCGTGCGCCGGTACGGACCAGCGCGGCGAACTCCTCCGCGGCCCACGCCGACTTGCCCTGGCGGGCCAACTCGGCGGCGAGCGCGTCGCGCAGGTCGGTCAGCAGTTCCACGTCGAGCGCCGCGTAGGTCAGCCACGACTCGGGCAGTGGCCGGCTCGACCAGTCGGCCGCCGAATGGTGCTTCTCCAGGGTGAATCCGAGCAACTGCTCGGTCAGCGCGGCCAGGCCGACCCGCTCGAATCCGGCCAGCCGAGCGGCCAGTTCCGTGTCGAACAGACGGCGCGGACGCAACCCCACCTCGGCGAGGCAGGGCAGATCCTGACTGGCCGCGTGGAGCACCCACTCGGCCTCGCCGATCACTGCGTCCAGTGCGCTCAGGTCAGGCAGCGGCAGTGGGTCGATCAACGCCGTGCCGGAGCCGGCCCGACGGAGCTGGACCAGGTACGCCCGTTGGCTGTAGCGGTAGCCCGAGGCCCGCTCGGCGTCCAGGGCGACCGGGCCGCTGCCGGCCGCGAAACGGGCCACGACCTCGGCAAGCTCGGCCGGCGCGGCCACCGGATCGGGGGTGCCGTCACGCGGGGCGATCAGCGGAACGGGCCCACCGTCGGTCGGGTCGGCTCCCTCGCCCGCCGGCTGCGGCTGGGCCGACGGCGGGTGGTGGGGGGCGGTGCCCGGAAGGTCTTCGGCGGGCCGACGGCGCAGGGGTGGTTCGTCGGTCACCTGTCAACCCTAGTGCGCGCGGTGATCCGGTGGGTGCAGCCGGTCCGGTGCGTGTCGGTCAGGTGTCCAGAAGGTGTCCTTTCGGATGCCGGACATCGGGGGAGACAAAGCCCTTTCGCGCAGGTACGGTCCATCGAGCCGCCGGCCCGGGTACGCGTGACACGCGGGTCGCTGGCGGCACGGGGAGACCACGGGAAGGCAAGACGATCATGACGGCTGGCTTCGGTTCGGGGGACGGACGACCGGCGGGCGCCGAGCCTGACGGCGTGGGCGGGCCGACCGGCGAGCGGCCGGGGCCACTGCCACCGCGCATCGAGCCGCACCCCGGTGCCGCGCCGACCTGGTCCGCTGCCCCGACCGGCGACGCCGATCCGTCCCGGGTCGTTCCGACCCCGCGTACCGGCTGGTCCGGCCCACCCAACACCGGCCAGTGGGGTGGCCCGCAGCCGTCCCCCGTCGCCGCCCCGGCGCCGTACGCAGCCCCCGGCAACCCCGCAGCGCACGGTGCCGGCGCTCCGACGGTGCCGCCGAGCGCTGGCGGCCACCCGTCACCCGCGCCGAGCTTCCCGGGCGGTTACCCGCAGCAGCCCGGCGGCCCGGCCAGTGCCCCGCCGCTCGCGACCGCAGGCCACCCGGGCGGTCCCGCGCAGCCCGGCTGGCCGGGTGCCGCACCGCCGCCGCTCGCCGGGGCGCCGCGTCGCCGCTGGCCGGTCGTGCTCGCCACGCTGCTCGTGGTGGTTCTGGCGGCGGTGGCCGGCGTGCAGGCGTACCAGCTCGACCGCCTCGGCGACCGGCTCGCCGACACCGACCGGCGGCTGGCGCAGGCCCAGGACGGCGACGGCACCCGCTTCGACGCTCTGGAGAAGCGGGCGGAGGCGCTGGAGAAGCAGGCCGGCGCCGCGTTCAACCCGGAGGCGGTGGCCAGCGCGGTGCTGCCCAGCGTGTTCCGGGTCCGGGCCGGCCAGTTCACCGGGACCGCGTTCGCGGTCGGCAAGCCGGCGGCCGGCGGCGGGACGAACCTGTTCACCAACTTCCACGTGGTCGAGGCGGTGTGGGACGGCGGTGGCCGCGAGGTGTTCCTGGAGCGCACCGACCAGCGCTTCCCGGCGACCATCGTGAAGGTCGACAAGACCAACGACGTGGCTCAGCTGCGGACCAGCGGAAAGTTCACCGGCCTGGTGACCGCCCCCGCCGCCGTGAAGTCCGGCCAGCAGATCGTCGTCGTCGGCGCTCCGCTCGGTCTGGAGGACAGCGTCACCACCGGTGTGGTCAGTGCGCTGCGCTCCGCGTCGGGCGGCTCCGGGCCGTCCATCCAGTTCGACGCTCCGATCAACCCGGGCAACTCCGGCGGGCCGGTGATCAACGGCAGCAAGCAGGTGGTCGGCATCGCCACCGCCAAGGCGCGCGACGCCGAGGGCATCGGGCTGGCCGTACCGATCAAGGTCGCCTGCGACGGCTTCAAGATCTGCTGACCCCGATCTGCTGACCCACGGTCCGGCGTCGGTGCCGGTTCCGCTCCACCACCCACGGCCGGCACCGGCCGTTCCCGTTCCCGCCCGGGTCCACGGACCCGGACGATCTCGCCGCTGTACCCGGACCGTCGCGCCCACCGGCGGGTGGTCCGCTCACCTGGAGGAATAGAGATGTCCCAGCCATCGAACGGACCGGACGGGCTTCCGTCGGCCACCCCGACGCCGCCGACCGGCGACCCGACCGTCCAGTACTCGGCGGGCGCCGAGCCGACCGTCCAGTACCCGGCGGGCCAGCCGGTGCCGCCGCAGTACGCGCCCGGTCAGTCCGCACCGCCGTACGGCGCGGCCCAGCCCGCGCCGTACGGCGCCCCGCAGGCCGCGCCCAACTACCCGGCCAGCGCCCCGCCGTACGCCGGGCAGGTCTCCGGACCACCGGTTTCCGCCCCCGGCTACGCCCCGCCGATGTCCGCGCCGCCGGTCTCCGGCCCGGCCTACGGGCAGCCGATGTCGGCCCCGCCGGGGATGCCGCCGTACGGGGCGCCGCCGGCCGGCCGGAGTCGCACGGTGCTGGTGTTGGCGGTGGTGGCGGCGCTGCTCTTCGTCGTCAGTGGCGTGATGACCGGGCTGTTCGTGACCAAGAACAGCGAGCTGAACCGGACGGAGAAGCGCCTCACCGGTCAGGTCAGCCAGCGTGACGGCACGATCAGGGCCAACACCACCGAGATCGCCAAGCTGAGGACCGACCTGCAGGCGATGCAGGACAAGCTCGACAACACCGAGCAGGACCTGACCGGCACCCGCAACGACCGTGACGAGCAGGCCCGGCAGAAGAAGGTCATCGCGAGCTGCCTGGACAAGCTGACCACGGCGCTCGGCGCGGCGGCGGCCGGCAACAAGGGCGCGTACGACAGCGCGATGAAGGGCCTCGACAAGGTCTGCGACGAGGCCGAGAACTACCTGTAAGAGGGCATCCCGCCCCGCCCGCCCGCCACCCGGTCGATCATGAAGTTGTGGTGCCCCACGAATGCCCCGCCGAGGGACATTCCGCCCACCACAACTCCATGATCGACTCGTGAGGGGCGGGGGCGGGGGCGGGGCGGGGCGGGGCGGGGCGGGATAACGGGGTGGGGGTTAGGCGGTGGTGGCGGGGCGGCGGTCGGCGAGGGCGGTCACCCCGGGTGGGGGGAGGCCGGCCGTCGAGGCGAGCAGGGCGCACCAGCCGAGCAGGTGGGGGGCCAGGTCGTCGTCGACCGGCGTCCACGAGGCGCGGATCTCGATGTCACCGGCGGTCGGTGGGCCGGCCAGGTCGCCGAACCGGGTCGACATGGTCTGGGTGACCGTCCCGCCGATCGCCCGGTGACCGGCGTCGTGGGCGTCCAGCGCGTCGGTGAGCCACGTCCAGCCGACACCGGGCAGCAGCGGGTCGGCGGCCAGGTCGACCTCCAACTCGGCGGTCACGTAGGTGACCAGCCGCAGGGTGCCCTGCCACGCCTCGTGCCCGACCGGATCGTGCAGCAGGATCAACCGCCCGGTGGCCACCTCGTCGCCGTCGCGCAGCACGGCCGCGGAGAGCGCGAACGCGTACGGAGCCAGCCGTTGGGGTGCGCCGACCTCCTCGAGGGTGATCTCCGGCCGGGGCGCCGCGGACCGCAGCCCGGCGACCGCGCGGGCAAAGGTCTCCGGGAGCGCGATCGGGGGGGCCATGTTGGCAGCCTATGCCGCCGTCGGCCCACCCGCTTCGACGGCGCGCCGACGCTCCCGTTGGGCGCCGGAGTGTGTAACGGTGCCCTTCCTCTCACCCCCACCCGGTCGGAGGTGGGGGGCGTGGCACGATTGCGGCGATGACCACGGAAGCCACGGGCACTGCCGCCCGAGACGGAGACCCACGCCCCGGCGGACCGGCCGACTCGCCCTTCATCCGGGCCTGCCGGCGCCGTCCCGGCCCGCACACCCCGGTCTGGTTCATGCGCCAGGCCGGCCGCTCACTGCCGGAGTACCGGGAGATCCGGGCGAGCGTGCCGATGCTGGAGTCCTGCCGTCGTCCGGAGTTGGTCACCGAGATCACCCTCCAGCCGGTGCGCCGGCACGGCGTGGACGCGGCCATCCTGTTCAGCGACATCGTGGTGCCGGTCGCGGCGGCCGGCATCGACCTGGACATCGTGCCGGGCACCGGCCCGGTGGTCGCCGAGCCGATCCGCACCGCCGCCGACGTCGCGCGGATCCGCCCGATCACCCGCGACGACGTCCCGTACGTGGACGAGGCCGTCCGGCAGTTGGTGGTCGAGCTGGGCGACACCCCGCTGATCGGGTTCGCGGGCGCGCCGTTCACCCTCGCGAGCTACCTGGTCGAGGGCGGGCCGTCGCGGACCCACGCGAAGACCAAGGCCCTGATGTACGGCGATCCCGAGCTGTGGCACGCGCTCTGCGCCCGGCTGGCCGAGGTGACGCTTGCCTTCCTGCGGGTGCAGATCGAGGCCGGCGTGTCCGCGGTGCAGTTGTTCGACTCGTGGGCCGGCGCGCTCTCCGAGGCGGACTACCGCCAGTACGTGCTGCCGCACTCGACGGCCGTGCTGGGCGGCCTGGCTGACGCCGGGGTGCCGCGCATCCACTTCGGGGTGGGCACCGCCGAGCTGCTCGGTGCGATGGGTGAGGCCGGCGCGGACGTCGTCGGCGTCGACTGGCGTACCCCGCTGGACGTGGCCACCGGCCGGATCGGCCCGGACCGGGCGGTGCAGGGCAACCTGGACCCGACCGTGCTGCTCGCGCCGTGGCCGGTGGTGGAGGCCGAGGTACGACGCATCCTGGAGCAGGGCCGGGCGGCCCCCGGGCACGTGTTCAACCTCGGCCACGGCGTGCTGCCGGAGACCGACCCGGACGTGTTGACCCGGGTGGTCGCGCTGGTGCACGAGGTTTCCAACCGCCGGGCCGACCAGGGCTGAGCAGCGATGCGGCAGCCCTGGCGGGTGGCGGTGGTCGGCGGCGGGATCGCCGGGCTGGCCGCCGCGGTCCGCCTGCGCGACCGCGCGCCGGCGGGCACCGAGATCACGGTGTACGAGCAGTCCGGCGCGCTGGGCGGCAAGCTGCGCACCGGTGAGGTGGCCGGTGAGCCGGTGGAGTTCGGCGCCGAGTCGTTCCTGATGCGCGACCCGACCGGTGCCGAGAGCGCGGCGGTGGTGTTGGCCCGCCGGCTCGGGTTGGCCGAGCGGATCGTGCACCCCACGGTGGGGCAGGCCGCGCTGGTCGTCGACGGGGGGCTGCGCCCCATCCCGGGCGGCACGCTGGTGGGCGTACCCGGGGATCTGGACCGGGTGGCCACGGTCGCCCGCCCGGCCGCGGACGCCGACACCGACGGTGGCCGGCCGCTGGTCGGGCCGGACGCGGACGTCTCGGTGGGCGCGCTGGTGCGGGCCCGCTTCGGCGACGAGGTGGTCGACCGGCTGGTCGACCCGATGCTGGGCGGTGTGTACGCGGGCCGCGCCGACGATCTGTCGCTGGTCACGACGATGCCGGCGCTGGCCCGTGCGGCCCGGGTGGAGCACACCCTCGTCGGCGCGGTCCGGGCGGCGCAGGCCGCCGCTCCGCGCGCTCCCGGCACCCCGGTCTTCGGCACCCTGGCCGGTGGGTTGAGCACGCTGGTCGAGGCGGCGGTGACGGCCAGCGGGGCGACGGTGCGATCCGATGCCGCCGTCCGCGAACTCACGCCGACCGGCACGGGGTGGCGGCTGACCGTCGGCCCGACCCGTGACCCGGAGTTCGTCGACGTGGACGCCGTGGTGCTGGCGGTGCCGGCCCGACCGGCGGCCCGGCTGCTCGCCGGCCCAGCGCCGGCGGTGGCGGCGGGCGTCGGTGAGCTGGACTACGCGAGCGTCGCGCTGGTCACCCTGGCGTTGCCGCAGCCGCGACTGCCCGAGCTGTCCGGCTTCCTGGTGCCGAGCACCGAGGGCCTGCTGATCAAGGCGGCGACGTTCTTCACCACCAAGTGGGGGCACCTGCGCCGGGCCGACGGGCTGGCGCTGGTGCGCGCCTCGGTGGGCCGTTACCGCGAGGAGGCGCAGCTCCAGCGCCCGGACGCGGACCTCGCGGCGACCGTGCACCGGGAGCTGTCGGCGGTGCTCGGCACCCCGCTGCCCGCTCCGGTCGACGGGCACGTGCAACGGTGGGGTGGTGCGCTGCCGCAGTACGCGCCGGGGCACGCCGACCGGGTCGCCGCCGCGCGGACGGCGTTGCGGGCGGCGCACCCCACCCTGGTCCTCGCCGGCGCCGGCTACGACGGCGTCGGCATCCCGGTCTGCGTCCGCTCCGGCGAGACGGCGGCCGACGAGATCATCACAGCACTGGGAGGATCGGCGAGATGACCGAGCAGACCAACGCGGCCCGCCTGCGGGAGCTGAACGACAGCATCCGCTACACGATGTGGTCGGTGTTCCGGGCCAGCGCTCCGCTGCCCTCGCTGCGGGACAACGTCACCGGTGAGGTGGTGGCCCTCTTCGACGAGTTGGCCGGCAAGGATGTGGTGGTCCGCGGCGTGTACGACGTCTCCGGGCTGCGCGCCGACGCGGACGTGATGATCTGGTGGCACTCCGCCTCCAGCGACGCGCTGCAGGACGCGTACCTGCGGTTCCGGCGTACGACGCTGGGCCGGGCCCTGACCCCGGTGTGGTCGCAGATGGCGCTGCACCGGCCGGCGGAGTTCAACAAGAGCCACATCCCGGCGTTCCTCGCTGGTGAGGAGGCTCGCCCCTACCTGTGCGTGTACCCGTTCGTCCGCTCCTACGAGTGGTACCTGCTGCCCGACGCCGAGCGGCGCGAGATGCTGGCCGAGCACGGGAAGATGGCCCGCGGCTACCCGGACGTGCGGGCGAACACGGTCGCCTCGTTCGCGTTGGGCGACTACGAGTGGATGCTCGCCTTCGAGGCCGACGAGCTGCACCGGATCGTCGACCTGATGCGGGACCTGCGCGCCTCGGGCGCCCGCCGGCACGTCCGCGAGGAGGTCCCGTTCTACACGGGCCGCCGCCGCTCGGTGGCCGAGATCGTCAACTGCCTGGTCTGAGCCCCGCCGGCCGGCGCCGCACCCCCGCCCGGGTGCGGCGCCGGACGGGGATCAACTGGTCGTGGTGCAGGAGACCAGCGGAGCGGGGTTGCTGCCGTTCCACGAGCCGAGCAGACCGAAGGTGGTGCTGGCTCCGGCGGCGAGCGCGCCGTTGTAGTTGACGTTGCGCGCGGTGACCAGTGTGCCGTTGCTGGTGACGGTGGCGTTCCACGCCGAGCCGACCTGCTGGCCGTTGGCGTAGTTCCAGCTCACCGACCAGCCCCGGGTGGGCGAGCCGCCCGCGGTGACCTTCACCTCCGCCTGGAAGCCACCGGCCCACTGGCCGGTGATCTGGTACGTCGCCGTGCAGGCCCCGGCCGGCGGGGGAGTCGTGGGCGGCGGCGTGGTGGGCGGGGGCGTGGTGGGCGGCGGGGTCGTCGGCGGCGGCGTGGTGGGCGGCGGGGTGCTCGTCCCGCCGAACTCGACGTCACTGCACAGGTAGTACGACTGGTCCAGGTGGCTGGCCTGCCAGACGGTGTAGACGATGTGCCGTCCGGTGCGTCCGGGCGCGCTGACCGGGATCTGGATGGAGACGCCACCGGTGTCCGGGTTCCACTGCGAGGCCGGGGTGTTGCCGATCTGGCCGGCCAGCTCCAGGTCGTCCCAGCCGAGCGGCTCGGTGAGGGCGTTGAAGCCCTGCTTGGTCACGTACACCCGGATGTAGTCGGCGCCGTGACTGGCCTGGTCGAAGAAGCGGAGCCGGAAGTTGTTCGACACCGAGGTGGTCTTCCACGCGCCGATGGTGTCCAGCGCGTTGTAGCGGGGGCTCTGGGTGCGCCCGCCGCTGCACAGCTGGCCGTTGGGGACGGCGCCCTGGTGGTTGCCGGCCACTCCCTCGCGGAACAGGCCGTTCCAGTTCCACATGGCGGCCGGGTCGGCCTGCCAGGCCTGCCAGCACATCGGGTCCTCGGTGGCCATCCGCGGATTCTGGAAGTCGCTGCCCCAGCGTTGCCAGCAGCTGTAGTTGCGCGAGGCCGGGTCGACGACCGAGCCGTGCGCCGAGGCGGGCTGGACCAGCGCGACGGTCAGCGCGGTGGTCAGCAGGAGCGTGGCGGCCGCCGCGACGGCGAGCGGCCGGAGCACGCGTGGTGATCGGGCGAGAGTGGACATGGAGCCCCCGGGGGGATGAGGTCGGACGACGACGCCCGGACTGCCGGGAGATGCCCGCTCCCGTGCCTACTCGCTGGCTCCCGCGATGGCTCTACCCGGCACGATGCCAGGCAGATCGTCAGACGTCAATGGCTGACGTCGTCGGCGCGGGGCGACTCATCGGGGTGTGCGGGATGCCGTCCTCGACGTAGTCCGGGCCGCTGACGGCGAAGCCGTGCCGGCGGTAGAACGGGACCAGGTGCGACTGGGCCTCCAGCACGCAGGGCCGGTTGCCCACCACCTCCAGCGCGGCCGTCATGAGCCGGCCGGCGTGCCCGCCGCCGCGCGCGGTCGGGGCCACCACCACCCGACCGATCCGGGCGCCGTCCGGGTCGGCGAGAATCCGCAGGTACGCCAGCGGCGCGCCGCCGTCGGTCAGCCAGAGGTGCCGGGTGCCCGGCTCGACGTCACGCCCGTCGAGTTCCGGGTACGGGCAGTTCTGCTCCACCACGAACACGTCGATGCGCAGCTTGAGCAGGTCGTGGAAGGTGCGGGCGTTCAGGTCGGCGAAGGAGGCCGTACGGATCTCGGTGGTCTGTTGGGGCATGCACCGATGGTAGGCCGGGCGGGTTCACCCGGCGTCCGTGCTCTGCCGGACCGGGTGGTCGGTCGCGCGAGCAGGTGCGAGGTAGGTGGCGGCCACGGCGGTGAGCAGCAGCGCGCCGCCGACGACGACCGGCGGGGGCAGCGGCTCGTGCAGCAGCGCCACCGCCAGCGCCGCGGCGGTGAGCGGTTCGAGCAGGGTCAGGACGGCGGCGACGCTGCCCGGCGTGGTGCGCAGGCCGGCGTAGAACAGCGCATACGCCACCGCGGTGGTGACCACGCCGAGGTGCAGCAGCAGCGCCACGGTGTCGGGGCGGACCGGGACGGCGACGCCGGCGGTCAGGGCCAACGGCGCCAGGGTCAGCGCGCCGACCACGGTGGAGATGGTGGTCAGTGTCATCGGCGCGGTGCGCTGCGACACCTGGCGGCTGATCAGGGTCGTCACCGCGTACCCCAGACCCGACCCGGCGGCCGCGAGCAGGCCGAGCAGCGGCGCGGGCGCCGTGGCGGTGGGGTCCGCCGTCGCCCCGGTGATCAGGGCGAGGCCGGTCACGGCGGTGACCAGGGTGCCGAGGCGCAGCGGACCGGGGATCCGGCGGGCGCGCAGCGACTCCCAGGTCGCGGCGAGCACCGGCGCCAGGCCCAGGCTGACGACGGTCGCCACGCTGACTCCGGCGAGCGCCACGGCGGCGAAGTAGAGCGCCTGGTAGAGGCCGAGCCCGACGCCGGTGAGCAGCAGCGGTACGGGTGCCGCGCGCAGGGCGGCCACGATGGTGCCGAGCCGGCCCGCGGTGCACGCCAGCAGGACGAGCGCGGCGATCGCCAGGCGGTGGAAGCCGATGCTCACCGGGCTGAGCCCGGTGCTCTCGCGCAGCAGTTGCACCGCGACGCCGGTGGTGCCCCACAGCACTCCGGTGACGGTGATCTGGATCAGGCCGGTGCGGGCCTGGCTGACGGCCGGGGCCGGGGCGGCCGGCGGCGCGGTTCGGGAGGTGGACACGGATGCGCTCCGAAGGGTGAGCCGTTGACGGGGACGACGTCGACGGAGCGCGTACGGCGAACTGGCCGGGCCGGGTCGGTCACCCGGTCGGCGGGAGGCGCGGCGCTCCGCTCAGGAGCGCGGCGGGGGCAGGACGCCCAGGTACGGCCGCATGGCCACGACCGTACCGTAGGGCTGCGCTCAGGCGGGACGCGCGCCGACGGCGTCGCGGATTTCGGCGCCCTCGGCGCCCTCGACCGAGCGGGCGCAGTGCCCGCAGCAGAAGAAGCGGCCGTTGACCTCGACGCCGTGCCCGACGATCTTGATCTGGCAGTGCTCGCAGATCGGTGCCATCCGGTGGATCGCGCACTCGAACGAGTCGAAGGTGTGCACGTCGCCGCTGACGGTGTGCACCTCGAACGCCATCCAGTAGTCGTTGCCGCAGACCTCGCAGGTTGCCACGGTAAATCCCCCGTATCAGGACATGTAGGTACAGAATCCCGCAGTTTGGTCTTGCTCGTGGCGGAATGTCGCCGCACGGGCGTTCGGCGGCGTGTCGGCGTTGGCGTGTCGTCCGTTATGCCGGATGAACCGCCGCAACCCCCGGAGGATCACCGTGATCAAGCGCAACAGACTCTTCGGCAGTCAGACCCGGGTCACCTTCTGCCTGCCCGGGGACACCCCACCCGGGCCGGTGAGCGTGGTGGGCTGCTTCAACGAGTGGGAGCCCGGCCGGCACGAGCTGGTGGCCCGCCGCGACGGCACCCGGACGGTGACGGTGAAGCTCCCGCCGGGGGGGTACCGCTTCCGGTACCTCGCCAGCGGCGGCGTCTGGCTGGACGACGAGTCGGCCGACGAGGTCGACGATCGCGGCAGCCTGCTGCGACTCTGACGAAAAACTCGTCACCATCGATGTATTTATCGACCAGGCTCTTTACTGTTAACAAAGTTTAAATTACGTTGAGGGCACCTCACCGCACCTGCAAAGGAGCTGCCCGATGCGTCGAACAATCACCGTCCCGCTGGTGGCGGCGGGCGCCGTCGCCGCCACTCTCACCGTCTCCGCCCCCGCGCAGGCGCACGGCTACGTCTCCGCCCCGCCGAGCCGGCAGGCGCTCTGCGCGCAGGGCCGGGTGCCCGACTGCGGACAGATCAAGTACGAGCCGCAGAGCGTCGAAGGCCCCAAGGGTCTGCGCAGCTGCAACGCCGGCATCGCCCAGTTCGCCGTCCTCGACGACGACAGCCGCGGCTGGCCGGCCACCTCCGTCGGCTCCTCGCTGACCTTCACCTGGGTCAACACCGCCCGGCACGCCACCAGCAACTGGGAGTACTGGATCGGCAACACCCGCGTCGGCGTGGTCAACGGCAACGGCCAACAGCCGGGCGCGACCGTCTCGCACACGGTCAACCTGGGCGGCTTCTCCGGGCGGCAGAAGATCCTCGCGGTGTGGAACATCTCCGACACCGCGAACGCCTTCTACTCCTGCATCGACGTGCAGATCGGCGGCGGAGGCGGGCCGACCCCCACCCCCACCCCGACCACCTCGCCCACCCCACGACCCACCCCGACCGCCACGCCGACGACCCCGCCCGCGCCGGGTGGCAGTTGGACGACGGGCCGGGCGTACCAGGTCGGCGACCAGGTCACCTACGGCGGACTGACGTACCGCTGCCGGCAGGCGCACACCGCCATCCCCGGCTGGGAGCCGCCGAACGTACCGGCGCTCTGGCTTCAGGTCTGACCGCGCGGGGGCGGTCGACGGCCGCACCCGTGCCGCCACCTCGCGAGATCGGAGCACCCGGCATGCGGTGTACCCCTCTGGTGTCCCTGCTCGCCGCCCTGCTGCTCACCGGCGCCTGCGCCGGGCCACCCACCCCGGCCGGGCCGCGGCCCGCGCCAGCGCCCCCGGCCGGGTCGGCGCTGGCCGGACCGGCCGCCGGTGAGGTGATGAGCGGCATCGACGTGGTGTTCCTGGGCACCATGGTCGGGCACAGCGAACGCACCCTGCAGATCGTCCGACTGGCCCGCGACCGGCTGCGCGACGACGCGCTCCGCACCCTCGCCGCCGCCATCGAGGCGACCGAGGCCGACGAGCTGACCGCCATGCGGGGCTGGCTGCCCACCGAAGGGCCGGGCGCCAGCGTGACCGCCCACCACCACGACGGGCACGGCGACGACGCCGCGCTCGACCGGCTGCGGGCCGCACCGGACGCGGACGTCGACCGGGTGCTGCGCGAGGTGCTCGCCGACCACCAGCGGGCCGCCGCCGACCTGGCCCGCGCCCAGGTCGACGTCGGCCGCAGCGACCAGGTCCGCGACCTTGCCCGGCGCATCGAGCGGTCCCGGACCGCCGAGGTCGAGATGCTCAGGGGTACGCCCTGAGCGCGTCGACCGCTCCCGGGCCGCTGTCGGACCGCTCCCGGACCGCTCAGGTCAGCGGGGTTCCAGCCGGACCGAGATCGAGTTGACGCAGTGCCGGGTGTCCTTCGGAGTGAAGCCCTCGCCGTGGAACACGTGCCCGAGGTGGCTGTCGCAGCGGGCGCAGCGGATCTCCGTACGCGCCATGCCGAGGCTGCGGTCCTCGATTTCCTTGACCCGCCCCGGGATGGCGTCGTCGAAGCTCGGCCACCCGCAGTGCGAGTCGAACTTCGTGTCGCTGGAGAAGAGTTCCAACCCGCAGGCGCGGCAGTGGTAGACCCCTTGGGTCTTGGTGTCCACGTACTCGCCGGTCCACGGACGTTCGGTGCCGGCCTCCCGCAGGACGTGGAACTCCTCGGGGGTCAACCGGACCCGCCACTCGTCCTCGGTGCGGGGCAGCTCGTTGTCGTCAAGACTCACCCGTCAACGGTACGTCGAACGTCGGGGCTGTGGCATATGGTCGCGAGATGGCTGGGACCAAGGCGGCGGTCACCGAGGTCGAGGTGGCCGGGCACAGCGTGCGGCTGAGCAGTCCGGACCGGGTGATCTTCCCGCAGCGGGGCTTCACCAAGGCGGACGTCTTCCACTACTACCTCGCGGTCGGCGACGGGATCATGCGCGCCCTGCGGGACCGGCCCACCACGCTGCAACGTTTCCCCGAGGGCGTCGAGGGTGAGGCGTTCTTCCAGAAACGGGTGCCCACCCGGGGCGTGCCGCCCTGGGTGACGACCGCCCAGATCACCTTCCCGAGTGGTCGCGGCGCGGCGGAACTCTGCCCGGTCGACCTCGCGCACGTGGCCTGGGCGGCGCAGATGGGCACCATCGTGTTCCACCCGTGGCCGGTGCGCGCCGCCGACGTGGACCGCCCCGACGAGCTGCGCATCGACCTCGACCCGCAGCCCGGCACCGACTTCGCCGACGCGGCGCGCGCCGCCGGTCAGGTCCGAGCGGTCCTCGACGAGCTGGGCGTGCCCGGCTGGCCGAAGACCTCCGGCGGTCGCGGCGTGCACGTCTACCTGCGCATCCAGCCCCGCTGGACGTTCACCGAGGTGCGCCGGGCCACCATCGCGCTCGCCCGGGAGGTGGAACGCCGCGACCCCGACCTGGTGACCACCGCCTGGTGGAAGGAGGAGCGCGGCAGCCGGGTCTTCGTCGACTACAACCAGATGGCCCGGGACCGGACGATCGCCTGCGCGTACTCGCTGCGCGCCAACGCGCGGGCCACCGTCTCCACCCCGGTCACCTGGGTCGAACTGCCCGACGTCGACCCCGACGACTTCGACCTGCGCACCGTCCCGACCCGACTGGCCGAGCGGGGCGATCCGCACGCCGGCATCGACGACGCCCCGTGGGACATCACCCCTCTGCTGGAGTGGGCCGACCGCGACGCCGCCGCCGGCCAGGGCGACCTGCCGTACCCGCCCGACCACCCGAAGATGCCGGGCGAGCCCAAGCGCGTGCAGCCCAGCCGCGCCAAGCGCACCCCCTAGCTCCGTTCTCCCGAGGGCGGCCGGGCCGTCCACGCCACGAACCTGTCGAACAGCTCCCGAGGGTCGGGTACCCCGTCCGGGTTCAGCTTCAGCAGGTCTGCCGTCGCCTCGAACAACTGGCTCGCCAGGTCGACCGACAACCCCACCCGATCCCGCCGGTACTGCCTGGTCAGCAGCAGTCGGGCCGGCGGGCACGGCCAGGCGGCCGCACAGACGAGATACAGCCACCGCGGGCGCATCGGAGGGGCGGATCGCCCAGGCGCGTGCAGGCCATCCACTCCTCCGTCGGCCCTTAACGAGCGAAAATCAATGCATGTTTGTTGAACGTCGAGCGGTGTCCGCTCTCCGAGCATTTCTCGTGGTGCTGTTCGGGATCCTTGTCCTTTTCAGACCCTCTCGCTGCCGGGGCAGTTCGCGCACATGGCGCAGGAGTCGCCACAGGACGCGTACCTCCGGTGGCCGGCGACGATCGTGACGGTCTTCTGGGTGCTCTGCGTTCAGGTGGTGATCGTCGCGACGTGGCAGCTGCTCAGCCTGGTCAAGAACGACCGCATCTTCACCGAGGCGTCGCTGAAGTGGGTGGACGCCATCGTCTGGGCCATCGCCGCCGCGTGGCTGGTGCTGGTGGGCGTCTTCCTCTACGTGGGGTTCAATGCGGATGATCCCGGGCTGCCGCTCCTGCTGTTCCTGCTGACGGTGGGCGTCACCGTGCTGGGGCTCCTCATGGTGGTCATGCGCGCCCTGCTGCGGCAGGCCACCACGCTGCGGACCGACCTGGAAGCGGTGATCTGATGCCCATCGTCGTCCGGATCGATGTCGAGCTGGCCAAACGCAAGATGAGCGTCGGCGAGTTCGCGGAGCGCGTCGGGCTCACCCCGGCAAACGTGGCGGTGCTGAAGAACGGCCGTGCCAAGGCCGTCCGTTTCAGCACCCTCGAAGCGATGTGCCGGGTGCTCGAATGCCAGCCCGGGGACCTGCTCGAATGGATCGAGGAGGAGACCCCATGAGGCACGTCGTCGCCATCGCGGCCGTCGTCCTCGGCGTCGCCGCCGTCGTGTACGGAGGAGTCGACGACTCGCCGGGCCTCCAGCTCATCGGCGCACTGCTCGTCGTGAGCGCGATCGCCTTCGCCGTACGGGCCGCCCGACGCGGTACGTGACCCCCTCGACTGTCCTGGCAATAACGATCATGTAACGGGCACGAACCTTTTCCCGTAGGTGACCTGTCTTGAAGGTCGTCGGCCCGCCAGGGCCAGGGGAGGCGTCGGATGAAGCTGGTGTGGAGGCGGGCCCGCGAGGCGCGGGGTCTGCTGGTTGCCGCGGTGCTCGCCGCCCTGGTCGCCGTAGCGTTGGTCACCGGTCTGTCGGACTACAACCGCCGTGCGGTGGACGCCGGGCAGCGCGCGTTGGTCGCGGCGTCACCGGTCGAGGAACGCGGCCTGTTGATCACCGGGTCCGGTGGTCGCGACGCCGCCGAGTTCGCCACGCGCGACGGCGCGGCGCGAGCACAGCTCGCCGACGGGCTCGCCGGCGTCCCGGTCGCCGTCTACGCCGCGCGGTACGGCACCGGCCGGGAACTGACCGGCGATCTCGGCTCGGTGCCGCGCAAGGGCGGCGAGCCGATCTTCGCCAACCTGGCCACCCTCGACGACCTGACCGCACACGCCGAGCTGACCGGCGGCGCGTGGCCCCGCCCCGGCGCGACGCCGGCCCAGGTGAGCCTGCCGGAGCGGGTCGCCACGACACTCGGCCTGACCGTCGGCGACCGGATTCCGCTGCGGGACCGCTCCGCCGAGAAGGCCAGCGAGGTGGTGCTCGCCGGCACCTGGCGACCCCGCGACCCGGCCGAGGCGTACTGGCTGCTGGCCCCCGGGGTGGGGACGGGCAGCGCGGGATCGGCCACCTCCTACGGGCCGTTCGCGCTCGACCCGACCGACTTCGCGACCCTCTTCCCGGGCTCGGTGACGGCGTCCTGGCTGGCCGAACCGGACCTCGGCGGCGTCGACACCGCTGACCTGCCCGCCGTACGGGCCGCCGTGAGCGCGGCCGCGGTCGCGGTGCCCGAGGCCGCCGAACTGGGCAGCTCGGGGCAGGTCGCGACGAAGATCGACCGGCTGCTGGACCGGATCGCCCGGGCCGATTTGGTGGGTCGCTCCGCGCTGGCCACTCCGCTGCTGCTCATCCTTGTGCTTGGCGGCTACGCGCTGGTGCTGGTCGCCGCCCTCCTGCACGAGGACCGTCGCCCGCAGACCGCGCTGCTGCGCGCCCGCGGCGCAGCCCGCCGCCAACTGGCCGGCCTCGCCGCCCGGGAGGCGACCCTGGTGGTGGCCCCGGCCGCGCTGCTCGGACCGGTGATCGCCGGCGAGGCGCTGCGATTCGTCCGGCCCGGGGGCGCTGCGGAACTCTCCACCGCCGGCGGTAACACCACCCTGATCTGGGCGGCGGCCGCGGCGACGGCGGCGGGCTGCCTGGTGGCCATGGTCGCGCCGACGCTGCGGGGTTCCGGCACGTACGTCGCCGACATGGCCGCCCGATCCCGGCCGAACCGGTCGGCGAGCATCCAGCGCGCGAGCGTCGATCTGGTGCTCGTCGCCCTCGCCATGCTCGCCTGGGTGCAGCTGCGCCGGTACGCCTCACCGCTCGCCGGCTCGAACGGCCGGCTCGGCCTAGACCCCCTGCTGGTCGCCGCACCCACCCTCGGCGTGCTCGCCGGGGCCGTGCTGGCACTGCGGGTGCTCCCACCGCTCACCCGGTTCGCCGAACGGTTCGTCGACCGGCGGCCGTGGACGGCCACCATGCTGGGCATGTGGCAGGCCGGTCGGCGTCCCCACGCCGGACCCGTGCTGCTGCTCGCCCTCGCCGTCGGCGGCAGCACGCTCGCCTGGTCCCTGGTCAGCACCGGGCAACGGTCCCAGGTCGAGCAGGCCGGCCACACGGTCGGCGCCGACCTGCGGGTGACCGAGCGCGGCGGCGCCGCCCCGGTGAACCGGGCCGGTGAACTCGCCGCGCTGCCGGGCGTACGCCGGGCGCTGCCGGTGTGGCGCGACGAGGTGCGGGTCGGTCGCGGAGATCTGCCCGTCACCGTGATCGGCTTCGACTCGGCTGGTGCGGAGGGCGTCGTCCGGCTCGCCGACCGGCTGAGCGACGATCCGCCGGCGACGCAGTACCAGCGCATGACCGCAGCGCGGGGTGCTCCTACCGGCGTCGAACTGCCCGCCGGCACCCGGGCGATCACCGGTACGGCGCGCACCCCCGTGGACTGGGCCCCTCGCCTGCTGAACGTCGGCGTGACACTGCTGGTCACCAGCAGCGACGGGACGGCCTTCCGGCTGCCGGCGGTCAACGCCACCAGCGACGGACGACCCGCGCCGTTCACCGTGCAGCTACCGGACGTGGGGGGTGCGCGACTGCGGCTCGCCGGCTTCGAGGCCGCCGGCGGAGCGGACGCCGGGACCTCGTACCGGCTTCAGGTGGACGGGCTGACGCTGGTCGGCGCGGACGGCGTCAAACAGCCCGCCGCGCTGACCGGGGCCTGGGGCGCCATGGCCGGCGGTAGCCCGCCCGCCCGGGCGCGGTCCAGCGCGCAGGGCGTCGTCGCCGACTACCCCGTGGACATGATTCCCGGTGGGCGGACCGCCTTCCATCCGCCCACCCGGTTCGCCATCGTGCCCGCCGGAGCGATCACGCCCGTTCCGGTCCTGATGACGCCCGGTGTGCCCGACGCGATGAGCCTGCACACCGGCGACACCTTCACCCTGGTCCTCGCCGGCGCGTCCGTGCCGGCCCGGCTGATCGGTGAGCTGGACTCCGTGCCGACGACTTCGGGCCAGGGTGTACTCCTCGACCTGCCCACGGCCGTCGATGCGCTGATTCGCAGTGGTGGAATCGTCCGGAACACACCCGAGTGGTGGGTCGGTGCCGACGACCCGTCGGCCGCCACCCGCGCCGTCGAGCAACTGGCCGGCGTCACCGTCCTCGACCGGCGGGCCGAGATCGAGGCCGCCGCCGTCGACCCGTACTGGCGGGGTTCCCGCACCGGGATGCTCGCCGCCGCGCTCGGCACGGTGCTGCTCGCCCTGGTCGGCCTCATGGTCGACGTGTGGGCCACCGCCCGGCGTCGGCTGAGTGAGTTCGCCGTGTTGACTACCCTCGGCGCGACCCCCCGGCTGCTGGCCCGGGCGCTGCTGGCCGAGCAGACCTTCCTGGCCGGCATCGGTGTTGGCGTCGGACTGCTGCTCGGCGCCGTGGTCGGGGCCACCATGGCCCCACTGGTCATCCTCACCCCGGCCGCCGACCGACCGATCCCACCGCCGGCATTCTCGCTGCCCTGGGCGCCCATCGGCCTGACCGCGGTCGGCCTGCTGCTGGCGGCGCTCGCCTTCAGCGCGTTCATCGCCACCGGCATCCGTCAGCGGGTGGCGGCGGTGCAACTCCGAATCGGTGGAGATCGGTGATCGTCGGTGCCGCTGTCCGGCGGGTCCGGGCGTACGGGGGGCAGTTTCTGCTGTTGGCGGCGCTGACTCTGGTGATGGTGTTGTTGATCAGTGGGGTGCCCCGGCTGGTCAACCGGCTCACCGACCAGGGCCTGCGGACACAGCTCAGCAGCGAACTGCCCGCCCGCCGGGACGTGAGCTACACGAGCAGCCTGATGAACCTGCCAGCGGGTACGATCGCGTCGTCGAGTCAGGCTCGGCTGCCCGTGCTGGAGGCCC
This sequence comes from Micromonospora sp. NPDC050695, assembly GCF_040654415.1. NCBI lineage: Bacteria > Bacillati > Actinomycetota > Actinomycetes > Micromonosporales > Micromonosporaceae > Micromonospora > Micromonospora sp. NPDC050695. The sequence continues at coordinate 24,733 of NZ_JBFAHZ010000028.1, forward strand.
AGTTGCCCGCGCAGGTGCGGGAGCTGGTCGACGAGCGGTGGTACAGCGCGGAAATCCAGCCCGGCCGGGTGACCGGCCCCGATCTGGCGGCTCACTACCTTAAGGTCGATCTTGGTTTTCGCGCCGTGCCCGGCGTGCGGGATGCCGCCACCATCGTCGAAGGTGAATGGCCCAACGAGACCTACGTCCCCGGCCGACCGACCGAGGTGGCGCTCGACGTCGATGTGGCCCGCAAGCTGAAGCTGCGCCGGGGCAGCGCGGTGCGGCTGCAACGAAGCGACGACCCTGTGATGCGCCCTCTGCAACCTGCTGGTAAGGCGTCCGATCTGGTGGTGGTCGGCCTCTTTCGTGCCAACGACCGTACGGACGGGATGTGGGACGGTCTACCGCAACTGCTTGAGGTCACCGATCCGGAAGGCGAGGGGTACCCGTTCATCGCCCTCGGCGTGACCGGCCCGGCGGCTCTGGACAACCTGGTCCGCAAGGGTTGGCCGGTCCGGTTCGGTTGGCGGTACCGGTTGACTGCTGATCAGATCGATGTGCGTTATCTCGGTCATCTGGTTGAGGGCCTGGATGATGCGCAGCGTGCTGTTCCGTCGGGGTTGACGTTGACGGTGGGTGTGGACGGCGCGTTGCGGGCGTTCGCCGCTCAGGTTGATGCGGCGCGCACATTGCTGGCCGTGATCGCGTCGGGCGTGTTGGCGACGTTGGCCGGGTTGATCGTGTTGGCGGCGATGCTGGCGGTGCGGCGACGTCGCTCGGAGTTCGCGCTGATCCGGGCTCGTGGTGGGACGTTCGCCGCCGGCGCACGCCGCAGTCTGGCTGAGTCGTCGCTGGTGGTGCCGGTTGCTGCGGCGTTGGGTTGGTGGCTGGGCACGCTGGTTCCTGGCGCCCCGGATCCGGTTGCCTGGTATGGCGTTGTGGTGACGGTGTTGGTGACGTTGGCGTTGCCGTTGGCGGCGTTGGGTGTGCCGGTGGGCGGCGCGGCCCGTCGTGACCTGGTGCGGGTGCCTCCGTCGGCGCGTCGGCTGACTGTCGAGGTGTCGTTGCTGCTGTTGGCCCTTCTCGGTGTGGTGTTGTTGCGTCGGCGGGGTCTCACCCTCGGCGAGGTCGATCCGCCCGACCGGTTCGTCATCTTGCCGTGGCAGGCGTTGCCGAAGCGGATTACGACGCCGGTGCCGACGGGTCTGCTGGTGGCCGGGGACCGGCTCGATGTGGAGGTGTTGCGCAGGGTCGGGAACGAAGGGCAGAGCCGGTTCCAACGCAGCGGTGCGGTGACGGGGCCGGGTCGGCCGCTCGGGGTGACCGTCGATACCCGGGTGGGTGTCCGGCACCAGTTCGCCGACGGCGGCGCGAACGGTGTCCTGGTGTTCGGTTTCGTGGGTGGTGCTGCGGGTGGGGTGGTGCTCGGTCTGTTGGCCATCGCGTTCAGTGTGTTGGCTGGTGCGCGGGCTCGGGGTCAGGTGCTGTCCCGGTTGCGCACTCTTGGGCTGTCTCGTCGGCAGTGGCGGGGGTTGCTGGTGGTTGAGCTGACCCCGCTGGTCGGGGTGTCGGTGCTGACCGGAGCACTGGTCGGCGCGGTGTTGCCGCTGGTGCTCAATCCGGTGCTCGGTCTGACCGCGTTCACCGGTGGCGTGCCGGTCCGGGTGGAGTTCGAGCCTGGCTTGGTTGTCGCGGTGGTCGCGCTGGGGGCGGTTGCTCTTGGCTTCGCGGTCGCCGTCGAGGCGTTGAACAGCCGCCGGTTGCGCCTCGGTGAGGTGCTCCGGCTCGGAGAGGAGAGCTGAGATGAGCGTCGGCGCGGCCGTCCGGCGGGTCCGGGCGTACGGCGGGCAGTTTCTGCTCCTGGCGGTGTTGACCCTGGTGGTCACGCTGCTGGTCAGTGGGGTGCCCCGACTGGTCAACCGGTTTGCCGAAGAGGGTTTGCGGGTGCAGCTCAACGGCGAGCCGCCCTTCCGCCGGGATCTCAACTACTCCACCGGGGAGGTAGACACCGCTGCTGGGCCGGTCATGCCCGGCGCGCGGGAACAGTTCGACAGCCTGATCGAGGAGATGCCACCGCGGGTCCGCTCCGCCGCCACCGGACGGTGGTTCACCGTGGACACCACGCCCACCCGGCTGGTCGGCCCCGACCTGAAGGTCCGCAGCCTGCTTGTCGACCTCGGTCTGCGCGCCATGCCCGGCATTCAGCAGGAGAGCACCCTCGTCGAGGGCGCCTGGCCGAACGAGACCTTTGTCGTCGGCCGACCCATCGAGCTGGCTCTCGACGCGGACGTGGCGCGCAGGCTGAACCTGCACGTCGGGAGCCAGCTGAGCATCGGTGAGCCCGCTGCCGGCGGCGTCCTCGTCGATCCGGCACCCATGGTGGTGGTCGGGTTGTTCCGGCCCCTTGACCGCGCGAGCGGCGCCTGGGGCGGGCTGCCGCAGATCCTCCAGATCATCGAACCGGAGGGCGACGGCGAGCCCTACACCGCCGTTGGCGTGGTCGCCCCGGTGATCGTCGACAAGCGGGCCGCCGAAGGTTGGCCGGTACGTATGCAGTGGCGCTACCGGCTCGGCGTGGACCGGATCGACGCGCGCCAGCTCGACCAGACGATCGAGAGCCTGCAGCAGTTGCAGCGCCACGTTCCGCCCGGTCTCACGCTGACCCAGGCCGTCGACATCCCACTGCGCGCGTTCGCCGCCCAGGTGAACTCCGCACGAACCCTGCTCGCGGTGGTCGGGGCAGGCGTCCTGGCCACCCTGGCCGGGCTGATCGTCCTCGCGGCGACCCTGTTCACTCGCCGACGCCGCTCGGAGTTCGCGCTGATCCGGGCCCGTGGCGGCGCGGCCACCGCCGGCGCGCGCCGCAGCCTCGCCGAATCACTGCTGGTGGTGCCGGTCGCGGCGGCGCTGGGCTGGTGGCTGGGCACCCTGTTCCCCGGTGCGCCCGACCCCACCGCGCCGTACGCCGCCGCGGCGACCGTGCTGGTCACCCTCGCGCTGCCGCTGGCGACGCTGGCGGTACAGAGCGTCGGCGCGGCCCGTCGCGACCTGATCCGGGTACGTCCGTCGACACGCCGGCTGACCGTCGAGGTCTTCCTGCTGCTGCTGGCCGGGCTCGGCGCCGTGCTGCTGCGCCAGCGCGGACTCGCCCTCGGCGAGGTCGACCCGCTGCTCGTCTCGGTGCCGGTGCTGCTCGCGGTGGCCGCGGCGGTACTCGCGCTGCGCGCGTACCCCTGGCCGTTGTTGCTCGTCAGTCGGCTCGCCGTGCGGACCCGCGGCAGTGTTGCCTTTCTCGGTATGGCGCGGGCTGGTCGTTCGGCGGTCGCGGCGCCGTTGGTGGTGGTGGTGTTGGCGATCGGGACGGCGGCGTTCAGCGCGGTCGTCGCCGCCGGCGTCGACGCGAGCCGAGGTCGGGCCGCCGAACAGGTCGTCCCCGCCGACGCGCTGATCCGAGGGGAACGCTTCGCCCCGGACACGGTCGACGCGCTGAACGGTCTACCCGGCGTCCAGGCCGCCACGCCGGTGCTGATCGAGCCGGATCAGCGGCTGGCGGCCGACGAGGTCGGCACCGACGCGCAGATCGGCCAGACCACCGTGCTGCTGGTCGATGGTCCCGGTCTGGTCCGGGTGACCGGCGCGTCCGGCGTGGATGTGACGGTGCCGGACGCCGTGCGCACCGCCCGCGCCCAACCCGGCGCGCTGCCCGCGATCGTGTCATCGGCCGTCGCCGCCGACCTGGCGAGGGCGGGCCTGCGGGACTCGGCGTTCGTCGCGGTGCAGGGGCAGCGGTACGAGTTCCGGGTGGCCGGCGCGCAGGACGGTTTCCCGCTGCTGCCGGCGGATACCGACCGGTTCGTCATCCTGCCCTGGCAGGCGCTGCCGCCGCGGGCCACCCAACCGGCGCCGACCAGCCTGCTCGTCGCCGGCGACCAGCTCGACGCGGAGGCGCTGCGGCAGGCCGGTGACCAGGGTCAGCTGCGCTTCCAGCAGCAGGGGGCGGTCACCGGTCAGGCACGGCCACTCGGGGTCACCGTCGACACCCGAGCGGGCGTACGGCACCAGCTCGCCGACGGCGGCGCGAACGGTGTCCTCGTGTTCGGGTTCGTGGGCGGTGCGGCCGGCGGCACGGTCCTTGGTCTGCTGGCCATCGCGTTCACTGTGTTGGCTGGTGCGCGGGCTCGGGGTCAGGTGCTGTCCCGGTTGCGCACTCTTGGGTTGTCCCGTCGGCAGTGGCGGGGGTTGCTGGTGGTTGAGCTGACTCCGCTGGTCGGGGTGTCGGTGCTGACCGGGGCGCTGGTCGGCGCGGTGTTGCCGCTGGTGCTCAATCCGGTGCTCGGTCTGACCGCGTTCACGGGCGGAGTGCCGGTCCGGGTGGAGTTCGAACCCGGCCTGGTTGTCGCGGTGGTCGCGCTCGGGGCGATCGCCCTTGGCTTCGCGATTGCCGTCGAGGCTGTGAACAACCGCCGGTTGCGCCTCGGTGAGGTGCTCCGGCTCGGAGAGGAGAGCTGAGATGACCGCGACCGCCGTCCGGCGGGTTCGGGCATATGGCGGGCAGTTTCTGCTCCTGGCGGTGCTGACCCTGGTGGTGATGCTGCTGATCAGCGGGGTGCCCCGGCTGGTCAATCGGTTCACCGAGCAGGGCCTGCGGGGGCAACTCGCCAGCGAGTTGGCCGCCCGGCGGGACATGAGCTACACGACCGGGTTCATGAATCTGCCTGCGACCTCCGTGGCATCGACGAATCAGGCTCGGTTGCCCGTGCTCGAGTCGCAGCTGCCCGCCCAGCTGCGAGGGCTGGTCGACGAGCGGTGGTACAGCGCGGAAACCTCGCCGGGCCGGGTGACCGGTCCCGATCTGGCGGCTCGCTACCTGAAGGTCGACCTTGGTTTCCGTGTGGTGCCCGGCGTGCGGGACGCCGCCGCCCTCATCGAGGGCGGATGGCCTAACGAGACGTACATCCCCGGCCGGCCGACCGAGGTGGCCCTCGACGTCGATGTGGCCCGGAAACTGAATCTGCGCCGGGGCAGTGTGCTGCGGCTGCGATGGTCCGATGCCCCTCGCCGGCCCCGGTACCCTGCTGGTACGTCGTTCGACCTGGTCGTGGTCGGCTTGTTCCGTCCCCACGACCCTACGGACGGAATGTGGGACGGCCTACCGCAGCTGTTACAGGTCACCGATCCGGACACCAGGAGTCCATTCGTCGCCATCGGCGTGACCGGCCCGGCAGCCCTGGACAAGCTGGTCGCGGCGGGCTGGCCGGTCCAGTTTGGCTGGCGGTATCGGCTGGGCGTTGACCAGATCGATGTGCGCTATCTCGATCAGGTGATCGGGGGCCTCGACGAAGCGCAGCGTGGTGTCCCGGCGGGCCTGACGCTGACGACGGGCGTGGATGGTGCGTTGCGGGCGTTCGCCGCTCAGGTCAATGCGGCGCGGACGTTGTTGGCCGTGATCGGGTCGGGCGTGTTGGCGACCTTGGCCGGGTTGATCGGGATGGCGGCGATGCTCGCGGTGCGGCGGCGTCGTTCGGAGTTCGCGTTGTTGCGCGCTCGGGGTGGTGCGGCCACCGCTGGCGCCACCCGCACCTTGGCCGAGTCACTGCTGGTGGTGCCGGCTGCTGCGGTGTTCGGTTGGTGGCTTGGCACCCTGTTTCCCGGTGCCCCGGATCCGGTTGCTTCGTACGGCGTCGTGGTGACGGTGGTGGTGACGTTGGCGTTGCCGGTGGCGACGTTGGCTGTGCCGGTCGACGGTGCGGCGCGCCGCGACCTGGCGCGGATGCGGCCGTCGGCGCGTCGGCTCACGGTCGAGGTGTCGCTGGTGCTGTTGGCTGTTCTCGGTGTGGTGTTGTTGCGTCGGCGGGGTCTCATCCTCGGGAAAGTGGATCCGTTGTTGGTGTCGGTGCCGGTGTTGTTCGCGGTCGCCGCGGCGGTGTTGGCGTTGCGGGTGTATCCATGGCCGTTGCTGGTGGTGAGTCGGTTGGCGGCGCGGATGCGGGGCAGTGTCGCTTTCCTCGGGACTGCGCGGGCTGGCCGGTCGGCGGTCGCCGCACCGCTGGTCGTGGTGGTCCTGGCGATCGGGACGGCGGTGTTCTGTGCGGTCGTCGCTGGTGGGGTTGGTGCGAGTCGGGACCGGGCTGCCGAGGTCGCGGTTCCGGCGGATGCGGTGATCCGGGGTGGGCCGTTCGCGCCGGAGAAGGAGCGCTTCGCGCCGGACACGGTGGATGCGGTGGGTGGTCTGCCTGGCGTTCGGGCGGTCACTGCGGTGTTGGCCGAGTCGGAACAGCAGTTGGCCGCTGACGAGTTCGGCACTGATCTGCGGGCTGGGCAGGCGGCGGTGCTGCTGGTTGACGGTCCGGGGTTGGCTGCGGTGACCGAGGAGTCGCAGGCGAACCTACCGGTGCCGGCTGTGTTGGGTTCGGCTCAGGCCGGTCCGGGGCCGTTGCCGGCGATTGTTTCCCCGGCGGTCGCTGCCGACCTGGCCCGGGTGGGGGTGGGCCGTTCGGCTTTCGTCTTGGTGCAGGGCGAACGGTACGAGTTTCGGGTGGCCGGCACGGTGGACAATTTCCCGATGTTGCCGGCGAACGACGGTCGGTTCGTGATCCTGCCCTGGCAGGCGCTGCCGCAGCGGAACACCACGCCGGTGCCGACGGGTCTGCTGGTGGCCGGGGACGGGCTGGATCCAAAGGCGTTGCGCAAGGTCGGTGATGAGGGGCAGCGCCGGTTCCAACACAGCGGTGCGGTGAAGGGGCCGGATCGGCCGATCGGGACGTTGGTGGAAACCCGGGCGGGTGTTCGGCGTGGGCTGGGCGAGGGCGGCGCGAACGGCATCCTCGGGTTCGGTTTCCTGGGCGGTGCGGCTGGCGGCATCGCGTTCGGACTGCTGGCCATCGCGTTCACCGTTCTGGCCGGCGCGCGAGCCCGGGGTCAGGTGCTGTCCCGGCTGCGCACCCTCGGCCTGTCCCGCCGCCAGTGGCGGGGGCTGCTGCTGGTCGAGTTGACCCCGCTGGTCGCGGTGTCGGTGCTGACCGGCGCGGTGGTCGGTGCGGTTCTTCCGTTGCTGCTCAACCCGGTGCTCGGCCTGTCCGCGTTCACCGGCGGCACACCGGTTCGGGTGGCGTTCGAGCCCGGCCTGGTCGCCGCGGTGGTCGCGCTCGGGGCGATCGCCCTCGGCTTCGCGATTGTCGTTGAGGCCCTGAACAACCGCCGGTTGCGCCTCGGTGAGGTGCTCCGGCTCGGAGAGGAGAACTGAGATGACCGCGACCGCCCAGAGTGAACTGGTGCCCGATCTGGCCGCGCTGCAACAGCGGGCCGCGCAACGCGCCGCCGAGCGGGCCGGCGGGCAGGACCGGTTGCGCGGACACATCGTCTGCGACGGCCTAGTGCGCATCTTCAAGACCGAGGGGGTGGAGGTCGTCGCCCTGCAGGGGCTCGACCTGGTCATCGACCGGGGGGAACTGGTGGCGATCGTCGGCGCCTCCGGCTCGGGCAAGTCGACCCTGCTCAACATCCTGTCCGGCCTGGACACGCCGACCGCCGGCATCGCCCGGGTAGCCGACTACGACCTGCTCTCGCTGTCCGGGAAGCGGCGGTTGAGCTACCGGCGGCAGCTGGTCGGGTTCGTCTGGCAGCAGACCGGCCGCAACCTGCTGCCGTACCTCACCGCGCTGGAGAACGTCGAGCTGCCGATGCAGCTCGCGGGCAGGCTTGGCCGCAAGGCCCGTCGCGAGCGGGCCCGGGAACTGCTCGACATGGTCGGCGTGGGCTACTGCGCGGACCGGCGGCCGGGGCAGCTCAGCGGCGGCGAGCAGCAGCGGTGCGCGGTGGCCGTGGCGGTTGCCAACGATCCGGAGGTGCTCTTCGCCGATGAGCCGACCGGCGAACTGGACGAGGCGACCGGCGCGGCCGTCTTCGCGGCGCTGCGCACCATCAACGCCGAGCTGGGCGTGACGATCGTCGTCGTCACCCACGACCACGCCGTGGCCACGCAGGTCCGCCGGACCGTCGCGATCCGCGACGGGCGGACCGCCTCCGAGGTACGACGGACCGCGCGGGTCGGTGCGGACGGCAACACCGAACTGGTCAGCGAGGAGTACGCCGTGCTGGACCGCAACGGGCGGATGCAGCTGCCGGCCGCGTTCGTTGACGCGCTGTCGCTGAAGGAGCGGGTCCGGCTCGATCTGGAGCCCGACCATGTGCAGGTACGGCCCGGTTACCGGGCCGCGGACGAGCAGGAGGCAAGAGCGTGAGCCGTCGGGACATGGTGGTGACCGGAGCGACCGGAATCAACGGTGGGTCGGTGCCGACCACGGACGAGGTGGTGCGGGTCAGCGCCGTCAGCCGGAGCTTCGGCCGGGGCGCGCACGCGGTGCACGCGGTGCGGGATGTCTCGTTCAGCGCCAACCGTGGTGAACTTGTCGCCGTGCGGGGCCGTTCCGGTGCCGGCAAGACCACCCTGCTGAACATGGTCGGCGGGCTCGACCGGCCGGACAGCGGTCAGGTGGTGGTGGCCGGGCACGAGGTGACCTCGGCCGGTGAGGCGGAGCTGCTGCGGCTGCGCCGGGGCACCGTCGGATTCGTGTTCCAGACCTTCGGGCTGGTGCCGATTCTCTCCGCCGCCGAGAACGTGGGTGTGCCGTTGCGGCTGGCGCAGGTGCCGGCCGCGGAGCGGGAGCAGCGCGTGGCCGTGCTGCTGGAGTTGGTCGGCCTGGGCGGGCACGCGGCCCAGCGCCCGTACGAGCTGTCCGGCGGGCAGCAGCAGCGGGTGGCGGTGGCCCGCGCGCTCGCCAACGAACCGGACCTGCTCATCGCCGACGAGCCCACCGGTCAGCTCGACTCGGAGACCGGTCGGTCGATCATGGATCTGCTGCGCGCGGTGGTGCACGCCCGCGGCATGACGGCTCTGGTGGCCACGCACGACCCGGCCCTGATCGACCTCGCCGACCGGGTGCTCGTCCTGCGCGACGGGCGCCTGGTCGACGGCTGACGGGGGGCCGCGCCGCGCGTGTCGCCTCCGTGCGTGTCGCCTCCGTGCGTGTCCGGTGGCGGGCGAGGTGGTGGTCCGCGCTCCCTTTGGAGTTGATGCCGTAGCCGAATCACCGCCCCCGATTCGTTTACGGCATCAACTCCAAAGCGTCCGCGCCGCGGTGGGTGGAGCCCTGACGTCAGTGCCGGGCCCGGGTCAGAGCGCGAGCTTCATGCCCTCGTGGCTGGCCACGAAGCCGAGACCCAGATAGAAGCGGTGCGCGTCCGCGCGGCGCTTGTCCGTGGTGAGCTGCACCAGGGCACAGCCACTCTCGCGGGCCCGGTCGATGGCCCAGGTCATCAACTCCCGGCCCAGACCCGCGCCACGCCGGTCCGCGCGGACCCGCACCGACTCGATCAGGGACCGCTCGGCGCCGTGCCGGCCGAGCCCCGGAATGTAGGTGATCTGGAGGCATCCGACGACGTCGCCGCCCTGCTCGGCGACGATCAGCTGGTTACGTGGGTCCGCGCTGATGTCGGCGAACGCCCGCTCGTACGCCTCGTCCACCTCGGTGAAATCGCGGGCCTTGCCCAGGACGTCGTCGGCGAGAAGGGCGATGACGGCGGGCAGGTCGGCCCGAACCGCCTCCCGGCAGATCACGTCGGTCATGCCGGTCAGCCTGGCACACCGGTCATCTGGCCGGGCAGCGCAGGCCCTCCCGGGGCACGGTGAGGTCGAGCAGGTACGCGTCGACCGCGTCGGTGACGCAGGAGGTCTGCGGGTAGGCGGTGTGCCCCTCGCCCTCCCAGGTGAGCACCCGGCCAACGCCGAGCATCGAGGCGAGGCGGCCGGTCTGCTCGTACGGCGTCGCCGGGTCGCCGGTGGTGCCGACCACCACGATCGGCGGCGCGCCGCCGGCCCGGCCGGTCGGGTACGGGTCCCGTCCACCCGGCCACTCGACGCAGCTCAACATGCCGACCGCGAGCGCCGGACCGAACAGCGGATACTTCGTGCGCCACTGGGACTGCAACTGGCGGATCTGCTCCCGGCTCGGCTTCTCCGTCTCGTCGGCGCAGTTGATGGCCAGGTTGGCGTCGAACAGGTTCGAGTAGTGCCCGTCGGACTCCCGGCCGGCGTACGAGTCGGCGAGCCGGAACACGTCCTTCGGATCACCCTCGGCCAGCCGGTCGATCGCCTGGGCCAACTCCTGCCAGCCGGACTCGGTGTAGAGCGACGAGATGACCGCGTAGAAGACCCAGCCGGCGGTGGCCTCCCGACCGTCGGCACCGCGTACCGGTGAGACCTTGGCCTTGTCGATGGCGGAGGTGACCGCGGCGCGTGCGTCCGGGGCGATCGGGCAGCGGCCGGCGTTCGCCGTGCACCAGCGGGCGAAGTTGTCGAAGGCCCGCTCGAAGCCCCGGGCCTGGCTCTCCGACCCGGCCACCAGCCGCTGCTGCGGGTCGACCGCGCCGTCGAGCACCAACGCCCGCACCCGCTGCGGGTAGAGCTGGGCGTAGATGGCGCCCAGCAGGGTCCCGTACGAGTAACCCAGGTAGGTCAACTTGTCGTCACCCACCGCCGCCCGCACGGCGTCCATGTCGCGGGCGGCCTGCTCGCTGCCGTACAGCGGCAACTGGTCGCCGTACCGGTCGCCGCAGCCACGCCCGATCCGCTGGCTCAGGCCGACGAAGCCGTCGAACGCCGCCTGGCTGGCCGGATCAGGGTCGTAGCCGAAGCTGGTGTCCAGGTCGGCGTCCGAGATGCACTTGACCGGGCTGGACCGGGACACCCCGCGCGGGTCGAAGCCGACGATGTCGAAACGCTCGGTGACCGAGCTGGGCAGCCCACCGAACTGGGTCCCAAAGGACAGGTAGACGGCGGTGTCGACGCCGGAGCCGCCGGGGCCGCCCGGGTTGACCACCAGCGAGCCGATCCGGTCGCGCTGCTTGGTGGACCGGGCCCGCAGCAGGGCGATCTCGAAGGTCTGCCCGGCACCCGGGCCGGCGGTCGCCCCGCCACCGGTGCCCCAGTCGCGGGGCACCGCGATCCGGGCACACTCGTACCGCATGTCCGGTGCGCCCCGCCCGACCAGATCCTCGGCGACCTCCGGGCAGGCCCGCCACGTCGGCGCGCTGCCGGTCGGCGCAGCCGCACCCTCCACGTCGGTGCGTGGCGCGAACGCCGGCAGGGTGCAGCCGGCGGTGAGCAGCGCCGCGACGGTGAGGGCGGCCAGACGGCGACGGATCACGTGGTCCTCCGGGGTCGAGTCGACGGCCAGGCTACGCCGAGCCGGTGGCGGCCCGGTCCACGGTGGCCGCCGGATCGCCGCGCAGCACCTGATCCACGTCGAAGCGGATCGGGCGGTCAAGCTGGTCGTAGCGGCACGAGCGGGGATCGCGGTCCGGCCGCCACCGGACGAACTGGGCGGTGTGCCGGAACCGTTCGCCCTCCATCGCGTCGTAGCCGACCTCGACCACCAGCTCCGGGCGCACCGGCTCCCATTCCAGGTTCTTCGTGCCGGTCCACCGGCTGACCCCGCCCGGAATGCGCTGGCCGCGCTCGTGGTCGCCGTGCACCCACGGGTGCTCGCCGCCGGTGTCCCGGTAGGGGGACAACTCGTCGAGCAACTCGGCGCGGCGGGCCATGCTGAACGACGCGCTCACCCCCACGTGGTGCAGCACCCCGGCGTCGTCGTACAGGCCGAGCAGCAGCGAGCCGACCACCGGACCGGACTTGTGCCAGCGGAAACCCGCGACCACGACGTCGGCGGTGCGGGCGTGCTTGACCTTGAACATCAGCCGCTTGCCCGGCTCGTACGGCAGATCGGCCGGCTTGACGATCAAGCCGTCCAGGCCGGCGCCCTCGAAGACGTCGAACCAGCGGCGCGCGGTCTCGGCATCGGTGGTGACCTGGGTGACGTGCACCGGCGGGCGCACCCCGGCCAGGGCCTCGACCAGACGCTCCCGGCGGCGGGGGTACGGCTGGTCGAGCAGCGCCTCGTCGCCGATGGCCAGCAGGTCGAACGCGACGAAGTCGGCCGGGGTGGTCTCGGCCAGCATCGTCACCCGGGACGCCGCCGGGTGGATGCGCTGGGCCAGCAGCTCGAAATCGAGCCGGGGCTGGCCGTCCGGGCCATCCCGTCGGATCACGATCAACTCGCCGTCGACCGCGCACCGCTCCGGCAACTGCCGCAGCGCCTGCTCGACCACCTCGGGGAAGTATCGGGTCATCGACTTGCCGCCCCGGCTGGCCAGCTCGACCTCGTCGCCGTCGCGGAACACGATGCACCGGAACCCGTCCCACTTGGGCTCATAGGTCACCCCGGGCGTGGTGGGCAGCTTGGCGACGCTCTTGGCCAGCATCGGCTCGACCGGTGGGTTGATCGGCAGGTCCACGCCGACCAGTCAACCAGACGGCACCGACAGTCGTGAGGCAGATCACCGTGGGTGCGGGGGCGTCGTGTCCGCCCGCGTGCCGCTCGTCCCCGCCGGGCGAATCGAATAACCGCAGGTCAGAGCTACTTTCGCGAGGTGTCCGAGTGGGTTTGTGACTGCTGCGGGCGGTGGCGGGTGAGCGTCGAGCTGATCCGGGGCCGCTACCGCTACCGGCTGACCCGCCGTTACCCCGAGCGGTTCGGCGGTGGCCGCAACGTGCTCGGTGAGGTCGGTTCGGTGCCGGAGCTGGAGGAGCTGCTGCGTCGGCGTACCCCGCTCAGCCTGGCCGACCTGCACGAGGCCGCCTGACCCACGTCCACTCAGGAGCTTCGACGGTGGCGGTGTTGAACGCCGGTGTCACAGAGACCCCCGGCGTGCGGACCACGGCGGAGCACCGGCTGCTGCCGCTGCCCGATGGACGGACCCGCGTCGAGCTGGCGATGACCCAGTCCGGGCCGTTGGCCGGGCCGATCGGTTGGCTGTACGGCGAACTGTTCCGCCGCTACCTGCGGATGGAGGCCGACGGGCTCAGACGTCGGTGCGAGCAGGGCTGACCGCAGGCTTCTCCAGCACGGCCAACCGGATGCCGTTCGGGTCCGGCCGGTACGCCACGATCCGGTAGCCGTGCCGCTCGTACAGCCGCAGGTTCGGCGCGCTGCCCGCCCCCGTGAACAGGGTGAACCGGGCGGCCCGGCCGACGCAGGCCGCCTCGATCGCGGCGAGCAGTCGACCCCCGACGCCCCGCCCCTGCTGGTCCGGTGCGACCGAGAGGCGACCGACGCGCGCGGTGTCCCCGTCCAGTTCGGCCCGTACCGAGCCGACCAGACGGTGACCCAACCGAGCGGCGAGCACGATGGTCGGGCCGGCCAACGCCGCCACCACCTCGGCCAGCGTCTCGGTCAACGGCGGCAGGAACGGATCGGTGTAGTTCTGCGCCTCGGTCAGGTACGCGGCGCGCTGCACGGTGAGGATCTCGCCGGCGTCCGCGACACCGGCCGGGACGATGCTCGCCTCGACGCTCATCGAGGCAGCACACCACAGCCGCCCACCGCATCCGCGGGCGGGCCGTTCGCGCCGGCCGTACCCTGGCCGGTGTCCGCACGACGGCGAGGGGGAGCGGTGGCCGAGCTGACGTACCCGGAAGTGGGGTCGACCCGGCATGGTCCGCTGCCCGCCGGTTACCACCACCTGCGCCACCGGTACCCGCTGCCGGCCGGCTGCTTCGAGACCGCGGCGGAGGCGCTGCTGAGCTGGCGGCTGCACCGCGCCGCCGGCGTCCGGATCCGCACCGATGCCCCGCGCGCCACCGCGGGGGTGCTGGTGGCGTCCGGCCTCGGTGTCGGCCCGGCCCGCGTCTGGGGGCCGTGTCGGGTGGTCTGGAGCGAGGATTCACCCGTGCTCGCCGGCTTCGGCTACGGCACCCTGCCCGGGCACCCGGAGCGGGGCGAGGAGGCGTTCGAGGTTGGCCGCGACGACGCCGGCGCGGTCTGGTTCGAGGTACGCGCGTTCAGCCGTCCGGACCGCTGGTTAACCCGCGCCGGAGGCCCGGCGGTCCGGGCCGTGCAGCACGGGTACGCGTGGTGGCTCGGTCGCACCCTGCGTCGGCTCTGCGCCGGCCGCTGACCGCGCCGCCCGGGTCAGAAGCGGGCGAACGAGCGGATCGGGGCGCGCGGGCCGTACTTCGGCGCCTGGATGCCGGCGGCGGCCAGCAGCAGGCACACCCGGCCCCGGTGACCCCGGAACGGCTCCAGCAGGGCCACCATCCGGGCGTCGTCGCCCCTCGGTTCGCCGGCGAGTGCCCAGGCCACCGTGTTCGGGATGTGATAGTCGCCGACGCTGACCGCGTCCGGATCCCCGTACGCGATCCGGACCACCTCGGCGGCCGTCCACGGGCCGATGCCGGGGATGGCGGTCAGCCGGCGGGTGGCCTCGGTGGCGTCGGCGCAGCGCTCCAGGCGGTCGGCGAGCGCCGCGGCGCGACGGAGCGTGTCGGCTCGCCGCTGCTCCACCCCGAACGGGTGGAACACCCAGTACGGGGTCGCGGCCACCGCTGCGGCCTCGGGCGGCAGCAGCAGCGGCTGAAGCGGGCCGGGCGCCGGCTCGCGGAAGTGCCGCACGGTCGCCGCGTACGCCCGGTAGGCCTCCTTGCCGGTGACCTTCTGCTCGAAGACCGCGCGCAGCAGTCGGGGGAAGACCTGCCCGGTGGCGGGCATCCGTAGCCCCCGGTGCTCCCGGGCCAGCCGGGCGACCAGCGGGTGCGCCGCGGCCAGCTCGGTGAAGCCGGTCAGATCGTCGCGCAGCCCCGCGATCGCGTCGGCGCGGGCGAGGACGTGCTCGGCGCCGGGCCCGTAGCCCTCCGCGAGCAGCTCACCGCCGGCCGGCCGCAGAGCCAGGGTGGCCGGCCCGTCCGGGGTACGGGTCGCCCACCAGAACGTGCCGGCGGCGATGCGCGCGCACGGGTCGTACGGGCTGAAGGTCAGGGCGCGGACCGACGCGACCAGCCGGTACCCGACCGGCGGGTGCAGCACCCGGGTCGCGGCGGGCTCGGTCTCGGTCACCCCGCCACTCTGCCAGGTCGGGGCGTGGCGGCGGTGACCGCCGTACCGGGTCGGTCACCGGTTGGGGCAGATCAGCCAGCTGCACCGGTGTGGTCGTACCACCTGAACGGCCAGGATTCTTACCGAAAATCGGTGCACAACATCTTTATGCGACTTTCCCCTGTAGGCCAGCTGTCGCTCATGTGGTTGTTTGATTGCCCGCAGGTAAACGCACTGCTTCGGGCGCACCTGCGGCGGCCACCACTCCCGCTGTGCGGGAGAGTGCGCCGGCCCGGGGATCTGGCCCACCACCACCGCCGCACAGCGTGTGGTCGGCTCGCCAGATCGTCGCGCGGTGCCCACGGGGGATGGCGAAAGGCATGCAGTGATGGCTCCACCGGTGTGTGTCACGTCCGCGCGCGTGGGGTTCCACGACGCCGTTCACCAGCAGCGCTGAGGTGGCCGCCGACGAGCGGGCCGTCCCGAGCGGACGGCCCGGCGCGTGATCGCCCTGAAGGTCTACCGACTGCTGCCCCCACCCGCACGACGGCGTCTGCTGGGTCTGCTGCCCGCGCACCGCCGCATCGGCCTGGTGCAGACGTTGTCCCGCCCGCGTGGCGGCGACACCGTGCACCCGTTGGGCGCCCGGGTGACCGTGCCCGACGGTGGCGTCCGAACCCAGGCCGAGGTGGTCGCCAGCGCCACGCCGTTGCAGCTGTGGCACCGCAACCTCGCCGCGGTCACCGCCGCCCTGGAGACGGCCGGCATCGACTACCACTGCCTGCGCAACGACGACTACCTGCGCAGCACCGTCGCCGTCCTCGACGACCAGCGGCCGGCGGTGCTGCGCCGCCTGGTCCGGTCCGCGCCGACGCTGTCCGGCGCGCACGTCCGGGTGGTCACCGTCCAGCCCGGCCGGAATCAGCCGGACGCGGCCCCGGCCGAGGTGTTCCAGATCTGGTTTCCGGTGACCGACGCGAAGGCAGGCGTCGTTCTCGGCGCGCAGTTCGCCTGCGAGATCGAATTCTGGACCCGGCACGGCGACGTGGTGCGCGCACCCCGGCACAACGCGGTGATCGACGAGGCGCCTGCCGAGGCGGAGAAGGTCCGGGTCGCCGCGGCCCTCATCAGCCACTTCGTTCCCGAGGCGGACGACCACACCTACCGCACCCGCCGAGATCTGACGGTCCGGGCCCCGGACCGGGTCGGCTTCCCGATCGACGCCGTCTACACCTGGGTGGACGGGTCCGACCCGGAGTGGCTGAAGCGCAAGATGGCCGCGCTCGGCACGCCCGACGGCCCGCTGCACGCGGTGGCGGCGAACACGTCGCGCTACCACAACCGGGACGAGCTGCGGTATTCGATGCGTTCGCTGCACAGCTTCGCGCCGTGGCTACGCCGGATCTTCCTGGTCACCGACAGTCAGCTGCCGAGCTGGCTGGATCCGCACCACCCGATGGTCACCGTCGTCACGCACTCCGAACTCTTCGCCGACCTCGGCGGCCGTTCCTCGTTCAACTCCCACGCCATCGAGTCCCGGTTGCACCGCATCGACGGCCTGGCCGAACACTTCCTCTACCTCAACGACGACGTCTTCCTGGGCCGTCCGCTGCTGCCGACGCACTTCTTCCACGCCAACGGGATCGCCAAGTTCTTCCTCTCCCCGGCGCAGTTCGGGCTGGGCGAGGCGAAGCCTGACGACCCACCGGTGAACGCCGCCGGCAAGAACAACCGCCGGCACATCCAGCGGCAGTTCGGCGTCACCATCACCCAGAAGATGAAGCACACGCCGTTCGCGCTGCGGCGCAGCATCATGCAGCAGATCGAGGGCAAGCTGCCCGCAGACGTGCTGGCCACGGCCCAGCACCGCTTCCGCCACCAGGGCGACCTCTCCATTCCGTCCTCACTGCACCAGTACTGGGCGTACCTGACCGGCCAGGCGGTTCCGGCCGACATCGAGTACGAGTACGCGGACCTCGGCCACCCCTCGACGCCCGCCCGCCTCGCGGAGCTGCTGGCCCGCCGGCACCGCGACGTGTTCTGCCTCAACGACACCGACTCGGACTCCCGGGCGTTCGAGGAGCAGGAGAAGATGCTGGCCGGTTTCCTACCGCGCTACCTGCCCTTCCCGGCGCCCTTCGAGCTGCCCGACGACGTGGTGGCCGAGCGTCGGCGGTTGGGCGCCACCGCCCTGTGGCGCACCTCCTTCCGGCCGGTGCCGGGAGCCCGTCGGGCCGCTCCCGTCGACGCCCCGACCCTGCCGAACAACAGGTTCAACAGGGCCACCGGCCGCACGCCGCCATGATGAGGCCGACGGCTGACCGGCCGCGTCTCTGAGCCCGTCTTCCCGCAACCATCCCCAGTGGAGCCCAGTTGGTACGCCCCGCACCCGAACCGTCCTCGTCGGAACCACCCTCGGCGCTCGCCGAGCCGTCGGGGCTCGTCGACGTCTACCGTCGGGTGCTGAGCGCGCAGACCCGTCGTGCCATCGCGACCAAGGTGAGCCCGCGAGCGCGCCACCAGCTGAAGCAGTGGGTCGCGCGGGCTTCCCGGGACGCCCAGGGGGCGGGGCGTCGGGGTGAGCGGCTGGCCCGGCGGCAACCCGAACTGCTCGCCGGCGGTGACCGGGCCGTGGTGACGGCCGACCGCGGAGCACGAATTGCCCACGTCGACGCGGCCGTAACCCCGCTGCGGGCTCGCGCGGCGAACCTCGCGGCCGTCACGGCGGCACTGGACGAGGCCGGCGTGGAGCACTTCCGCGTCCGCGGGCGCTCACACCGTACGTCCGTGGTGGCCGTCGACGCGGCCGACCGCCCCCGGGTGTACGCCGCCCTCGCGGCGGCCTGCGCCCGGGTGCCCGGCTACGTCTGCGTACCCCGCCGCGACCGCGAGGCGCCACCCGCGGCCGGGTTCGAGCCCAGGACCTGGGACCGGCTCACCGACGCCCGGGTGGTCCGACTCACCTGGTACCGGACGGACCCCCGACACCGTCTGGTGCTGGGGCTGGAGTACGGCTGTGACGTCGAGTTCTGGACGCGCCAGGGCGACACACTCGTCGCCCCGCGCCGTAACCCGGTGGCGGAGCAGGTGCGGACGTCCTCGCCCGTTGTCCTGGTGCCCGAGTCGACGTTCACCGCGCTGGTGCCGCCCACCGGCAGCGCGACGGTGCGCAGCCGGCCGGAGTTCGCCGGGAGGCGCCCCGAGGACGTGGCCTTCCCCATCGACGTCGTCTACACGTGGGTGGACGGCACGGACCCGGACTGGTTGCGCCGACGCGCCGCGGTGACCGGCGTCCCGTACCACGCCGAGGCGGCGAGCCCGGCGCGGTTCCTCAGCCGCGACGAGCTGCGCTACTCACTGCGATCGGTGCACCTGTTCGCGCCCTGGGTCCGCCACATCTACCTGGTGACCGACGACCAGGTGCCACCCTGGTTGGAGCCGTCCGCGCCCGGGATCCGCGTGGTCAGCCATCGGGAGATCTTCACGGACCCGTCGGTCCTGCCGACCTACAACTCGCACGCGATCGAGAGTCAACTGCACCACATCGACGGGCTCTCCGAGCACTTCCTCTACTTCAACGACGACGTCTTCCTCGGCACCGAGGTGCTGCCGCAGGACTTCTTTCTTGCCAACGGCATCTCCCGGTTCTTCCCTTCGCCGGCGCTGGTGCCGCCGGGCGCCCCGAGCGCCGACGACATCCCGTCGTCGGCTGCCGGTAAGAACAACCGGGCCCTCATCGCCGACCGCTTCGGCACCGTGCTCAACCAGAAGATGAAGCACATGCCGCACGCGCTGCGGCGCAGCGTCCTGCACGAGATCGAGCAGGAGTTCCCGCTGCCGCACCACGCGACCGCCGCCAACCGGTTCCGCGGCATGACGGACATCTCGATCGCCTCATCGTTGCACCACTACTACGCCTTCCAGACCGGCCGGGCCGTACTCGGCGAGTTGGAGTACGCGATCGCCGAGCTGTCCCACCCCGACACTCCCGCGCGCCTTGCACACCTGCTGGCCCGCCGGGACCGGCACGTCTTCTGCCTGAACGACGCGTTCTCCTCCGAGGCTGATCTGGCCGCCCAGGTCGCGCTCCTCACGCCCTTCCTGGACACCTACTTCCCGGTGCCCAGCCCATGGGAGAAGAGCTGACATGAGCACCGTTTCCCGTCACACTCCACCCCGCGGAGCCCGTCGTCGTCACTCCGCCCGTCCGGAGGTCACGCGTTGTTCTGGTTGAGAAGCGGGGCCGGCCGGTCCGCCCCGGCCCAGCAGCCGGCGTCCTACCTGCAGGTCGTGGCGCACCCCGACGATGACCTGTTCTTCCTCAACCCCGCCGTGCAGCAGGCGATCAGCAGCGGCTGCCCGGTCACCGCGGTCTACCTCACCGCGAGCGAGGCCGACGGGCGGAACGCCCCCCAGAGCCAACCCGACCGGGCCGCCGTTCCGGTCGACTTCGCCGGTTACGCGGCGGCCCGCCAGAACGGCATTCGCGCGGCGTACGCCCAGATGGCTCTCGGAAACCGCAGGGCCGCCTGGTCGCGGGTCGCGCGGGTGCTGACGGGCGGCGTACCCGTCGAGGTCGCCACCCTCGTCGACGCGCCGACCGTACGACTGGTCTTCTTCAACCTCCGCACGCAGGACGGGGTCGGCGACGAGCCACCCCGGTGGCTCAGCGCGCTCTGGGAGGGGCGGCTGCCGGCCCTGCCGGCCCTCCTCCCGACGGGCAGCCCGCTGGAGAGCGTCGGCGCGTACGACCGGGAGCAACTGCTCGCCGCGTTGACGGCGCTGCTGGGCGAGGTCCAGCCGACCGTCGTACGGCTGCTCGACCCCGATCCGGACCACAAGACCTACGACGCGGCCAGCGGTCGAATCGCGTACTCGGACCATCTCACGCACACGGCCAGCGCGTACTTCGCGCTGGAGGCGGTCCGACGCCACGCGCAGGCCGGGGGGCAGCCCGTTCTGCGGGAGAGCTTCCGGGGCTACTACAACCGGCACTGGCCGCGCAACCTCGGGCCGGAGGCGTTCGCCGCCAAGAAAGCGCTGTTGGACATCTACGGCGGCGTCCCCCGGGACTGCGGGGACCCGGTGGGCTGCGGCGACTACCAGGTCGGCGATCAGGGGCACGTCCCCGGCTACGGGCAGAGCACCCACGCCCGCTATCCCGGCAGCGTCTCCTGGCTGCTCCGACAGGCCGACGGGCGGCTCGCCGCGTTCGCGGTGCTCGGGGACCGGGCGGCGGTGTGGCGGGAGACCCGCCCCGGTGGCGGGACCTGGCGTGGGCCCGACCTCATCGACGAGGGCGGCCTGGTGCCGCACCTGTACGCCCTCGCGGGCACCGACGGGCGGACCCACCTCTTCGGTGTCCGCCAGGTTCTGGACCTGACGCGGCAGGGCCACCGGCGCGTCCTGGTGACAGCTGTGCAGTCCGCGGCGGGCGGACCGTTCGGTCCCTGGACGGAGCTGGGCAACCCGGCCGACGGTGCCGCCGACGCGGAGGTCCGGCGGTTGGAGATGGGCATGCCGGTCGCCGCCGTCGGGGCTGACGGGCGGGTCCGGGTGTTCGTCCGCAACTTCGGGCGCGGCGTGAGCAGTCGGGTGCAGACCGGTCCGGACAGCTGGGGTCCCTGGCACGACCTCGGCGGCAGTGTCGTGCAGGAAGGGCTGACCGTGACGACCGCCGCCGACGGTCGCATCGAGCTGTTCGCGGGGACCGACCGGGCGGTGCTGCACTGGCGGCAGGCCAGCGCGGACGGGCCGTTCGAGCGGCCGGTGACGCTCGCCGTGCCGGCACCGGCGGGTCCTCCGACGGTGCTCGCGGAACCCGGGGGTCGGCTGTTGCTGGTTTTCCGCGAGGCGCAGAGCGGTCGGGTCTTCGCGCTGCGGCAGCGGGCCGGCGGCGGCTGGCCGGTCTCCCCAGCCAGCCTCGACGGGAGCGGGGGTTTCGGCCCGGTGGCCGCGGTGGCGGTTGCGCGGGATCCCGGTGCGACGGTGCTGGTGAAGCGGGACGACACCGGCGCGACCAGCCTGTCGTGGCAGCCGGTGGGGCGGGGGGTGTCGACGACATGGTCCACCGCGGGCGTCCTCTTCGTCGGCTCGCCGAGCGTGGCGGTGGACGCGGGCGGGCGGGTCGTGGCCGCGGTCGTCGGTGTGGACGGGCGGCTCTGGACTGCCCGGCAGCGCCGTGCGGGCAGCGGGACGCAATTCGGTGACTGGACGGCCACCGGCGCGGAGCGGAGACGGGCATGAGCGGGGCGGGCATGAACGAGAACCTTCGCGGTCTGGCATCCGACGCGTTGCGGCGCTGGCCCCGGCTGCGGGTCGCCCTGCGCCGGGCCGACCGGCAACTGACCCGACAGGTGACGCAGTTGAAGGGCACCGTGCGGACGCAGGCGCCCAAGCGCCTCTTCCGTGCCGCGTTGCCGGCCGGGCCGGTGATCGAGGCCCGCTTCGTGGGGGTGCTCGACGGTCACACCCTCAACCTGGACCTCGCGGTGCCGGCCGCGCTCGCCGCCGACGTGGTCGGCGCGGAGCTGCACCTCGTCCGCGGCGCGACCCGGCTCACCGCGCCCGCCGACCTGCGTCGCGCGCCCGCCGGCCTGTCCGTGTCCGCCGCCGTCCTGCTCTGCGGTCGACCGGGTGGTCTGGACCTGGCCGAGGGTCCCCCCTGGCGGGTCGAGTGTCGCCTGATCCGCGCGCCGGGCGGTGGAGATCCCGTCCGGGTGTTCGGAGGGGTGACCGAGCGGCCCGCCGGCCCCACCGTGGCGGCGCCGCCGTGCCCCGACTCGGGACACCGGTACCGACCGCTGACTGACCAGGCCGGCCGACTGACGCTCGCCGTCACGGCTCCCGGCGCGCTGGCCGAGCTGACCGACGTCCGGCTGGACTGGACCGGGGCGAGCCTTGAGGTGCGCACGGTCGGTTGGCGGGCCGACGGGCCGGTGGAGGTCGGGTTGGAGCCGCGTGGCGGCGGCGAGTTCCTTCGCGTTCGTGGTGAGCCGGTCGGCCCGGACCTGCTGCGGTTCGCCCTGCCGCTGGCGCCGATGACGGAGGCCGGTTACGACCGGGAGAGGATCTTCGACGTCCGCCTGCACTCCGGGTCGCGTCGGCTGCGGGTGGGCACGGTGCTGCACGACCTCGCCAACCCGAAGAAGTCGCTGCGGCCACCGGCGGCGATGGTCTGGGCCGCGCCCGGCCGGTCGGTCCGCGTACGGCCCTACTTCACGCCGGCCGGCAGCCTCGCCCTGGCCTGTCTCCCCATTCGATCCCGCCCGACGGACGGCAACTCATGAAGATCACCTATCTGCTCACCTGGGCCGACGCCATCGGCGGTACGGAACGCACCGTCCTGCGCCAGGCGAACTGGTTGGCACACCGCCACGAGGTGGAGGTCATCGGTGTCCTGCGCACCCGTGACGAGATGCCGTTCGAGGTGGATCCCGCGGTCCGTCTGGTGCACCTGCTGGACGCCCGGGGTGGCGTGCCCCGGCCGGTGCGGGGCGGGATGCCCGACGCCGTCGCCGACGCGCTCGCCGCCGAGCCCAGCGCGCTGGTGCAGCGGCACTGGGAGGGCGCGTTCTCCGCGCTCTCCGACCTCGAACTCGAACGCGTGCTCGGCGAGACCGACGCCGACGTGGTGGTCACCACCACCCCGGCGTTGCTGGCCGTCGCCGCGAAGCTGCTGCCCCGCCGTGTCGTGATCGTGGCGCAGGAGCACCGCGTCGCCGAGCTGCGCGGCTCCTCCGGTGAGCCGTTCGGGCTCTTCGCCCCCCGGGCCGACGCGATCGCGTTGCTCTCCCGGCCCACCCGGGACTGGTTCGCCGACCTGCTGGCCGACGCCGCGCCCCGGTTGGTCGTGCTGCCCAACCCGATCGAGGATGGCTACCGTCCACAGTCGACGCGGGAGACCCGTACCGTCGTGATGGCTGGTCGGCTCAGCCCGGAGAAGCAGTTCGAGCACGCGATCGCCGCCTTCGGCCAGCTCGCACCGGACCATCCCGACTGGCGGTTGCGGATCTTCGGTGACGGATCCCGTACCCGGCTGGAGGAGCGGATCGCCGGCCTCAAACTCGGCAACCAGGTCCACCTGCTCGGCCCGACGGAGAACATCGAGGACGAGTGGGCCAAGGCGTCGGTGGCGATGGTGACGTCCCGCGTCGAGTCCTTCGGCCTCACCCTGATCGAGGCCATGAGTGCGGCCGTGCCGGTGGTGGCGTACGACTGCCCCAACGGCCCGCGTGAGGTGATCGAGGACGGCGAGACCGGGTTCCTGGTCGCCGCCGACAACGTCGACGAGCTGGCCGCCGCGCTGCGCAAGCTCGTCGAGGACGACGGTCTGCGGCACACGATGGGCCGCGCCGCGCTGCGCGACGTGGAGCGCTTCTCGGTCGATCGGGTGATGCCGCAGTGGGAGCAGCTCTTCACCGAGCTGCTCGCCGACCGGGGTCGCCCCGGGTGGGCCGACCGACGCCTCGCTGCGGTCGCGGCGCACCAGGCCCGCCGGGCGGCGCCGAACGTGGTGCCGAGCAGGGCCGCCGCCCGTAGCGTCGGTGCCGTCGACGTGGAGGCCTGGGCGGCCGGAGTCGAGGCGGGACGCGATGATCTGCTGTGGACGCGGGGGCAGCTGACCCGCCTGCGCGACTCCACGCCGTACGAGGTGGCGCGGGACAATCTCGACCTGACCGTGGACAGCCTCGACGCCGCGGGCATCGACTACTTCCTCGTCCGGCAGATGTCGCCGACCTTCCGGGTGGCGGTGCGGGACGAGTCACGGCAGTCCGTGCTGGCCACCCTCGCTCGCCGACACGCCGCTCGGCCGGTCTATGTGGAGGCTTTCGACAAGCGCAACCGCACGATGGGCGTCTGGCCGGCGGCGGCCGTCGCCGGCGTCGCCGCCATGACCACGGCCGCGTGGCTCCGGGTCTTCGAACCCGCGATGACCCAGTCGCAGACGCTGCGGCTGGGCACCATCTACGGATGCGCCGTGGAGTTCTGGCAGACCGCCGAGGACAGCGGTGACCTCTGCGGCCCGTCCCGGACGTTGGTGGGGGAGCGTCTGTCCGCCGAATCCCTCACCCCCGCCGTAGTGCCGGTCGGAGGGCGCGACTACCGGTCCGTCGAACCGTTCACCCGACAGCTCGCCGACGAGATCACCTTCCCCATCGACCTGGTCTACACCTGGGTCGACGGTGCGGACCCGAACTGGGCACGCCGCCGGGCACAGGCACTGGGAACGGGGTACGCCGAGCAGGGCGCGCTACAGGGCTCCGAGCGGTTCCGCAGCCGGGACGAACTGCGGTACTCGCTGCGGTCGGTCGACCTCTTCGCGCCGTGGGTGAACCGGATCTGGATCGTCACCGACAGCCAGGTGCCGGACTGGCTCGACACCGGGCACCCGAAGATCCGGATGGTCGACCACCGGGAGATCTTCACCGACCCGGGCATGCTGCCGACGTTCAACTCCCACTCGATCGAGACCCAACTGCACCACATCGAGGGGCTGTCCGAGCACTTCGTCTACCTCAACGACGACGTCTTCTTCGGTCGCCTCTTCGGGCCCGACATGTTCTTCAACCCGGGTGGGCTGCCCAAGTCGTTCCGCAGTCCTACGCAGATCCCGCTCACGCCCCCCGGTCCGGCCGACGAGGCCTTCGCGGTGGCCGCGAAGAACAACCGGCGGTTGCTGGAGGAGACGTTCGGCAAGACCTTGATCCACGCGTTCCTGCACGCGCCGCACGCGCACCGGCGCAGCACCCTCTATGAGGTCGAAGCGACGTTCCCGGAGGCGGTGCGGCGTACGGCGGCAAACCGCATCCGCTCGGCCGACGACGTGTCCATGCTGTCGTCCCTGGCCCACCACTTCGGGCTGATGAGCGGACGCACGACGGCGGGGTCGGTCCGCTGCACCTTCGCCAACGTCGGGCTGGCCGCGCACCTGCCACGGCTGGACAGCCTGCTGGCGAGCCGCGGCTTCGACGTGTTCTGCCTCAACGACTACCACGAGGGCGACGTGCCGGCCGAGGACCAGGCGCGGATCATCGAGGTGTTCCTCGGCGCCTACTTCCCCATTGCCAGCCAGTTCGAACGGGGCAGCGAGCGCAACCGCCGGCTGTCCACCGCCGCGTGGCGGTGACAGCGTGACCATCCGTCCCGCGGGCACGACGGTGGCCGGCCGCGCCCTCCCGGCGCGACCGGCCACCGTGCCTCGTGGCTTACGGGATCAGTACGAGTAGCCCGAGCCGCCGGCGTCGCTCGACCCGCTGTCCGCCGGCGGGGCGACGGCCTTCGGGGTGCTGGTGGGCAGGCAGCTCAGGTTCTTCTTGCCGTCCGGCTGGACGACGAACCAGGTGCCGCCGACGGCCTGGCCCTTCCACTGGCCGGGCTTCTTGTCGCCGATGTAGCGGTACACCGGCCAGCCGCCGACGGTGAGCTGGCGGGTGCCGTCCTGCCGGGTCACGCTGCCGACCTTGTCGTCGGAGACGCCGGTGAGTTGCGGGTTGCCGTCGGTCAGCGCGGGGGGCCACACCTCGGCGCACTTGTCGACGCAGTTCGACGCCGGCGGGTCGGCGGTGTCCTTGTCGAAGCGGTACAGGATCCAGCCGTCCTGGTCGGTGACCACCTTGCCCATCCGGGCGACATTTTTGCCGATCAACTGCTCGGTCAGGTCGACGTTCGCGGGCGGCGCGTCGGCGGCCGGCGCCTCCGCGGATGCCGACGCCTCGGGTTCAGCCGTCGCGGTGGGTTCGGCCGCGGCGACGGCGACCGGCTCAGCCGCGCTCGAGTTCGCCCCGTCGTAACC
This sequence comes from Micromonospora sp. NPDC050695, assembly GCF_040654415.1. Classification (NCBI taxonomy): domain Bacteria; kingdom Bacillati; phylum Actinomycetota; class Actinomycetes; order Micromonosporales; family Micromonosporaceae; genus Micromonospora; species Micromonospora sp. NPDC050695. Next base: position 50,437 of record NZ_JBFAHZ010000028.1, read on the forward strand.
CGCGGGAGCGCAGGCCGTTAGTGCGACCATCGCGCTCGCGACGATGACGGTCCGCTTCATCTGTGCCACGTGCCCTCCTCATACTTGGCAGTTCACCCATAGGTACGGAGAGCGGGCTGTCAAGGTTGAAGTAGTAACAGTGGTCAATTTCACCCATATTGATTGAACCGATCGGGGTCGCCCTGCGTATGGCCCGACGCGCCCTCTTTGCCGCACCACAACAAATCGGCACCAGTCATTGTGACAATGACCGGTGCCGACGCGGCAGGCAACCCCTACAGAGGCACCGTGACCAGCGGACTCGCCACCCCGTTCGCGTCCACCGACTGCACCTGGATCTGCTTGATGTCGGTCGCCACCGCCGACGTCGAAGCGCTCAACTCAAGACCCTGCGGCCGGGTGTTCGTGCCGTAACCGTCCGCCGGCACCGACCACGTCGAAATCACCTCGGTCTCGGCGTTCTTCCGTACCACCACGAGGCGGCAGATGCGCGGGCCGGGCAACTTTCGCAGACTGAAATTGATCCGGGTGCCGTACTCCCGCTTCACCAGGAACATGGTCGTCTGCACGCCCGTGGTCGGGTCGGTCGCGTCGACCTGGTCACCCTCCTCCTCGGTGCCGCCCACACCCGGGCCGCTCGGCGGCGCCGTCGGCACGCTCGTCGGCGGGTCGTTGACCGCTGCGGTCGACGTCGGCTCGGCGATCACCCCCGGCGTGTCGTCGCCGGCCACGTTGACGAAGCCGTACCCGGTCAACCCGCCGAACACCACCACCGCCGCGGCGGTGGCGAGCAGCTGACGAAACCGGGTACGCCGGCGGTCGGCGCGGACCGCGCCCAGCGTCCGATCCAGCAGCGCCGGATCCGTCGCGGTCTGCTCCAGCGCCATCATCGTCTCGCCGTCGATGTCGGAGAGCAGCCCCACCACCGGCACCATCGTCTCCAACTCGGCCGCGCACGCCCAGCACGCGGCGAGATGCTCCTCGAACCGCTCGGTGTCCTGCTCGTCGAGCACGCCGAGCGCGTACGCGGCGACGTCCATGTGCTCTGGCCGGCTCATTCTGTCACCCCCCGCTCCTGCAGAGCCGTGCGCAGCGCGCGCAGCGCGTAGTAGACCCGCGACTTCGCAGTGCCGAGAGGAAGCCCCAACTCCTCGGCGGCCTCGGGGACCGTCCGCCCCCGGAAGTACGTCGCCACCAGGATTTCCCGATGCGACTGACTCAGCGTACGCAGCGCGTCCGCCACCGTCATGGTGCGCAGCACCCGGTCGGTGCTGTCCGCCTCGGCGAACGCGGTCAGGTCCCGGTCGTACGTCTCCGGCGGCCGGGCCTCCTGACTGCGGTGCTCGTCGATGGCGATGCGGCGGGCCACCGTGACCAGCCACGGCCGCAACGACCCCTGCCCCTGCGCACCGAGGCGATGCGCGTTGCGCCAGGCCCGCAGCAGCGTCTCCTGCACGATGTCCTCCGCGCGCTGCCGGTCCCCCCCGGTGAGGCGCATGACGAACATCAGCAACGGCCCGGCGTGCTCCGCGTAGAGCAGGCGGATCAACTGGTCGGAGTGGCTCGCCTCGGTTGACGTCGCCTGATGGCGCCCGGGCGCCGGTCGCGGCGTCACCGGACCATTCTGGCGAGCCGTCGCGCGGGCGTCGACCCCTCGGGCAGACGACGTCGGCCGCGACGACGACCGCGCGGACATCCAGTCAGCGCGTACCGCGTCGCCATGCCAACCGGCCGCCACCGCATGCATGCAGACCTCCGGGATGTCCGTGACCAACGCCGGCCCACGAGGTGGGCCGCCCGGTGGTACGCAGCGCCGCCCCGAGCGGATCAACGAACCGCGAAAAAAGTTCTGGCCGGCGGTCAGCGGCGCACGGAGAACAGGCCCGGCGGCGGCGGATCCGAGCCGGTGGCGTCCGCGTCACGCACCACCGCCGCGCCACCGGCGAACCGGTCCAGCTCGTCGCCGGCGACCACCCGCCCGGGAAACCAGTCACCGGCGGCCCGCCGGGTCAACGCCGGCACCGGAGGCGTCGTACGCCCCGCGACCAGCACCAGGTTGCCGTACCGGCGGCCCCGCAGCACCGCCGCGTCCCCGACGAGACACGCCTGCGGCAGCACCGAACGGACCGTGGCGACCTGCCCGCGGGCGTGCCGCAGCGGCGGACCGTCGGCCAGGTTCGCCAGATACCAGCCCGCCGGGCGGAGCACCCGGGCCACCTCCGCCGCGTACTCCACCGACGTGAGGTGGGCCGGGGTGCGGGCACCGGCGAAGACGTCGGCGACCACCACGTCGTAGCTGGCGTCGCGGGTGGCGGCCAGCACGGCACGGGCGTCCTCGACCCGCACCCGCAGCCGCGGGTCCGCCGGCCAGGGCAGCGCCCGACGGACCAGCTCCACCAGCGCACCGTCCACCTCGGACACCCGCTGGGTGGAGCCGGGCCGGGTCGCCGACACGTACCTCGGCAGCGTCAACGCCCCGCCGCCGAGGTGCAGCACCCGCAACGGCTCACCGGCCGGTGCCACCAGGTCCACCGCCGCGGCCAGCCGCCGCACGTACTCGAATTCCAGATGGGTGGGATCGGTCAGGTCGACGTGCGACTGCGGCGCGCCGTCCAGCAGCAACGTCCACGAGCCGGCCCGGTCCGGTGACGGCACCAGCTCCGCCAAACCGGTGTCGACCTGCTCGACCACCCGGTCGCCCGCCCGCTTACGGCCCACGACGACCGGTGCCCGTGCTCAACGGGCCGCGGCGCGGGCGGCGGTGGTCAGCGCGCGGTGCAGCAGCCGGGAGTCACCGAGCAGGGCACGCAGTCGGCGCTCCAGACCGGCGATCGGGACCAGATTCTGTGGCGCCCGCGGATCCTTGTACGGCGTCGACGCGAAGCGGGGCAGGGTGACCAGCGACAGGTCGGCCAACTCGATCGCCGACTCGACGGGCAGCTCCGCGGAACACTCCACCCGCACGATGCCCGCCCACGGCGCACCGACGGCCACCGGCAACCGCAGATACCACGACCAGCCACCCCAGGCCGTGCCCAGCCGGAACACCGGCGAACGCTCACCCGACGCCAGACCCGTGACGACGGCCGTCAACCGGGCGTCGAGATACTGGCTGTGCTGGGTCTTGATGTAGCCGAGCGTGCGGGGCAACTGCCGGCGACTGCGCAGCGGCCCGTCCACCACCAGCAGGTCACCGTCGACCCGCGCGGCGTCCGACACCGCCACCTCGAGGGCGGTCAGCGGGCCCTGCACGGCCGCCGGCAACTTCGCCAACTCGCCCGTCCCGCCCACCCGGTGCACCGGATAACGGACCGCACCCGCCACCACGTCCTGTGCCGACGGGCTCGCCGTGAACAACCCCCGAGCGACCCGGGTACCCGCCAACTGCGCGGCACCCCGCCCCAGGTCACAGCGCACCACCCCGGCCGCGTACGAGGCGGCCAGCCCGGGGAACGACCCACCGTCGGCCTCGGCCGTCCAGATGCTCGCGTCGATCCGGCGGACACCGTCGACCAGCAACACCACGTCGGGCGCCCGCACCCCGGGGCGTACCCCGATCGCCCGCCAGTCCACCGCGGGCAGCTCCACGTCCGCGTCGACCTGCGCACTGCTCGGCGCGGCCGGGCCGGCGGCGGACGCCTCGAACGACGCCCCGTACGCCGGATCCCACGAGTCGACGAAGAACGCGGCGTCACTCACCGGGCTGGCCCCTCGTTCGCGACTGCGGGGCTCCGCTGCGCTGCACTCCTCGCGCTCACCGGCCGGTCCGTTCGATCCGCGCCGACCGGGCGTCCTTGCGCACCTCGAAGCGGACCGGGATCCGTTCGGCCAGCGCGGACACGTGGGTGACCACACCGACCATCCGGTCACCGCGGGCGGCCAGGTTTTCCAGGGTGGCCGCCACCGTGTCCAGCGTGGCGGCGTCCAACGTGCCGAAACCCTCGTCCAGGACGATCGACTCCAGGCTCGCGGCCGTCGTCGACATGCCGGCCAGCTGTTCGGAAAGCGCCAGCGCCAACGCCAACGACGCCTGGAACGTCTCGCCACCAGAGAGGGTGCGCACCCCCCGCCGCAGCCCCGCGTCATGGTGGTCGACGACGAAGAACTCGCCCTTGTCGTGCACCAGCTCGTACTGCCCGGCAGAGAGCTCCCGCAGGATCCCCGACGCCCCGTCGACAAGCAGGTCCAGCGCCTCGGCCAGCAGCCACCGCTCGAAGTTGTTGGCCCGCAGGTGCCCGGCGAGCGCGCGGGCGACCTGCGCCTCGCGCTCATGACCGGCGCGCTGTTCGCGCAGCGTCCCGGCCTGCTCGCGGCGCTCCCGCAGCAGGCGCCGGTCCGCCTCGGCCCGCTCCACGGCCACCGTCGCGGCGTGCACGGGATCGTCGCCGACCGGCACGTCCGCCGCCGCGAAGATGCCCGCGATGTGCCGCTGCACCGTGTCGGCAGCCACCTCGGCCTCGGCGACGGCCGCCGCCCGAACCGCCCGGTCGGCACGGCGGCGCTCCGCCTCGGCCGCCGCCCAGCCGGTCAACGCCGACCACGCGGCGGCCACGTCGTCCCGGTCCGTCGCGGGTGGACCGAACCGGGCCAACCCGTCACGCGTGGTGTCGAAGCCCCGCCACGCCGCCCGCAGACGCTCCTCGGCGGCGTCCACACCGCCCCGGGCCCGACGGGCGGTGTCCCGGCCGGCGCGTACCGCCGCGGCCGCCTCCTCCAGGGCACGCCGCAGCCGGGCGTGCTCGGCCAACTCCCGACGCAGCACCGCCGGCTCGGCCGCACCCGAGAGCTGCCCAGCCAGCTCGGCCAGCCGGGCGTCCACCTGCTCCTGCCGGGCGCGGGCCTGCACCAGCAGCCGCTCCAGGTCCCGTGCCGCCGCGTCCCGCTGCTGCACCGCCGCCTGCGCGGCCTTGGTGGCGGCCCGCGCCGCCTTGCCGGCCGCCGTCGCCGCCGCCACCGCCGAATCCGCCGGCACCGCCGGCACCTCGGCCACCGGCTGCTCGCACACCGGGCAGGGCGCGCCCGGATGCAGGTGCACCCGCAGGCTCACCGCCAGGTCGGTGGCCTTCGCCTCCTCGTGTGCCCGGAAGGCCGCCTCCAACTCGGCGTCGGCCCGCTCGGCGTCCGCGCGGGCGGCGGCCAGCGCGGCCACCGCCGTAACGTGCTCCTCGTCCGCCGCGCGCACCGCCGCGCGGACCGTCTCGGCCTCACCGGTCAGCCGGTCCCGATCGTCGTACGCCCGCAGCAGCAGCCGCAGCGCGCTCTCGTCCCCGGCGCCGGCCAGCTCGCCGCGCAGCTTCTCCTCCCGCTCCTCGGCCAGCGACACGCCGGTGGCCGCCGCCTCGGACTCGGCCCGTGCCGCCGTCACCGCGAGCGCCACCTCGGCCACCCCGCCCGGCGCCCGCACCCCGGCCAGCACCCCCAGCTCGTCGTCCAGGGCGGTCAGCGCCCCCGCGGCCTCCCGCGCCGCGGCCCGGGCCGCCGCCAGCTTTGGCACCGCCGCGGTCACCGCCGCGGCCAGCTCGGCCATCCGGTCGACCCGGGCGTCGGCCTCGGCCAACGCCTCGTCGTCCACGCCGGTCAGGCCGGCCAACACCTGGTCCACCGCCTCCAGGCGGGCCTCCGCCTGGGCCGCGCGTGCCGTCGCCCGTTTCTGCACGTCCTCGTAGACGCCCAGGCCGAGCAGGTTGACCAGGATCTGCTGCCGGGTCGCCGGCTTGGCGTGCAGGAAATCCGCGAACTGCCCCTGCGGCAGCACCACACAGCTGGTGAACTGCTCGTACGGCAGCCCCACCGCCTCCAGCACCGCCTGCTCCATCTCGGCGGGGGTGCCGGCCACCACCTCGCCGAGATCGTCCGGGCTCAGGCCGGTGTCCAGTTTGGTCACGTCGAAGCCGGCCGGCATCAGCTGCAGCCCGGCGTTCGCGGTCTTCACGTTGCCCCGGCCGTCGCGACGGACCACCCGGGTCGCCACGTACCGGGCGCCACCGGACTCGAAGACCAGCCGCACCCGGGCCTCGGTCGCCGACGGCGCGAGCGCGTTCGCCAGCCCCCGCGTGCCACCCCAGCGGGGCACGGTGCCGTAGAGGGCGAAACAGATGGCGTCCAACACGGTGGACTTACCCGAACCGGTCGGGCCGATCAGGGCGAAGAAGTCGGCGTCGGTGAAGTCCACGGTGGTCTCGTCCCGGAAGACCGTGAACCCGGCCATGTCCAACCGCATCGGACGCATCAGTGATCGACCTCCTCGAAGAGCTCGTCGAAGAGTTCCCGGACACCCTCGTCGGCGTGACCCCGGCTGTCCAGGTAGTCGGCGAACAACTCCCGCGGCGACCGCCCCGACCGCTGCGCGATGCGCGCGCCGCTGCCCGACGCGGCCAACAACTCCGGGTCGATCCGGATCTCCAGCGCCCGGGGGAGCAGCTCCTGGACCTCCTCGCGCAGGCCGGCACGGGGTTGCTCCCGCACGTACACCCGCAGCCAGGCGTCCGGCGCCTCGATCTCGGCGAGCTGGGCCAGGGTGCCCCGCACCGTTCGTAGCGCGCTCGCCGCGGTCACCGGCACCTCCCGCACCCGCGCCGCGGTGCTCGCCGTCACCTCGACCATCGTCACCGACGGGACGTTCTCCTGCTCGCCGAAGTCGACCGCGAGCGGGCTGCCGCTGTAGCGCACCGGGCAGGGGCCCTCGACGCGCTGCGCCCGGTGCAGGTGACCCAGCGCCACGTAGTGCGCGGTCGCCGGGAAGACGGTGGCCGGCACGGCGTAACCGAGCACCGTGTGCGCGTCACGCTCACCGCCGCCGGTGGCCGCGCCGGTCACCGTCAGGTGCGCGGTGACCAGGTGCACCCGGTCCGGTTCGGTGAAACCCTCGGTGAGTCGCCCCAACACCCGGCCCAGGTGGTCGGCGTACGTCTGGTTGGTCTCCGCGGCGGTCAGCTCGTACATCTCCAGCGCGCGCACCGCGTACCGCTGGGAGAGGAACGGCAGCGCGGCCAACCGCCACCGCTCGCCACCGGCGGTGGTGCCGTCGATCACGTGCTCGTCCGGGTTTTCCCGCACCCCGCCGCGCAGCGTGATGCCGGCGGCATCGGCCCACGGGCGCAGCGCGTCCAGAGCCGGGCCGTTGTCGTGGTTGCCACCGATCGCGACCACGTCCGCGCCGGTGCGGCGCAGCGCCGTCAACGCCCGGGTGACCAGCCGGGTCGCCTCCGAGGTGGGCGCGGCCGTGTCGTAGAGGTCACCGGCGACGATCACCAGATCCGGCTGCTCGGCACGGGCGATGTCGATCACCCCGGCCAGTACGGCCTTGTGCTCCTCGGCCCGGGACTGCCCCTTGAGCACCTTGCCCACGTGCCAGTCGGAGGTGTGCAGGATCTTCATGGCTGCGCTGCCCCCTAGAACGGGATGTCGTCGTCGGTGCCGCCGCCGGAGCCCACCACGGCGAACGGGTCGGCGGACTGGGTGATCGAGCGCAGCGTCTCCGAGGGTGCCCGGCCCGCCTCGGAGACCCGGGTCGCCCAGGCCGGGAACGGGAACTCCAGGCAGAGCGGCACCGGGATGTCCGGCTGGTTGACGAACATCGTGCCGGGCTTGGCGAGCAACGCCCGCTGCCGCTGGGCCGGCGGGAGGAAGCCGTACTCCGGGCGGGACGCCTCGGCCGGGTCGAGCCGGCCGACCACCCGGATCGCCGAGTTGGTGACGATGCGCCGCTCCACCTCGCTCGCCGTCTGCTGGGCGCCGATCAGGATCACACCGAGCGACCGGCCCCGCTCGGCGATGTCCAGCAGGACCTCCTTGATCGGCGAGGAGCCCTCTCGGGGGGCGTACTTGTTGAGCTCGTCGAGGACGACGAAGAGCAGCGGCTTGGCGGTGCCCGACTTCTCCTTGCGGTCGAACTCGCTCTTGAGCGTCACACCGACCACGAACCGCTGGGCGCGGTCCGGCAGGTTGTGCAGATCGACGACGGTGACCTGCGCGGACTCGCTGGTGTTGATCGAGTGCGGGCGGCGGGTGGCCAGGTCGCCCCGGATCAGCCGGGCGAGGTCCTTCTTGCTGCCGATCAACCGCCGGGCGAACGCGTTCACGGTGCCCAGACCGACCGCGCTGCCCGCCCAGTCGGAGCGGGTCTCGTCGTCGTTGAGCGCATCGACGATGTGGTCGACCAGGTCGCCGTACGAGCCGAGCCGCACTCCGTCGATGCTCACCCCGCCGTCCGCGGGCTGGGCGTAGCGGGCCAGGTGCGCGGTGACCGAGTGGACCACCATCGTGTACTGCTGGCGCTCGTCGTCGGCGTCGGCGAAGACGTACGGCAGCAGCCGGTCGGCGCAGAACTCGCTCAACGTCCAGTAGAAGGCGTCCACCCCGGTGAGTCGGCTGCTCACGTCGGGGGTGCCGGCCGCGTCACCGACCCGGGGCGGGGCGTACACCCGCACGTCGGGGAACGCGCCGGCGGTCAGCCCCAGCTTCGCGTACGCCGCCCGGGTGGGCTCGTCGAGGCGGGTGTTGGGGTGGTCGAGGAACAGCAGGTCCTCGCCCTTGACGTTGAAGATGAGCGCCTTGGCGTTGACCGCGTCGCCGCCCAGCACCCCGGAGCGGAACACCGAGTAGAGCAGGAAGGTGGCGAAGCTGGTCTTGGTGGCCACGCCGGAGATGCCGGAGATCGAGACGTGCGCGCCCCGACTGCCGTCGAGGAAGTCGGCGTTGAGATAGACGGGCACCCCGTCGCGGCCCATGCCCATCGGGATGCGCCGTTCCATCCGGTCGAAGTGCAGCGCCCGCGCGCGGGCGTCGCCCTCGGCCCGGTGCACCACCGCTCCCGGGGTCGGCGGCACGTAGAACTCCGGGTCGACCCGGGTGGTGGTCACCTCGGCCGCCTCCTGCACCTGCGCGGGCAGCGTGCCGTCGGCGATGGCGAACACGTCGGAGTCGAACTGGGCGCCCTCGTGCCGGGCCCGCACCTGGGTGACCACCCCGGCGATCGTCACCGGCTCGCGGTCGGGCAGCTCCCGTCGGGTCACCACCACGTCGTCGAGCTGGAGGTAGCTGCCGGGTGCCACGGCCGTCCAGAACTGCAGCGGGGTGGCGTCGGCGGTGCCCAACACCCGGCCGACCGGCTCGCCGGGGCCCTCGGGGCCGGCGTCGGTCATCGGGCGGGTCCGGTCGGTCGGGCAGCACGGTCGGCACGCATGAGGTGCATCCTGCCCGAGGAGTACGACAGGTCGCCACGCGACGCGGCGGACGACACGATGCGCCGTCACACTCGCGACGCTTGGTGTCCGGCCGGGCGACTCCCCGTCACGGGCGGGCGTGGCGGAGCATGAGGACGCCGTCGTCGGCGGCGAGCACGTGCCGCAGCGGCAGATGCCGGGGCGGTGTGGCGTCGCCGGCGGTGATCCGGCCCGGGCCCGGCCCCGCGAGCAGCGGCGAGACGGTCAGGCACAGCTCGTCCACCAGGTCGGCGGCGGTGAGCGCGCCGAACAGGTGTGGCCCGCCCTCGCAGAGCAGTTGGGTCAGCCCGCGACCGTGCAGCTCGGCGAGGCCGGCGGGCAGGTCGACCCGGTCACCGCCGCAGCGCAGCAGGTCGGCGACGTCGGTCAGGCCGGGTGGCGGGTCGGCGTCGGCGTGGGTCAGCACGATCGGGCGGACCGGCGCGTCGGCGAAGGCGGCCTGCGCCGGGTCCAGGTCGAGTGAGCCGGACACGACCACCAGCGTCGGGTACGCGGCCAGCCCGTGCGCCTGGCGCCAGGCCCGTCGGCGTTCGTCGAGCCGGACCGCCCGGTACCCCTCGTGGCGCAGCGTGCCGGCGGCCACCACCAGGGCGTCGCAGACCATCCGCAGCAGGCCGAACACCCGCTTGTCCGGCTCACCGGACAGCCCCGCGGAGTAGCCGTCCACGGTGACCGCGCCGTCCAGGCTGGCCACGAAGTTGACCCGCAGCCGGGGCCTTTCCGCGCGGCCGTAGAAGTCGGTCAGCGTGGCGTCGTCGAGTGGCTCGGTCGACGGCTCGGGCCAGAGCCGCCGGATCGGGATTCCGACGGTCATTCGCTGGCCGGACCGGTGACCGGAGGGGTCGGTCGGGCGGTACGGTGCTGGCAGTCGCACCAGTTCCGGCCCGGGCATTCGCCGTGCCGCCGGGCCCGGCACGCTCGGCAGATCATGCTGGCAGCCTAAGCCGCGGGAGGACAGGACAGCATGCCGCGTCAGATCTTCCAGCTGAAGATGTCCCTCGTCGGCGTCCGTCCGCCGGTGTGGCGTCGGGTGCTCGTGCCGGCCGGCTACACGTTGGACCGACTGCACCGGGTCGTGCAGCACGCGATGGGCTGGCGGGACTGCCACCTGCACTCGTTCGAGATCGACGCCGTCCAGTACGGCGAGCCCGACCCGGACGGGGAGCTGGCGCTGTCCGACGAGCTGGACGTGCGGCTGGACGCGGTGCTCGGCAAGGGCAGCCGGTTCTCCTACACCTACGACTTCGGCGACTGGTGGGAGCACGACCTGGTCGTCGAGGACGCGCTGACCGCGGACCCGGACGAGCGGTACCCGGTCTGCCTGGACGGTGAGCGGGCCTGCCCGCCGGAGGGTGTCGGCGGGCCGCCGGGCCACCGCGCGCTGCTGGTCGCGCTCGAGGATCCGGCCGCCGCCGATCCGCGGCTCGCCCTGGTGCGGGACTGGGCGGGTGTCAGCTACGACCCGTCGCGCTTCGACCCCGACCGGACGACCACGCTGCTGCGCCGCTTCTGCTGACCGCCGCGACCGGTCCCGACCGGGCGCGGTCGCCGCGGGCGTTCGTCCGAAACAGGGCGGTAACGATCTGGGAACGCTCCCAACAGTCTATTGACACCTTCGGGACGCCCCGGCAATCTCATGGGAGCGCTCCCGGGGAAGTGGCGGATATCTCCTCACAGCTCCCCCCGCGACGCCGCGGCCACCGGCCGGGTGACAGCAGGGCGCTGCAGCATCCCCCGCCACACGACACACCAAGCCTCACCACTTGAGAGGGGTCAGGATGAGCGTCACCTCACGTCGCCGCTTTGCGGCGATCGCGCTCGCGTCCGTCGCCGTGCTCGCCTCGGCAACCGCCTGCGGCGACGACTCGTCGTCCGGATCGGACGGCGGCAAGGTCACCCTGGTCGTCGACGTCTTCGGCGACCAGGGCTTCGGCTACGAAGATCTTTACAAGCAGTACCAGACGGAGCACCCGAACGTCACCATCCAGGAGCGCGGCAAGGGCCTGGGCCTGGGCGACTACAACACCCGGCTGACGCAGCAGATCACCGCCGGCGCCGGCGCCGGCGACGTCGTCGCCCTCGAAGAGGGCACGATCGTGCAGTTCTTCGCACAGGCCGACAAGTTCGTCAACCTGGCCGACCACGGCGCCAACGACCTCAAGGGCAACTTCCTGCCCTGGAAGTGGGAAGGTGGCCTCACGCCGGACGGCAAGGTGCTCGGCCTCGGCACCGACGTCGGTGGCATGGCCGTCTGCTACCGCAGCGACCTCTTCAAGGCCGCCGGTCTGCCGACCGACCGCGAGCAGGTCGGCGCCCTCTGGCCGACGTGGGACGCCTTCATCGAGCAGGGCAAGAAGTTCGCCGCCGCCGACACGAAGCACAAGTTCGTCGACTCGGCCACCAACTTCTACAACATCGTGCTGATGCAGACGGCGGGCGCCGGCAGCGGCTACACCTACTTCGACAAGAGCAACAAGCTCGTCGTCGGCGAGAACCCGGACGTGCAGTCCGCGTTCCAGCAGACCACCAAGATGATCAGCGCGGGTCTGTCGAACAACCTGCGGAGCTTCTCCAACGAGTGGAACGCCGGCTTCAAGAACGGCAGCTTCGCCACCATCGGCTGCCCGGCGTGGATGACCGGTGTCATCAAGGGTCAGGCCGGCGACGCGGCGACCGGCAAGTGGGACGTCGCCAAGGCGCCGGGCGGCGCCGGCAACTGGGGCGGTTCCTGGCTGGCCGTGCCGAAGTCCAGCAAGCACCAGAAGGAAGCCGCCGAGCTGGCCAAGTACCTGACCAGTGCCAAGAGCCAGACCGAGGCGTTCAAGAAGGTCGGCAACCTGCCCTCGTCGCCGCAGGCCCTCAACGACCCGGCCGTGCTCGCCGCCACCAACGAGTACTTCAGCGGCGCTCCGATCGGCAAGATCTTCGCCGCCGGCGCGACCGAGCTGAAGCCGGTCTACCTCGGCCCGAAGAACCAGGCCGTCCGCGACGCGGTCGAGAACGCGCTGCGCAGCATCGAGCAGGGCAAGGCCGCCGACGCCGCCTGGCAGGACGCGGTGAAGAACGGCCAGGCCGCAGGCAAGTAACGGCTGTGGATGCGCTCACGGGTGGTGCCGGACTCCGGCACCACCCGTGAACCCGCGTCGGAACGCCCTGCCGCGGCGCCCACGACGGTGCCGCCGAGTGTGAAGGACCGCTCATGAGCTCCCTGAAGACCCCCGCGCCACCGGGTGCGTCGGACCGCCGGTCGCGCCCAGCCCCGCGGCACTCACCGGCGCGCCGCCGGCAGCTGAACCGGCTGGACCTGCGCTTCACCCCGTACGTCTTCGTCCTGCCCTTCTTCGTGCTCTTCGCGATCTTCGGCGTCTACCCGATCGTCTACACGTTCTGGATCGCGATGACCGACCGGTCACCGATGAACACGACGATCAGCTTCGTCGGCCTGGACAACTTCGTCGAGCTGTTCACCAACGATCCGCAGTTCTGGAACGCGGTGGTGAACACCTTCGGGATGTTCGCGCTCTCCACCATCCCGCAGCTGATCATCGCGCTGCTGCTGGCGAACGCGCTGAACCGGCGCATCCGCGGCCAGATGTTCTTCCGGCTGGCCATCGCGATGCCGATCATCACCTCGACCGCCGTGGTGGCGCTCATCTTCTCGATGATCTACGCCCGCGACTTCGGCCTGGTGAACTGGCTGCTCGACCTGGTCGGCCTCGGCCCGATCGACTGGCGGGCCAACCGATTCGCCTCCTGGTTCGCCATCGCCACCATGGTCGACTGGCGGTGGGTGGGCTACAACGCCCTGATCTACCTCGCGGCGATGCAGTCGATCAACAAGGACGTGTACGAGGCGGCCGCGCTCGACGGCGCGTCCCAGCGTCGGCAGTTCTGGTCGATCACCATCCCCCAGCTGCGTCCCACCATCATCTTCACGCTGATCATCTCGACCATCGGCGGTCTGCAGCTCTTCACCGAGCCGCTCATGTTCACCAGCGGCTCGGGCGCACTCTCCGGCGGCACGGAGGGGCAGTTCCAGACGATCACGATGTATCTGCTGGACGTGATGAACCAGCGGTTCCGGTGGGGGTACGCGGGCGCCGTCGCGCTGGTGCTCTTCCTGCTGATCGCGTCCGTCTCGTTCCTCAACTACCTGCTGGCCCGCCGAATCAGCTCCGACAAGTGAGGGTGGCGCACCCATGACCATGACCACTCTTCGACCGCCGGCGGCGCTGCCGCCGACCGGGCGTACCGGCCTCCGCCATCGGGCGGAGAAGCTCTGGACGGCCAGCCCGCTGACCTGGATCGGGCTCGTCTTCGGCGTGATCCTGTCGCTCTTCCCGTTCTACTGGATGATCGTCATCGCCTCGCGGACCAGCGACGCGGCCAACTCCTGGCCGCCGCCCTTCCTGCCGGGCGGCAAGCTGGGCGAGAACATCCAGCGGGTGCTCGACAACGGCGACGCGAACATCGTCAAGGGCCTGATGAACTCGTTCCTGGTGTCGGGCACGATCACGGTTGCGACCGTGTTCTTCGGCTCGCTCGCCGGGTTCGCGTTCGCGAAACTGCGCTTCCGCGGCAAGAACGCGCTGCTGTTGATCATCCTGGCCTCGATGATGATCCCCATCCAGCTCGGCGTGCTGCCGCTGTACATCCTGATGGCGAAGCTGGAATGGCTGAACACCATGCCGTCGGTGACCGTGCCGTTCCTGATCGGCGGATTCGGCATCTTCATGATGCGCCAGTACGCCGAACAGGCGGTGCCCAACGAGCTGATCGAGGCAGCCCGGGTCGACGGCTGCTCCACCTGGCGCATCTACTGGCACGTGGTGGTGCCGGCGCTGCGCCCCGCGGCGGCCGTACTCGGGCTGCTCACCTTCATGGAGCAGTGGAACCAGTTCTTCTGGCCGTTCGTGGTGCTCGCCGACCCGGCCAATCCGACCGTGCAGATCTCGCTGCGCAGTCTGAACACCGCGTACTTCGCGGACAACTCGCAGATCTTCGCGGGTACGTTGATCGCCACCCTTCCCCTGTTCATCGTGTTCGTCCTGTTCGGCCGCCAGATCATTGGCGGGATCATGGAAGGTGCCGTCAAGTCGTGAGCAACCCCGCCAGCCCACCCGCCGTCGACGTCCTCGACGAGCGCCCCGGGCTGACCTTCCCACCCGGCTTCCTCTGGGGCGCCGCGACCGCGGCTTACCAGATCGAGGGGGCGGCGGCCGAGGGTGGCCGCACCCCGTCGATCTGGGACACCTTCAGCCACACCGAGGGCCGGGTGGTCAACGGACACACCGGCGACGTGGCCTGCGACCACTACCACCGGGTCGGTGACGACGTCGCGCTGATGGCCGAGCTGGGCCTGAAGTCGTACCGTTTCTCGGTCTCCTGGCCCCGGGTGCAGCCCGGCGGCACCGGCCCGGCCAACCAGCGCGGCCTCGACTTCTACCGGCGGCTGGTCGACAACCTGCTGGCCAACGGCATCGAGCCGTGGCTGACCCTCTACCACTGGGACCTGCCGCAGCCGCTGGAGGACGCCGGTGGCTGGCCGGCCCGCGACACCGCGGCGCGTTTCGCCGACTACACGACGCTGGTGGCCGACGCGCTCGGCGACCGGGTGCGCTACTGGACCACGCTCAACGAGCCGTGGTGCTCGGCGTTCCTCGGCTACGGCTCCGGCGTGCACGCGCCCGGCCGCACCGACGGCGCGGACGCGGTCCGGGCCGGGCACCACCTGATGCTCGGTCACGGCCTGGCCGTGCAGGCGTTGCGGGCCACCCGGCCGGACGCCGAGGTGGGTGTGACGGTCAACCTCTACCCGGTGGACCCGGCCAGCGACGCTCCGGCGGACGTGGACGCGGCCCGGCGGATCGACGGGTTGGCCAACCGGTTCTTCCTCGACCCGCTGCTGCGCGGGTCGTACCCGCAGGACCTGGTGACCGACCTGCGCGCGGTGACCGACTTCGGCCACGTGCAGGACGGCGACCTGGCGACCATCGCCACGCCGCTGGACATGGTCGGCGTCAACTACTACAGCCGGCACGTCGTATCCGCCGCGACCGAGGCCGACCCGGGCCCCTCATGCTGGCCGGGCAGCGAGGACGTCCGGTTCGTCACCCGGGGTGTCCCGGTCACCGACATGGGCTGGGAGATCGACGCCCCCGGCCTGCTGGAGACCCTGCGGCGCGTGCACGACGACTACACCGACCTGCCGTTGTACGTCACCGAGAACGGATCCGCGTTCGTCGACACGGTGGTCGACGGGCAGGTCGACGACGTCGACCGGTTGGCCTACTTCGACGCCCACCTGCGCGCCTCCCACGAGGCGATCAACGCGGGGGTGCCCCTGCGGGGATACTTCGCCTGGTCGTTGATGGATAATTTCGAGTGGGCCTGGGGTTACACGAAGCGGTTCGGCATGATCCATGTCGACTACGACAGCCAGGTCCGCATTCCCAAGTCCAGCGCCAGGTGGTACGCCTCGGTGATCCGACGCAACGGTCTGGCCGCACAATAGGCTCGGGCCAGCCATCAGGGCGGTCCTGGTGTCCACCCCCCGCTGGTGGCACCGGGTCCGCCCGCCGTCGGAGGAGCAGACGATGACAACGCAGCGCACCCGGTCGCTCGGGCGCCCGACCCTCGACGCGGTCGCGGCGCGCGCCGGCGTCGGCCGGGGCACGGTCTCCCGCGTCGTCAACGGCTCGCCCCAGGTCAGCCCGGAGGCCCGGGCCGCCGTCCAGCAGGCGATCGCCGAGCTGGGGTACGTGCCGAACCGGGCGGCCCGTGCGCTGGTCACCCAGCGGACCGACTCCGTGGCGCTGGTGGTGTCCGAATCCGGCGAGCGGGTCTTCACCGAGCCGTTCTTCGCCGCCATCGTGCGGGGGATCAGCTCCGGTCTGCTGGAGACGCCGATGCAGCTCTGGCTGGCCATGGCCCAGTCGCCGGTGGAGCGGGAGCGCGTCGAGCACCACCTCACCAACCAGCACGTCGACGGCGTACTGCTGCTGTCGCTGCACGACTCGGACCCGCTGCCGACCCTGCTGGAGGAACGCGGCCTGCCCGCGGTGCTCGGCGGCCGGCCGGCCCGGATGCTGCAACCCGGCGCCCAGCCGGCCTGGTTCGTCGACGTGGACAACGTTGGCGGGGCCCGGCAGGCCGTGGAGTACCTGGCCGGGCGGGGGCGGCGCCGGATCGCCACCATCGCCGGCCCGCAGGACATGGGCGCCGGCCTGGCCCGGTTGGCCGGCTACACCGAGGCCGTCAAGGCCACCGGGGCCGGCGTCAACCCCGACCTGATCGCGTACGGCGACTTCAGCGAGGGCAGCGGCGCGAACGCCATGCGCCGGCTGCTGGACGCCTGCCCGGACCTCGACGCCGTCTTCGTCGCGTCCGACCTGATGGCGTTCGGTGCGCTGCGCGCCCTGCGTGAGGCCGGTCGGCGGGTGCCCGAGGACGTCGCGGTGATCGGCTTCGACGACGCGCCGATCGCCCGGCAGGCCGACCCGCCGTTGACCACGGTCTTTCAGCCGGTGGAGGAGATGGGCCGGCAGATGGCCCGCCTCCTGGTGGCCCGGATCCGCGGCGAGGACCTCCCCGCCCCCCACATCCTCCTGGACACCCAACTAGTCCACCGAGCCTCCGCCTAACCCCCCACCCCCCACCCCCCACCCC
>NZ_JBFAHZ010000029.1:0-66306 GCF_040654415.1 Micromonospora sp. NPDC050695
CCCTCAACCCACACCCCTACAACTCCATCTCCTCGAACTCCTCGACATCGACCCACTCGAGTGGTGTTGACAATCAGCCACGTGCGGAATGCAGGGCTAGCGGGGCAGACCCAATCCGTGACCGGCATGTGCGCTCAACTGGTCCGCCATTTCTGATTGGATTTGCCATTGCACTGCCAGATCTGCAGCCGGGCACCGTTGTCGGTGTTCGCGTCGAGCACGTCAACGCACTTGGTCGCCTGGATGTTGACCAGGTCGTGGGCCTTGTTCAGGTTGAACCTCTGCGAACTGGCGCCGGAGCAGTCGGCCAGTTGAACGGCAGCACCCTCCGCGGTGGAGTGACCGGCGACGTCCAGGCACTTGCCCATCGAGCGGACCGTACCGTCACCGGGGAAAGTCCACAGCTGCGTCGCCGTCCGACTACAGTCCCCGATCTGAAGTCGGACACCGGCCGTGGCGTTGCCGCCCGGAATCTCGATGCAACGATTGCTGGCGAACCCGATGATCTGCTTCCCGACGCCAGCGGCGCCCTGCGACAGGGCCGACGACTGCGGGGCCGGGGCGCCCGGGGCCGTCGCGCCGGGGCTGCCGTTTTCCGGCGCGGATTTCGCGGGCGCCGGCGAGGATGGCGCCACGGTGGGTCCCGACCGGGGGCCGCCCACCACCGGCAAGCCTTGGAAGCCGTCCGTGATCAGCGCATAAACATCCGCGCTCGCCGACCATTCGGCGGCCGAGGTGGTCCAGCCGATCGTGTACCCGTGCCCGTTCTGCCCCACGAATGCCCGACTCACCGCCCGCATCGGCGTGCCGTCCTCGTCGGTGTACGTCCACTCCCACTCGGCGGCCCGCACCTGAAAACGGAGCGCAGCGAGCCGTACCTGCCGGTAGTCGGCGTACCGCTCGCGCTCGGACGCCTCCCGCGTCCGCAGGTCGGCAGGAAGGTCCGCGGGGATGGACCGGAGTTCGTCGACGACGAGCAGCCGCCTGCCGTCCGGTTCACGGAAATCGACCCGCCCACCGTCACGCCGCGGCTGCCAGCCGTCCGGCAACGGTACGAGAAAGCGGGGATCGTCGCGGTAGTAGTGCCAACCCGCAGACGGCAGCGCCCTGAGCTCCGACAAGCCGCTCGCCGACGGGTTCACGGTCGGTGCCGCAGCCGAGCTGTCGCTCACGCCGCCGCGCAGCCCACCGTTCAGCACCGTCGCGGTCACCAGCACCACCAGCAGGAGGCCGACGGCCAACGCGCCGATCAGCCAGGTCCGACGCGTGCGCCCCGCCGTTGATACGGGCACTTCGGTAGCGCCCCGCGGCGCGGGCAGACTGACCTCGGCGGTGACCAGATCGGACACGATCTCCGGCCGGAGCACCGTACGGATGTCGTCCGTCCCGGCGATCGAACCGTCGCCGGCGCCACCCCCCGCAGCGACCGGGCCGTCAACGTTGCTGCCCTCCGGAACGTCCGGCTCGCCCAGGCCAGCGACCTGGCGGAGCAGCCGCTCAGCCTCCTCGCCACTGATCCGCTGGTTCGGATCCCGCCGCAGCAGCCCTTCAAGCAGTGGGGTCAGCTGACCCGCCCGCTGGGCTGGCGGCGGCGGCTCGGTCGCGAGCGCCGCCAGTGTGGCGATCGACGACGATCGCTGGTAGGGGGTGCGGCCCTCGACCGCCGCGTAGAGGGTGGCACCGAGCGACCAGAGGTCCGCGGCTGGGCCCACCGTCCCGTCGGTGGCTCGCTCCGGGGGGAGGAACGCTGGCGAGCCGAGCACCATCCCGGTCTGGGTCATCCGCGGGTCGCCGGGGAGGGTTGCCAGACCGAAGTCGGTCAACACCACCCTGCCGTCGTGGGCGAGCAGCACATTGGCCGGCTTGACGTCCCGATGCAGAACGCCGGCGCGGTGCGCGGCCCGCAACGCGGCCAGCACGCCCAACCCGATCCTCGCGGCGCGGGGCGCCGGTATCGGCCCCTCGGCCTTGAGTACCTCCTGCAGGGACCGGGACGGGACCAGTTCCATGACGATCCACGGGTCCTCGCCCGAGTGCAGCACGTCGAAGACCCGTACCACGTTGACGTGGCCCAGCTGGGCGACCACCCGCGCCTCGCGCATGGACCGCTCCCGCATCACCCCCCGCTCGACGTCACGCAGACCCGGCGACACCACCAACTCCTTGATGGCGACGTCCCGGTGGAGCATCTCGTCCCGAGCGAGCCACACGCGGCCCATTCCGCCCTGGCCGAGTGGACGGACCAGCCGGTAACGGTCGGCGATCAACTGTCGAGAGGCGTCAGGCACTCAGGCAAGATACTTGGGCGGTGTTTCCGCGCCCAATCCGTGCCGCAATCGAGAAGACACCAGTTGGGTACGTCACGATTGTCGCCGGCACGTAACCACCAGGCGGTGATCGGCACAAGGTCGGCGATGTGGGGGTGTCCGGTGGGCTGGATACCCCCACATCGTCGATCTGGAGTCGATCCTCCCTCTCAGGCCGGCGCCCCCGCGGGCACCGTCGCCGATTCCTCGTCGGGCCGCCGCGGCTCGGGCCCGTCGTCTTGGTCGTCGACCATGGTGGCCTCGTCGAACGGGTCGTCGCCGCGCAGGACCCCGGCCGCCCGGTCCCGGTCGAACTCGCCGGTCCAGGTTCCCACCAGCACCGTCGCCACCGCGTTGCCGGCGAAGTTGGTCAGCGCCCGCGCCTCCGACATGAACCGGTCGATGCCGACGATCAGACCGACCCCATCGACCAGGTCCGGGCGGTGCGACTGGAGGCCACCGGCCAGCGTGGCCAGGCCGGCGCCGGTGACGCCGGCCGCCCCCTTGGACGCGATCACCATGAACAGCAGCAGCGAGATCTGCTCGCCGACGGCGAGCGGCTTGCCCAGCGCGTCGGCGATGAACAGCGACGCCATGGTCAGGTAGATGGCCGTGCCGTCGAGGTTGAAGGAGTACCCGGTCGGCACGGTGATGCCGACGACCGGCTTGCTGACGCCGAAGTGCTCCATCTTGGCGATCAGCCGGGGCAGCGCCGACTCCGAAGACGACGTCGACAGGATCAGCAGGAACTCCCGGCCCAGGTAGCGCAGCAGCGAGAAGATCGAGATCCGGGCCACGAACCAGAGCAGCGCGCCCAGCACCACCAGCACGAAGATCAGACAGGTGGCGTAGAAGCCGAGCATGATCTGGGCGAGGCTCTTGAGGGCGTCCACGCCGGTCGCGCCGACCACGGCGGCCATCGCGCCGAACGCGCCGACCGGCGCCAGCCACATGATCATGGCGAGGACCTTGAACACGACCCGCTGGATGACGGCGATCGCGCCGAGCACGGGCTCACCGCGGCGGCCCAGCGCCTGCACGGCGAAGCCGACGAGCAGCGCGACCAGCAGCGTCTGGAGCACCTCGCCTTCGGTGAGCGCGGAGAGCAGGGTCGTCGGGATGACCCCGAGGAGGAATTCCGTCGTACCGCCGGCCTCGTCTCCGGCGGCGGCCTTGCCGGCGCCCGCGAGGTCCTGACCCAGGTCCAGGCCGGAGCCGGGGTGGATGATGTTGCCCACGACCAGGCCGATGGCGAGCGCCACGGTCGACATGGTCAGGAAGTAACCGAGAGCCAGACCGCCGACCTTGCCGACCTTCGCGGCCTGCCGGACCGAACCGACGCCGAGCACGATCGTGCAGAAGATGACCGGGCTGATCATCATCTTGATGAGGTTGACGAAGCCCGTGCCGATGGGCTTGAGTTCCTTGCCGAAATCGGGGGCGACCAGGCCGACCACGATGCCGGCGAGCACGGCCACGATGACGGCCAGGTACAGGTAACGAGTACGGTCCCGACGGGCCGACGGCTCCGCCGTGGTGGTGGGTGCGGTGGTGTCCATGTCGACAATGTGAAGCGCGTCTCACCGGTTGACAGCCTTGCGGTCATTCTGTTCACCGCGAAAACCCCCGAGGAGGTGTTGGAGGTGACCCGACGGCAGTGGAGCATCGCGGGGCAACTCTTCGCCCTCCAGGCGGTGGTGGTGACGCTGCTCGTGCTGGCCGGCGCGGCGGGCGCTGTCTGGCTGGCCCGCGCCGACTCCCGCCAGGCCGCGCAGGAGGAGGTGCTCGCGGTGGCGCAGACCGTGGCCAACTCCCCCGATGTCCGCGCGGCCCTCACGACCGCCGATCCCGCCCGCATCCTGCAGCCGTACGCCGAGTCGGCCCGGCACGCCACGGGCACCGACTTCGTGGTCGTGATGGCCCCCGACCGCACCCGCTTCTCCCATCCCACGCCGGAGCGGATCGGCGAGCCGTTCGTCGGCGAGATCGGGCCCGCCCTGGCGGGCCACGCGTTCACCACGACCAACGTCGGAACGCTCGGCGAGTCGGTGCGCGCGGTCGTCCCGGTGTACGACCAGCGGCGGCACATCGTCGGCCTGGTCTCGGTGGGCATCACCACCCGCGAGATCAACCGCAAGCTGCTGCGCCAACTCCCCGTGCTGCTCGGCGTCGCGGCGCCGGCGCTCGCACTCGCCGCGACCGGATCGTGGCTGCTCAGCCGCCGGCTGCGCCGCCAGACCCACGGCCTGGGCCCGGCGCAGATGACCCGGATGTACGAGTACTACGACGCGGTCCTGCACTCGGTGCGCGAGGGTCTCGTTGTGCTGACCACCGACCGGCGGGTGGCGCTGGTCAACGACGAGGGCCGGCGGCTGCTGGGGCTCGACGCCGACGAGCCGGTCACCGACCAACCGGTGACCGAGGTCGACCTGCCACCGGCGGTGGCCGAGCTGCTCGCGGCCGGCCGGGACGCCCTCGACGAGCCGCTGCTGGCCGGTGACCGGGTGCTGGTGGCCAACCAGCGGACCGCCCGCTTCGAGGGGGCGGCGCTCGGCACCGTGCTGACCCTGCGCGACCAGACCGAGCTACGCGCCCTGGCCAGCGAGCTGGACTCGGTACGCGCACTCACCCAGGCGTTGCAGGCGCAGACGCACGAGTCGGCCAACCGGCTGCACACCGTCCTCACCCTGGTGGAGCTGGGCCGGGCCGACGAGGCCGTCCGGCTCGGCACCCGGGACCTGGCCCTCGCCCAGCAGCTCACCGACCGGGTCGTCGACGCGGTCACCGAGCCGGCCCTGGCCGCCCTGCTGCTCGGCAAGTCCGCGCAGGCCGGCGAACGGGGCGTGGACCTGGTGATCGAGCCGGACTGCCACCTCGACGACAGCCCGCTGCCGACCAACGACCTGCTCACCGTCGTCGGCAACCTCGTCGACAACGCCCTGGAGGCGGTCGCCGGTACGCCCCCGCCGCGCACCGTACGGGTCTTCGTCGGCACCGTCGACGACGAGCTGGTGGTCCGGGTCGCCGACAGCGGACCCGGGTTGGCGAAGGAGCGGGTGGCGGACGCCTTCCGACGCGGCTGGTCCACCAAGAGCACCGGACGGGGGCTCGGGCTGGCGCTGATCGGGCAGGTGGTCCGCCGGCACGGCGGCAGCGCCGAGGTGACCCGCTCCGACGCGGGCGGCAGCCTGTTCACCGTCCGCCTACCGGCCCGGGGCCCACGATGACCGACATCCGGGTGCTCGTGGTCGAGGACGAGCCGCTGCTGGCCGAGGCGCACGCCGCGTACACCGAGCGGGTGCCCGGTTTCACGGTGGTGGGGGTGGCACACACGGCACGGGCGGCGATGGCGGCTCTGCGCGCCAACGACGGCGGCGACGTGGACCTCGTACTCCTGGATTTTCGGCTGCCCGACCTGCACGGCCTGGACGTCTGCCGGGCGCTGCGCGCGGCCGGCAGCAGCGTCGACGTGCTCGCCGTGACCTCCGCGCGGGACCTGGCGGTGGTGCGCACCGCGGTGTCCCTCGGGGTGACCCACTACCTGCTCAAGCCGTTCACGTTCGCAGCGTTCCGCGACAAGCTGGAGCGCTACGCGGACTACCGCGCCCAGGCGCTCGCCGACGGTGAGGTGGCCGCCCAGCACGACGTGGACCGAATGTTCGCCACGCTGCGTGGCGCCACCGGGCACAGCCTGCCGAAGGGGCTCGACGCGCAGACCCTCACCCGGGTACGCGCCGCGCTGGCCGACGGGTCCGACCCGGGGGTGGGGCTGTCAGCGACCGAGGTGAGCGCGGCGACCGGTATCTCCCGGGTGACCGCCCGCCGCTATCTGGAGTACCTGGTGACCATCGACCGCGCCCTCCGCCAACCCCGCTACGGCACCCCCGGCCGCCCCGAGGTCGAGTACCGCCCCCGCTGAGCTGACGACACCAGCCCTGAGATGCGGCCCCTGACTTCACGCGAGCAGGCCCGGGCGCGGGAACTCCGTGGCGGGGCGGAGATCCGTTGTTAGACTCGGCCCGCTGGGTCAGCGGTACGACCAGGGAGACCAGACATGGCGGGTGACGACGACATCTCCGGGTGAGACCGGACGTGTTCAGCCATCGGTTCGGCGCGCGTAGGCGCAGCCGTCGTGGCCATGTCGTCGTTCCACCGGTCCCGTTCGTCGTCGGGCGGCTTACGCACGCCCAGCCCACCCTCTGAGGTCACTCACCATGTCTGACGCTTTCGTCGTCTGCTCGAACCTGTCCTTCTCCTGGCCGGACGACACCCCGGTCTTCTCGGACCTGTCCTTCAGCGTCCCCGGCGGCCGCACCGGGCTGGTCGCGCCCAACGGCGCCGGCAAGAGCACCCTGGAGCGGCTGATCGCCGGGGAGCTGCGGCCCACCGGCGGCAGCATCACCGTCGACGGTCTGCTCGGCTACCTGCCGCAGACCCTGCCGCTGGCCGGTGACCCGGCCGTGGCGCAGGTGCTCGGCGTCGCCGAGCGGATCGCGGCGCTGCACGCCATCGAGGCCGGGGACGCCAGTGAGGCGCACTTCGCCACCATCGGCGACGACTGGGACATCGAGGAACGCAGCCGCTCCGAGCTGGACCGGCTCGGCCTCGGCGACCTGGCCCTCGACCGGCCGCTGCACACGCTCAGCGGCGGCCAGGTGGTCTCCCTCGGGCTGGCGGCGCAGCTCCTGCGCCGCCCGGACGTGCTGCTGCTCGACGAGCCGACCAACAACCTGGACGTGGCGGCCCGGCACAAGCTCTACGACGTGCTCACCGACTTCACCGGGTGCCTGCTGCTGGTCAGCCACGACCGGGAGCTGCTGGACCGGATGGATCGCATCGCCGAGCTGGAGCGCGGCGAGATCCGCTGGTACGGGGGCAACTTCACCGCGTACACCGAGGCGGTGCGGGCGGCGCGCGAGGTGGCCGAGAGCAACCTGCGCAACGCCGAGCAGGAGGTCAAGCGGGAGAGGCGGGAGATGCAGCAGGCCCGGGAGCGGGCCGACCGGCGGGCCAGCAACGCGTCGAAGAACCTGAAGAACGCCGGTCTGGCCCGGATCGTGGCCGGAGGCCTCAAGCGCAGCGCGCAGGAGTCGGCGGGCAAGGCCCAGGACACGCACTCCGCGCGCCTCGGTCAGGCCAAGGCCCGACTGGACGAGGCGGGCCGCGCGGTCCGCGAGGAGGACCGCATCGTCGTGGACCTGCCGGACACCACCGTCCCGGCCGGACGGACGGTCTTCACGGGTACGGGGATGCGGGCCCGCTTCGACGACCGGGAGTTGTTCGGCGGCGGCGGCGCCGACCTGGTGATCCGGGGCCCGGAGCGGATCGCGCTCACCGGGGCGAACGGCGTGGGCAAGTCGACCCTGCTGCGCCTCGTGCACGGCGACCTCGAACCGGCCGGCGGCGAGATCCGCCGGGCGGACGGGCGCATCGCGTACCTGTCGCAGCGGCTGGACCTGCTGGACCTCGACCGTACGGTGGCGGAGAACCTCGCCGCGTACGCGCCGAGCCTGCCGGACGCCAGGCGGATGAATCTGCTCGCCCGGTTCCTGTTCCGGGGCACCCGGGTGAACCTGCCCGTCGGGGTGCTCTCCGGCGGGGAGCGGCTACGCGCCACCCTGGCGTGTGTGCTGTGCGCCGAACCGGCGCCGCAACTGCTGCTGCTCGACGAGCCGACCAACAACCTGGACCTGGTCAGCGTCGCACAACTGGAGAGCGCGTTGACCGCGTACCAGGGGGCGTTCGTCGTGGTCAGCCACGACGAACGATTCCTCGCCGAGATCGGCGTGCAGCGCTGGTTGCGGCTGGCCGACGGCCAGTTGCGGGAGATCGCGGCCCCCGACCGGGGCTGAGCCGACGTCGCGGCCCGGCCAGGCACGCGCCGGCCGGGCCGCGGCCGGGTCAGCTCACGTTGGCCGGGCCGAGGACGCTCTTCAGGTCACCCATCAGCGCGGTCGTCGCCGCCACCCGGAACGGACCGAGCCGCAGGGTGGTGGTGCGCCCGCCGTTGAGCAGTTTGACGTGCACCTCGGTGTCGCCGGGGTGCAGCACCAGGGTCTCCTTCAGGCGTTCCACCAGCGGCGGCGTGCACCGGTGCACCGGGATGGTGAGGGTGACCGGTTTGTTGGTGGCGCTGGTGCTGACGTCCGGCATGGACATGTCCATCGCCATGATCCGTGGCGTGTCGTCGCGGCGGTCCACGCGGCCCTTGACCACCACGATGGCGTCCTCGGCGATGTACTGCCCGATCACCTCGTACGTGTTGGGGAAGAACAGCGTCTCCACGCCGCCGGCCAGGTCCTCCAGGGTGGCCGAGGCCCAGGCCCGGCCCTGCTTGGTGACCCGCCGCTGGACGCCGGAGAGGATGCCGGCGAGGGTGACGACCGCCCCGTCGGGCACCGCGCCGTCCTCGGCCAGGGAGGCGATGGTGGTGTCGGCCGCCGCGTTGAGGATGTGCTCCAGGCCGAAGAGCGGGTGGTCGGAGACGTACAGGCCGAGCATCTCGCGTTCGAAGGCCAGCTTGTCGCGTTTGTCCCACTCGCTGTCGCCGATGACCGGCATCACCGTCGTACCGCCCGTGTCGGCGTCACCGAAGCCGGCGCCGAACAGGTCGTACTGGCCGACGGCCTCCTTGCGCTTGACGTCGGCGTACGCGTCGATCGCGTCCGCGTGGACCGCGAGCAGGCCCTTGCGCGGGTGGTCGAGGGAGTCGAAGGCGCCCGCCTTGATCAGCGATTCGATGGTCTTCTTGTTGCAGACCACCGCGTCCACCTTGGACAGGAAGTCGTAGAAGTCGGTGTACTCGCCCTTCTCGTCCCGGCACCGCATGATCGAGGCGACCACGTTCGCGCCGACATTGCGCACGGCCGCCAGGCCGAAGCGGATGTCCTTGCCGACCGGGGTGAACGGTCCGGCCGAGGTGTTCACGTCCGGCGGCAGCACCTGGATGCGCATCCGGCGACACTCGGACAGGTAGAGCGCCATCTTGTCCTTGTCGTCGCCGACGGACGTGAGCAACCCCGCCATGTACTCGGCCGGGTAGTGCGCCTTCAGGTACGCCGTCCAGTAGGAGACCAGGCCGTACGCGGCGGAGTGCGCCTTGTTGAAGGCGTACCCGGCGAACGGCACCAGGACGTCCCACACCGCCTGGATGGCCTCATCGGAGTAGCCGCGCTCGCGGCAGCCGTCCCGGAACGGGATGAACTCCTTGTCGAGGATCTCCTTCTTCTTCTTACCCATCGCCCGGCGCAGCAGGTCCGCCTGGCCGAGGGTGTAGCCGGCGAGGATCTGCGCGGCGCGCTGCACCTGCTCCTGGTAGACGATCAGGCCGTGGGTGGGCGCCAGGATCTCCCGCAGCGGCTCCTCCAGCTCCGGGTGGATCGGGGTGATCTCCTGGAGGCCGTTCTTGCGCAGCGCGTAGTTGGTGTGCGAGTCGACGCCCATCGGACCGGGCCGGTACAGCGCCAGGACGGCGGAGATGTCCTCGAAGTTGTCCGGCTTCATCAACCGCAGCAGCGACCGCATCGGCCCGCCGTCGAGCTGGAACACGCCGAGGGTGTCACCACGGGCCAGCAGCTCGTAGGCGGCCGGGTCGTCCAACGGCAGGGCCAGCAGGTCGAGCTTCTTGCCGTGGTTCAGCTCGATGTTCTTGACCGCGTCGTCGATGATCGTCAGGTTGCGCAGGCCGAGGAAGTCCATCTTCAGCAGCCCGAGCGACTCGCAGGTCGGGTAGTCGAACTGCGTGATGATCGCCCCGTCGGCGTCGCGGCGCATCAACGGGATGTGCTCGATGATCGGCTCGGCGGACATGATGACGCCGGCGGCGTGCACACCGGTCTGCCGGATCAGCCCCTCGATGCCCTTCGCGGTGTCGATCACCTTGCGGACGTCCGGGTCGGACTCGTACAGGCCACGGATCTCGCCGGCCTCGGCGTAGCGGGGATGCTTCGAGTCGAAGATGCCGGTGAGCGGGATGTCCTTGCCCATCACGGCCGGCGGCATCGCCTTGGTGATCCGGTCACCCACCGCGTACGGGAAGCCCAGCACCCGGGCCGAGTCCTTGATCGCGGCCTTCGCCTTGATCGTGCCGAAGGTCGCGATCTGGGCGACCTTGTCCTCGCCCCACTTGTCGGTGACGTACTTGATCACCTCGCCGCGCCGACGCTCGTCGAAGTCGATGTCGACATCCGGCATCGAGACACGCTCGGGGTTGAGGAACCGCTCGAAGATCAGCCCGTGCGGGATCGGGTCCAGGTCGGTGATGCCCAGCGCGTACGCCACGAGGGAGCCGGCGGCCGAGCCACGACCCGGGCCCACCGCGATGCCCTGGTTCTTCGCCCACTGGATGAAGTCGGCGACCACGAGGAAGTACGACGGGAAGCCCATCTGGTTGATGACGCCCAGCTCGTACTCGGCCTGGACGACGTGCCCCTCGGGGATGCCGTTCGGGTAGCGGCGGGCCAGACCGGCGAAGGTCTCCTTGCGGAACCAGGACTCCTCGGTCTCCCCCTCCGGGACCGGGAAACGCGGCATCAGGTTGTGGAACTCGAACATGCCCTTCGGGTCGACCTTCTCGGCGACCAGCAGGGTGTTGCGGCAACCCTGCTGCCACAGCTCGGACGAGTCGACCGCGCGCATCTGGTCGGCGCTCTTGACGAAGTAGCCGCCACCCTCGAACCGGAACCGGTTGGGGTCGTCGATGTTGCTGCCGGTCTGCACGCAGAGCAGCACGTCGTGCGCGGTGGCCTGCGCCTCGTGGGTGTAGTGCGAGTCGTTGGTGACCACCGGCGGGATGTCGAGCTTGCGGGCGATCTCGGTGAGCCCGTCACGGACCCGGCGCTCGATGGAGAGCCCGTGATCCATGATCTCCAGGAAGTAGTTGTCCTTGCCGAAGATGTCCTGGTAGCTGGCCGCGACCTTGAGCGCCTCGTCGAACTGCCCCAGCCGCAGCCGGGTCTGCACCGCGCCGGACGGGCAGCCGGTGGTGGCCATGATCCCCTCGGCGTGCTCGGCGATCAGCTCCATGTCCATCCGGGGCCACTTGACGTAGTGCCCCTCCATGGACGCGCGCGAGTTGAGGGTGAACAGGTTCTTCAGGCCCTGCGCGTTCTTCGCCCACATGGTCTTGTGGGTGATCGCGCCGTTACCCGAGACGTCGTCGCTCTTCTGCTCCGGCCGGCCCCACTTGACCCGCGCCTTGTGATAGCGCGACTCCGGCGCCACGTACGCCTCGACGCCCAGGATCGGGGTGATCCCGGCGGCCATCGCCTGGTTGTAGAAGTCGTTCGCGCCGTGCATGTTGCCGTGGTCGGTGATCGCCACGGCCGGCATGCCGAGCCGGTTGGCCTCGGCGAACAGGTCCTTGAGTCGGGCCGCTCCGTCGAGCATCGAGTACTCCGTGTGCACGTGCAGATGCGCGAACGAATCGGCCATGCCTGGCGCCCCCCGGCGGTGTGGATCTAGATGGTCGGAGCCGACCGGGACCTACCCTACCGAGGTGATCTCGGCGGCTCCACCGTCCGCGCCGAGGGTGTCCCTCGTCTCCTGATCGCACCCGATGGGCCTAGGCTCTTCAGGATGGCGAGGTACTACGACGTACACCCGGAGAACCCGCAACCCCGGGTCATCGGCCAGGTCGCCGACCTGATCCGTGGCGGTGGGCTGGTCGCCTACCCGACGGACTCCTGCTACGCGCTCGGCATCCAGCTGGGCAACCGGGACGGGCTGGACCGGATCCGCGAGATCCGCCACCTCGACGACCGGCACCACTTCACCCTGGTCTGCCGGGACTTCGCGCAGCTCGGCCAGTTCGTCCAGATCAACAACGCGGTGTTCCGCCTGGTGAAGGCGACCACCCCGGGCAGCTACACGTTCATCCTGCCGGCCACCAAGGAGGTGCCGCGTCGCATGCTGCACCCGAAGAAGCGCACCGTCGGCGTCCGCGTACCCCGGCACACCGTGACCCAGGCGCTGCTCGCCGAGCTGGGCGAGCCGCTGGTGTCGAGCACCCTGGTCCTGCCCGGCGACGACGAGCCGATGACCCAGGGGTGGGAGATCAAGGAACGGCTCGACCACCAGCTCGACGCGGTGCTCGACGCGGTGCTCGACGCCGGCGACTGCGGCAGGGAACCGACGACGGTGATCGACCTGTCCGGACCCGAACCGGAGATCCTGCGCCGGGGCGCGGGAGACGTGTCCCGCTTCGAGTAACGCCAGTTCCGGTTTGCCAGCAGGGCCCGCGCCATGAGGCGCGGGCCCTGCTTCGTGGTGCCCCCCTCCGACACAACGCTGTCTTTCTAGACAACAGTGTGTGCCACACAGTATGGTGTGACGCATGGTTAGCGAGGACGTTCTACGGACGCACCTGCAGGAGTTGCGTCGAGGCACGGTCGTGGTGGCCAGCCTGGTCGCGCTCCGGCACCCGGACTACGGCTACGCACTGCTGCAACGGCTCACCGACCACGGCTTCCCGGTGGACGCCAACACGCTCTACCCGCTGCTGCGCCGCCTGGAGGACCAGGGGCTGCTGACCAGCGAGTGGAACACCGAGGAAAGCCGACCGCGCAAGTTCTACCGGACCAGCGACGAGGGCGAGTCGATGCTGAACCGGCTCCTCGATGATCTCGCCGCCGTGCAGACCTCCATCACCGGGCTCATCCAAGGAGTGGACCGATGAACACCCTGACCGACCGCTACCTCGCCGCCACCCTGCGCTCGGTGGCCGCGCCGCGCCGCAACGAGATCGCCAGCGAGCTGCGCGCCTCCATCGACGACATGATCGAGGGTCGGACCGACAGCGGTCAGGACGCCGCCACGGCAGAGCGCGAGGTGCTGACCGAGCTGGGCAACCCGGACGTGCTGGCCGCCCGGTACGCCGACCGTCGGCTGCAACTCATCGGCCCGACCTACTACCTGATCTGGCTGCGACTGCTGAAGCTCCTGCTCACCTTCATTCCGGCGCTCGTCGGCACGATCGTCACAGTGGTCGAGGTGGCGGAGGGAAAGGGCTTCGGCGCCATCGGGCCCGGCGTCGCCGTGGCCATGCAGGTGGCCGTGCAGATCACCTTCTGGCTCACCCTGACCTTCGCCATCATCGAGCGCACTCAGACTGCCGTGGACCTGCCAGAGTGGACCGTCGACCAGCTGCCCGTCGCTCCGGTGCGACGAGGCATCCCCCTCGCCGACACCATCGCCGCAGTGGTCATGCTGGTGGTGACCATCGGATACCTGACGTTGCAGCAGTTCCAGTCCTGGGTACGCGACACCAACGGCGAGAACATTCCGATCCTCGACCCGGCACTGTGGTCGTTCTGGCTGCCGGCGCTGATCGTCGTGCTCGTCGCCAGCGCGATCTTCGAGGTCGTCAAGTACCGGGTCGGACGCTGGACCTGGACGCTGTTCGGCGTCAAGGCGCTGCTCAACCTGGCGTTCTCGGTGCCGGTGATCTGGCTGGCGCTCTCCGACCGGCTGCTCAACCCGACCCTGGCCGAGCGCTTCAGCTGGCTGGCGGACACGGACAACCGCGACGTCCTCGGAGCGATCATCGTGGTGAGCACGGCCGTGATCATGATCTGGGACCTGGTCGACACCGCGATCAAGACCCGCCGCCAGACGGCATGAACGACACCCCACCCGGCGGCCCGGCGCGTACCCCGTGCCGGGCCGCCGCCCGTGCAGGTGGCCGGAGCCGCACCGCCCTGCCCGGTCTGCGGGTGGGGCGGCTGACGTGGCATCGTTCCCGGATGGCCGTCGTCGTACCGCGAGAGGAATGGCGCCGTCCCGGGCCGACGCCGCAGCAGCGCCGCAACGACGTGTGGCTCGGGCTGGCGGTGACCGGGCTGGCGCTGGCCAGCCTCACCCTGGCCCGCAGCACCGGGGCGTTCCTGCTGGGGCCACCGCCGTCCGGGCCGGAGCAGCTGCTCTGGGCCGTCGCGGTGACCCTGCCGCTGATCTGGCGCCGCCGCTGGCCGGCCGCGACCCTGCTGGCCGTCTCGGCGGCGTTCATCGCCGCGCAGGCACGATCGGCCCCGGAGACCCAGTTCTCCTCGTGGGCGCTGTTCTGTGCCCTCTACACCCTGGGCGCGTGGGGGCCCGATCACCGGTTGGCCCGCCGGCTGCGGATCGGCGTGATCGCCACGATGTTCGCCTGGCTGGGTGTGTACTACGCGGTGACGATCGACCACATCCCGCCCGACGCGTTCGCCGACGCGGTCGGGCCGGTGCCGCCGGTGCTCGCCGCGATGGTCACCGGCGTCCTGGTCAACGTGCTCGTCTTCGGGTTCGCGTACTTCTTCGGCGAGACCGCTTGGGTGGCCGCGCGGCGCGAGCACGAGCTGTGCGAACAGGCCGAGGACCTGCGCCGCTCCCAGGCCGAGGCCCGGGAACGGGCGGTGCTCGGTGAACGGGTCCGGATCGCCCGGGAGCTGCACGACGTGGTCGCCCACCACGTGTCGGTGATGGGCGTGCAGGCGTCCGCCTGCCGGCGGGTGTTCGACCGCGACCCGGGCAAGGCCCGCACCGCGCTCACCGCCATCGAGCAGAGCGCCCGCACGGCCGTCGACGAGCTGCGCCGGATGCTCGGCGTGCTGCGCGCCTCCGGCGACGCCGACGTCGAGCAGCCCACGGCCGGCGACGTCGAGCGGATCGCCGAGCTGGTCGAGCGGGCGCGGGCCGCGGGCCTGACGGCAACCCTCGGGGTGTACGGCGACCCGGTCGCGCTGCCCGAGTCGGTGTCGCAGGCGGCCTACCGGGTGACGCAGGAGGCGGTCACCAACACGCTGAAGCACGCCGGGGCGAGCCTGCTGGACGTGCGGGTCCGCTACCTGGCCCGGGAGGTGGAGGTCGACGTGACCGACGACGGGCGACCCGGTCGACCCGACGCCGCCGGGCTCGGCCTGATCGGCATGCGCGAGCGGGTCACCGCCCACGACGGCGAGTTGGAGGCCGGCCCCCGCGCCGGCGGCGGTTGGCGGGTACGCGCCCGTTTCCCGCTCGCGGACCAGCCGGCCGGCGGCCCCCGGAAGAGCACCGACGAGCGGTCGTCCGTCACCTCCGGCGCGGAGCGGTCGGCGTGAACGGCGCACCGGGTGCCCCGATCCGGGTGCTGCTCGCCGACGACCAGCACCTCGTCCGCACCGGATTCCGGATCATCCTCGAGGTGGAGGACGACATCGAGGTGGTCGGCGAGGCCGCCGACGGCGAGCGTGCCGTCACCATGGCCCGCGCCACCCGACCCGACGTGGTGCTGATGGACGTCGAGATGCCCGGGATGGACGGGCTGGAGGCCACCCGGCGGATCACCGGCGACGGGGCCGGCGCCCCGGCGGTGCTGATCCTCACCACCTTCGACCGCGACGACTACCTGTTCGCCGCCCTGCGCGCCGGGGCCAGCGGCTTCCTGCTCAAGAACGGCACACCGGAGGAACTCATCGAGGCGATCCAGGTGCTCGCCCGGGGCGACGGCCTGCTCGCCCCGGAGATCACCCGCCGGGTCATCTCCACGTTCGCCCGCCCCGGCGACCCGGCCGGCACCGCCCACCGGGGGCCGGACGCCGACGCCGCACTGCGCGAGCTGACCCCGCGTGAGTCCGAGGTGCTGGTGCTGCTCGCCGCCGGGGCGAGCAACGCCGAGATCGCCGTCACGATGCACCTCGGCGAGGCGACGGTGAAGACCCACGTGAGCCGGGTACTGGCCAAACTCGGCCTGCGCGACCGGGTCCAGGCGGTGGTCTTCGCGTACGAGAACGGGGTGGTACGCCCCGGCGGGTGACCGGTATCCGTCGCGGGACGGACCCCGCACCTCAACCCTCGGGCGGACGGCACGCGGACGTACCCGATCTAGCGTGGGCGCGTGACCAGCACGCTGCGCCTGGACGGCGTCGACCGCAGCTTCGGCGACCGGCAGGTACTCAGGAACGTCTCCTTCGAGGTGGCCGCCGGCCGGATGACCGGCTTCGTGGGCGCCAACGGCGCCGGCAAGACCACCTCCATGCGCATCATTCTCGGCGTGCTCGCCCCGGACGCGGGCGAGGTGACCTGGGGCGGTGCGAAGCTGACCCGGCAGGACCGGCGGCGCTTCGGCTACATGCCGGAGGAGCGGGGTCTCTACCCCAAGATGACCACGCGGGAGCAGGTGACCTACCTGGGCCGGTTGCACGGCCTGGACGCCCCTGCCGCCCGGCGCGCCACCGACGCCCTGCTGGAACGGGTCGGTCTCGCCGAGCGGGGTGACGACCTGCTGGAGACGCTGTCGCTGGGCAACCAGCAGCGCGCCCAGATCGCCGCCGCCCTGGTGCACGATCCGGAGGTGCTGGTGCTCGACGAGCCGTTCTCCGGGCTGGACCCGCTGGCCGTCGACACGGTCGTCGCGGTGCTGCGGGAACGGGCCGCCGCCGGTGCGCCGGTGCTCTTCTCCAGCCACCAACTCGACGTGGTCGAGCGGCTCTGCGACGACCTGGTGATCATCGCGGACGGGGGTATCCGGGCGGCCGGCAGCCGCCGGCAGCTGCGCGACACGTACACCGTGCCCCGCTACGAACTCATCGTGGCGACCGACGCCGGGTGGGTACGCGACGAGCCCGGGGTGACCCTGGTCGAGTTGGACGGCGCGCGGGCGGTGTTCGACCTGCCGGCCGGCGCCGACGAACAGCCCGTGCTGCACGCCGCCCTGGCCCGGGGCCCGGTCCGTGCCTTCCGCCCGGTCAGCCCCTCGCTCACCGAGATCTTCCGAGAGGTCACCCAGTGAACGTCACCCAGGCCACCCGGCTGGTCGCCGAACGCGAGATCCGGGTCAAGCTGCGCGACCGTACCTTCCTGTTCGGCACGCTCTTCTTCCTGCTGATCGCCGCGGCGGGCACCATCCTGCCGCCGCTGCTCTCCGGCGGGCCGGACAGCGTCGCGGTGACCGAGAGCGCGGCCGGTCCGCTGCGCGCCGCCGGTCTCGACGTCCGTGTCGTGCCCGACGACCGGGCGGCCGAGCGGGCCGTCCGCGACGGGGACACCGACGCCGCAGTGGTCGCCGGGCCGACGGTGCTCGCCATGGACGAAACCCCCGAGGACGTCGTCCGCGCGCTGAGCAGCGCACCGCCGGTACGGTTGCTCGACCCGGACGCGGTCGACCCGGTGGTGGCGTTCCTGGTGCCGTTCGTCTTCGCGTTCGTCTTCTTCATCACCTCGCAGACCTTCGGCGTGCAGATCGCGCAGAGCGTCATCGAGGAGAAGCAGACCCGGATCGTGGAGATCCTGGTCGCCGCCGTACCGGTCCGGGCGCTGCTGGCCGGCAAGGTCGTGGCGGGGGCGCTGCTGGCGCTGGGTCAGATCGCGCTCATCGCGGTGGTGGCGGTACTCGGACTACAGCTCGGCGACAGCGGGGGCCTGCTCACCCTGCTCGCACCGGCGATCGGCTGGTTCGTGCCGTTCTTCCTGCTCGGATTCGTGCTGCTCGCCGCGATGTGGGCGGCGGCCGGCGCCCTGGCGAACCGGCAGGAGGACATCGCCGCCGTGTCGACGCCGGTGCAGTTCGCCGTCATGCTGCCGTTCTTCGCGGTGATCTTCCTGAACGACAACGACACCGCGATGCGGGTGCTGTCCTACCTGCCGTTCTCCTCGCCGACGGCCATGCCGCTGCGCCTGTTCACCGGGGACGCGGCCGCGTGGGAGCCGATCGTCTCGCTGGCCGTCCTGCTGCTCGCCGCCGGTGCGTTCCTGGTCGCCGGCGCCCGGGTGTACGAGGGGTCGCTGCTGCGGACCAACGGCCGGACGTCGCTGCGCACCGCGTGGCGGGAGCGGGAGACGATCGGCTGAGCCGACGCCGCGCCTCCGCGGGCGCCGATGGCCGAAGCGCTGGTCGAAACCTGCACCGGCGGCGCGGACCAGGTGTTCCTGGTCGACGCCCTCCCGGAACGCTGACCGCCCCACCGGGTCAGCGGGCCGGGGGCACCCGGTCCCAGCCGGCGGGCAACGGAGACGCCGACCAGGCGGGGTCGGGCTCCCACTGCGCCCAGCCCTCGTCCCACCAGAGCTGCCCCGCGTCGAGCAGCGCCGCGATCCGGTCACCCTCGGCCCGAATGGCGTCCGCCATGCCCGGGTAGCGCCCCTCGACGAGGCGCTGGGCGAACATGTCCACGTCCTTCCAGACGTACCGGTCGGCGTCCGCCGCCCACCACAGGTCCAGCTCGTGGTCGAGGGTGTCCACCCCGATCGGCGTACGCCGCACCGGGTCCTGGAGGTTGAAGTACCAGCCGGCGAAGTCGCGCCCCGGGCCCGTCCAGAACACGTCGACCGAGTGCGCCTCGCCGGGGCGTTGCAGCATCACCTTGCCGTGCCCCGACCAGGCGCGGTGCCCGGCGGTTTCCCACGGATGCCGCCCACAGGGGAACGTACCCGTCTGCGGGAAGCCGAACTCGGCACCCGGCGGGAGGTAGAGGGCGAGCAGGTCGGGCGAATCCTCGACACAGATCGTCGGGCAGCCGAACCAGACCTCGCCCCGAAGGACCTCGCGCCGGACGACCACATCGCCCGGCGCGTACCGGCGCACCGTCGTTTCCATGACCCCGACCTCTCCCCGCTCCAGCCAACAACCCCCAGGAGCGTACGGACCTGCGGGACGCCGGGCCCCGCCGACGCTGCTCAACGACGCGGCGGCGAAGCGTTCAGGCTTCCGCGTACATCTCGACCTCTCGGCGACCCGATCCCTCGTTGCCGCGAAGCCGCGCGGCAGGCTATTCGGCTGCTTTGGCGAGCGTCACGAACGCGGACCACGCTGCCGGGGTGAAGGTGAGCGCCGGTCAGATCAATCATGGTGCCTCTCCACCGTTCGTTGGGAAGTCGAGGATCACGAAGCCACCTGACACCACCACCTGAGTGATGGTGCCGTTGCGATACGGGTCGAAAGATATCTACGCCACACGCCGGTTGGGCACGCCGCGCACCACTCCGTTGGTCGCCACCACGGGCCGGTACGTCTGCTGCGATGTGCTCGACATGTACTCCATACTCGACGTGGCGTCGCCTGCCGGCCTCTGCGGCTCACCGTGCTGGGAGTTGAGCCGAGCCACCGCCGCAACGGTAAGCCGGTGCGGCTGGCCCACATTGCCCACGGCAGGTTGCGGCCGCGCCACATCACGTGTCCGCTCGTCCCGTATTGTCTCGTCGTCGCCCGATCCGCCTTCGAAGGACGGCACCAACGGGATGGTCGAGGGAGCGAAGGCCACCTCGGGCGCGCCGGAGGCTGCGGTTTGTGGCGCACCCTGTGGCTGCACCGTCTCGAGCTGACCTGCGCCCCCGAGCCGCACGACCCGCCCCTCGGGGTCGATCCGATGTCGGGAAACGGTGCCGTCGACGGCGGTGTGCTCGATGTCGACGTAGGTCTCCAACTCGTGCGCTACCTGCCGGCCCACCTGCACCGGACTGAGGCCGACCGGGGGCAGCGTCCGTCGGCCGACGGCCTCCTGCCAGTTGTCGCCGTGCAGCGCGATAACCCGGTTGGTGATTCCGATGTCGATCTTCTGGGCTTCGGTCAGCCGGCGGGCCGCCACCGCGCTCGGCTGCCCGTCGGCCAGCCTCCGCAGCTCGGCCAGCTGCTGCTGCTCGTGTCGCACCGCGGCGAGCTCCGTGGCGGCCCCCAGGCCGGTCAGCTCCTGTTCCGCCCACGCGAGGGTGGCCTCGAAGGTGCGCACGATCACATGGCCCTCCCGACTGGTCAGCACCAAGCCGGAGGGCGGGCGGACGGACGACGATCGAGGCCCGCCGCCGACGTCGGCGCGTAGCCGCTGCGCCACCTCGCCCGCCGCCGCGAACTGGTCGTAGCCGTCTCGCCCTACCCTGTCGAGCTGGTCGATCAGGTCGCGTCGCGGGGTGCCCGCCCGAGGGCCCGGCGAGGTGGCCGGGTCGGTGTCGGAGGCCGTGCGCGGCGGCAGCTTCGCCATGCGCTGGCGCAGCTCGTGAACCTCGCCGGCGGTCAGCAGGGCGTAGACGTCGCCGCTGAACGGGTCGCTCCACTTCCAGTTGCCGGACTGGTCGGGCAGCACGATGTTGGCGACCGTACGGCGGGCCACCAGCCGGAACTTGCCGCGCATCTGCACCAGGTAGGTCGGGCCCTGCTGCTTGACGTGCTGCTCGCGGCGGTAGTTCTCGGTGTGTGCGGTGCCCTGGTTGTGGGTGTGGTCGGCGCCGGTGCCGGCCTCGCCGGTCGCCGTGTCGCTGTTCCACGGACTGGTCTGGTGGGCGAAGTCCTTGATATGCGTGGCGCCGCCGCCGTCCGCCCCGAGACTCCAACCGGCCCGGGGCGAGTCGGTGGAGTGGGCGAACGACGTGCCGTCCTGGGTCTTGCGTAACGCGCCCGGGCCGTTGCCGCTGATCGGCGCGACGATCTGCAGGTTTAACAGGTCTCCAACCAACGACATCCGCACCCGATAGCTGCTGCGACCGGGCAGGAAGATGTCATCGCCGAGCGGATACTCCTTGCCGCCGATGGCCTCGTGCAGGTGCCCCTGCAGGTGCGTGCGGGACAACTCGATGGGCAGCGAGAGGCTGGACAGGAAGGCGGGGTCGTCGGCTTCGCTTCCGACCAGGTCGGCCAGCAGCTTGCGGGCGACGGCCGGTGCGTCATCGAGCAGCGACGCCTTCAGGTAGCCGTCGCCCGGCCAGTCCACGAGCGCCCGGTAGTCCGGCAGGTGCGGGCCCGCCATGGGCCGGGCGTCGCCGATGCTGCGCGGGATCTTCAGCACCGTGGTGCCGGTGAAGGAAGCCCGCACCGGCTGCGCGTGGCCGGCCAGCAGTCGGTAGGTGGCGGTGAGCGGTCTGTTCAGGAACTGCCCCGCCAGGTCGACCCGGCGGACTTCCACATCCAGGCGGTGTCGAACCTCTGCGCGGTAGTCCCCGTTCCAGTCGTAGACGGTCTGCTGGTTGCTCTCGGTCTGCGCGCGGGTCACGCTCGTGTGGCTGCCCGTGCCCACCTTCGCGCCGAGGCCGGCGCCCAGGTCGCCCCGGGGCAGATCGTTCGTCGGGTCGCCGGGATTGTGGTGGCCGAGCGACCCCCGGCCGGCCAGCCCGGCGCTCGCCGAGTAGCCGAACTCCCGCGACTTGCCCTCGCTGCGGCCGTTGTAGCCATGCGTGTAGTTCTCCAGGCCGGTCCCGGGCACGAAGTCGTTCACTTCCGGCCGGGAGACCATCCGGTACTTCAGGTTCACCAGGACGGCGTCGTGCAGCACCCCGCCGATCCGGTTGGCCAGCACGAGACTGACGCCGTCCTTGTGCAACATGTCCTCGACGAGCGGTTGCTCCCGCCCGCCGGAGAGCAGCGCCTGCAGGGCATCGATGCCGCCCTGTAGCCGTCCGAGGACGGGGCCGTCGTCGTCCCCCCACTCCTCGGACCGCTTTGCCAGCAGGCCGGGCGCGGCCCGTTCCACCATGGCGTGCACGAACGAGAATGCGCTCGAACCCGCCGGGATGCCACGGGCGGGATCGCCATCGAACTTCAGCTCCTGGATGCCGCTGTGCCCCAACGCCTTCGGGCCGGTTCGGGTCAGATAGGGCGGGATCCACCGGTCGGCGAACGGGTTGACACCACTTCCGACGGCCAGCCTCGGGAACATTTCGTTGAAGCGCGCCGCGGCATCTCCGGTGATGTACAGCTCGCCGTTGTCGTGCCTGGCCTTCACCATGCTCGCCCAGACGGCCAGCGGAACCCGGCTCATCTCCTGGCGCCATGCGCCGAGCTCGGGACGTGACCACATGTCCGCGAACCGGCGGGCCAGCAGCCCTGCGACGGTGTTGCCGCTGAGCTGCAATGTGCCGTCGCCCCAGGACGTCAGGGCGTTGACCAGCAGTTCGTCGGGGACGGGCACCCTGTCCTTGGCATAGGCGGTCAACGCGTCGGGCTCGGAGAGGAGGTACAGCATCTCCTTGTCGGCGAGCGTGTCCTGGTCGGGTCTGCGGATCGACGCCCAGGCCAGCTTGCCGTGCTTCTCGTGCACGGCGTCAACGGTGAAGTCCAGTTTGGTGGCGAACGCGTAGGCACGGCGGAAGTCGAGCTCCAGGAACTCCTTCGCCGCGGCTCGGACGCTGGACTCGGACCGGGCCACGCCCCACCACATGGTGCCACCGGCCGACCCACGCAGGTCGAGGTTGTCGCTGTGGCGCGACGAGCCGCCAGCGGCGAACGACAGTGGGTCGAGGTTGTCGCTGTGGGGCGACGGCGACGAGCCGCCAGCGGCGAGCGACAGTGGGATGATGCGGAAGCCCCGGGAGCGGTTCGCCGTCTGGGTCGCCTGGGAGAGCCAGAGTTTGATCTTGCCAAGAGTGAACTGGTCGGCGGTGGAGCCGGCGAAGCGGCTCGACCGCATGGTGGCGCCCAGCGCCGCCGACGCGGTGCCGTCGCGCCATATCCCCGGATCGAACAGGTGGTCGGTGGTGTACTCGCGGTAGAGGACTTCCTTGAGGTGCGAGCGGATGAGTATGTTGCCGCCGAACTTGCTGATCGCGTCGTCGTTGATCTTACCTGGGCCGTGTAGATCCGGCAGGAGCGCGCGGAGCGCGCTGGTCACGCCAGAGCTGTCCACGTACAGGATGACCGCCTGATCGATGACGTCCCTGGCGGTCGGCTGGGCAAAGATGGCCTGGCCGCCCCGGGCAGG
The DNA here is from genome assembly GCF_040654415.1 of Micromonospora sp. NPDC050695. Taxonomy (NCBI): domain Bacteria; kingdom Bacillati; phylum Actinomycetota; class Actinomycetes; order Micromonosporales; family Micromonosporaceae; genus Micromonospora; species Micromonospora sp. NPDC050695. Next base: position 22,940 of record NZ_JBFAHZ010000029.1, read on the forward strand.
ATTGTTGAAGGCGGGCACGAGGTGCACGGTCGCCATCGCGTTCCTGACCTCGATGGGCCGTGGCATGGTGAGGCTGCTGCTGCTGTAGTCGATGGTGACCGTGTAGTGGCTGGGCAGCCGGAAAATGTCCGCTGGGCCGGGATGCGCCAGCAGCTCAGGCCGGTTGACCATGAGGAAGAGACCCTCGCTGGCGCTGACTTTGCGGAAGTACTCGATGCCCATGGTGTAGCCGCGGAACCACTTGTACCGTGGTTTGTCGCCGTTGTAGCCCACAGTGACCGTGAAACCGGTGCTGGCGCCCTTGCCGCCCCCAGCGCCAGGCGCCGCCCAGTCCATTCCCATGGCCAGGTTCACGCTGTCGTACTCGTTGGTGCGCCGCACGTAGTACGGCGAGTGCCGGTTGCCCTCGTGGTCCTCGTAGCCCTGCAGACGCTGCCCCGCCTTGATCGTGATCCGGGCGTGGGAGGTGAAGCCACCCTTGTGGCGCAGAGTCAGGGTGAAGGCCATGCCGTCCTGATGGATCGGGTCGTAGTGGGAGTCGAAGCCGGCCTCCGAGACCTTCTTGTCCAGCAGGTGCGCGTTGTCTACACGGCTGTCCCGCTTGCCCTTACCCGCTGCGAACGGGTGCTCCTTGTCAGGTGCCAGAAATCCGGTGCGCCGCAGTTCGGCCTCTAACCTGGCCTTGATGTCGTTGATCACGGCCTCGTCCACCTTGATCAAGCCGTGGCCCACGCCCTTGCCGTTGAGCACGTGCAACGGCAGCGGCGCCGCGACCGGGTCGTCCGGCTGTGGCGCGGTCCCGCGGACAGCGCCCGGGGCCGGAACGGTGGCGGACTTATCGGTCAGCGCATCCTCGTCGACTGGGAAGCCGTGTGTGAAGGCGTCCGGCTCGGCCACTCGTAGCAGCGCACTGCCGCAGACCTCCCGTACCGGCCGAGGGGCGGCCTGCGGGCTGTTGGCGACACTGACCGTAGCCTTGTGCTTCAGCCGTACCTGATAGCCGTTCGTGAAACCGGTGTAGCGGCTGACGAGTACCCACAGGCCGGTGCGACCCGAGCCGAGGCTCGTCGAGGTCGACGAGCTGAATGAGGCGTGCGCCATGGCGGTCATCTTCAGCAGCGTCGTCGGCACCAGGTCGGCACCGCCGCTGACGCTCCCCTTCGTCTCCTGGGAGATCGCCTGGTTGCCGCTGACTCCCTCGATGGCGGTGCGAACCTCCTCGATGGGGGCCTCGTTGGTGGTCGCGCCGACCTGCTCGATCGCGGTGTCCCGAGTGGTGCGGACGGTGACTTCGGCGAGTTCGTGCCCGCGGTCGGCGATCGTGAAGCGGTAGCCGTCCTTGTGGTTGACTGCCTTTTTCAGGTTCGTGTCGAGATTCGACAGCTTCTGCCACAGCTGGGTGCGTTGTGGACTGCCGATCGGCAGGGCGAGCCCGGCCTCGCGCAACTCCGCGACGATGTTGTCGAACAGCTTCGGCAAGTCGGTGAGCCCGGCGGCGGCGAGGGTGTCGGGCAGCCGCCCCTGGCGCGCGACGTGGTTCTTCAGCAGGTCGAGGTGCTCGTTGTGCCGATGCAGGTCGGCATGGTGGCGGCCGAGCTGTTCGTAGTACCGGCGCTGCGCGTCGTTCCAGGCCCGGAGGTCGGTCTCGTGCTGCATGGTCTGCTGGGGCGTCGGGTTGTCGGGCAGTGCCGGCCTCGGCGCCGCAGGTCTACCCGGTGCCACCGGCGCCGGCCCAGCGTCGTCGCCAGCCGAGGGCGACCGCACGGTCACCGTTTTGTCCGGCGCGGCGCTCAGGTAGTGGTCGTTGACCCACAGCAGCAGCTTCTCCTGCGCCGGGCCGTCGACCGCGTGGTGCGGGACGTCCTCCCAGCGCACGGTGGGGTCGGTGCGCAGCTGCACCCGCCAGTTCGGCACGTAGGCCAGCAGCGTGGAGGAACCCCGGTTGATCTCCACCATTCCGGTCTCGGCGTCCTCCACGGTGGTGAGGGACTTCGACACCTTGTTCATTGTCGCGTTGAGCGCCACGCTGACCTTGGCTACCTGCGCCGGGCCCGGGCCGACGCCGAAGCCACCGCTGATTGCGGCGTTGGCGTTGGTGACGCCCATCGTGCCGGAGTGCGTGGTGCTGTGGGTGCCGGTGAGGAAGCGGCCGTTGATCGTCTCGTTGCTGTGGAAGCCGCCGTCAGGCTTGGCCGGTGCTCCACCGGCGCCTTGCGCCCCGCCTCCGGTGGCCGATTCCTCGGTACCGCCGGGAAAGGCGCCGCTCTGCGACGAGGGACGATCGAAGGAGCCCGAGGGGTTGGCGACCTTCCACGGGTGCGTCGGGTCTATGGTGATGAGCGCCTCGGCCCGACCCAGTCCGATTATCGCCCCGCCGACCAACTGCGGATAGTTGTTGAGCAGTTCCTGGCCCAGGATGCGCAGCCGCTCGGGCGGCACGGTAACCCCCGCGGCCGCGCCCAGGTTCTTGACCATCTCGTTGACCTGCGCCAGGTGCGGCAGGCCGGCCTTCGGCACCCCGAGGGCACGCACCGCGGAATGCGCCTGCACCGGCTCGGCCAGGCCCACCATGACCTGGTCGCCACCATGGACGAGCACCGAGGCGAGCACCGCCGGGGCCGCCCGCCCGGGCGACGCCACGGCTGCCGCTGCCGGTTCGACGGCATGCCGGATCGCCTCGCCGGCGCCCATGCGCATCCGGACTGGGATCGGGAACGCCATCCTGTATGTACTGCGGCCACCGGGGCCAAGCGGCTGATGCTTCCCGTCGACGCGCTGGATCTCCAACCGGACCCGGGTGTCGTAGACGCCGTACCGGCCGGAGTCGTCGCGCATCAGCGTGTCGCCCGAGCGGAACAGGTTGCTGAACACCGAACCGGCCCACCCGCTCACGTCACCGCTCGGGGCGGTGGTGGGAACCTGCGGGCGGACCGGAGGCTGCTCGCTGGCATGTGCGAGCCGGCCACTCTCGGCGATCGCACGGATCCGCACACCGGGTGGGTTGGTCCCCGGCACGTCCGTCCAGCCGGCCAGCATCTGCGGCAGATGCTCGGTGAGCCGGTGGGCGAAAAAGTCGTACAGGTTCTGGTAAGTCGGGCTCGCCGCGGTGAAGTCCGGGAAGACCGACTGGACCAGTTCGGCAGCGCCGTGCAGCGGCGCGCCGGCGCCCTCGACCTCCACGACGCCGAGCGGCTGCTGCTCGGTGAAGACCAGATCCGTCGGTAGGCCGCGGCGGTTGTGCGGAGCCGTGTAATCGTCGGAGAGGTGCCATTGCAGGCCATTACGCACGGTGAACCGGGCGCCCGGAGTGCCCGTCGACGGGTTGTGCACGTCGGTGACGTCGGTGACCGAGAAATGCACATCGTCGATGTGCCGGACCTTCGGCTGCACCGGCCGGTGCAGGGTGAGCGCCTCCCTGGCAAACGCGCTGACGGTCGTCCCGAGCTGCGGACGCTGCGTCGGCGCGAGCGAGTAGCGGCTCCAGTCGCCGTAGTTGACGGCCCGCACGATGATCTCGCGCGGTACACCGTTGCGGGTGAACCGCAGCCAGTAACCCTCGCCGAAGAACTGCTCCGGCTGGTTTCGCAGCGCCGCGGCGAGCGCGTCGAGCGCAGGGCGGGGCAGCCCGCCCTGCTCGCCGATGTGCCGGGCGATCGCGTCCACCAGCTTGAACGCGGGCCGGTCGCGTCCGGGCGTGACCGGCATCGCCTTCGGCAGCATGCGCTGATCGCCGAACCTGACGGTGCCCGTCGGCACGGGCGGCCGCGACGTGTCCTTCTCCAGCCACGGGCGGCGGTCCTGGCTGGCCAGCCTCGACTCGCGCACGGGTGTCGGCAGGTCCGCGTTCTGCTCCGGTGGGTTTGGGGTGGCCCGGTTGCGCTGCTCCAATCGGCGCAGGTAAGCCCACTTCTCCGCCGTGGTCGGCCTGGGGTTGCCCGGCAGCGCGGTGCTGCTTTCGGCCCAGACGCGTGCCTCGTCCAGGGTCAGCGGCCGGGTCCGCTGCCCGGTGAGGTCGCGCAGCGGACCCGCGAACTGCTCCTGCTCCATCCGGGTAACCCGCTCGGTGACCCGGCCCACAGCCGGCATGCGCGGCTCGGGCAAATGCTCGACGACGGGTTCCGACGGCCGGAGCGCCGGCCCGGCGTCGCGGCGAGCCTCGATCAGACTCTCGACGAGGTCGAGGTAGCGCTGCCGGAGCCCGCCACGCGGCTCGGCGGCGGCCTCCGCCGGAACTGGGTCGTCGAACGTGCCCATCAGCGAGCCGGGGATGTGCAAGAGCCCTTCCGGCTCGCCGGGGTGGCGGTTCTCCTCGCGTAGACCTAGCTGGTGGCCGAGCTCGTGCGCGTAGGCCTGGCCGGTCAGGCCGGGCCGCCATCGACTCTGCGTTACCTGCTCGTGCCGGTGCGACAGGTCGACCTGCAGGTGCGCCGGCCCCTCGGTGACCGGTTCGACGCTGACCTTCAGCGTGCCGTGCCTGCGGAAGCGGTGCTCGGGCCGATTGAAGTGCTCCTCCACGCCGTTGCGCACCGACCGCCAGGTCTCGGCCAGCTCCGCCGCGCTGACGGTCGCGTCCGGCACCATCCGCACCTTCACCGTCAGCTCGCTGACCGGCCGGCCGTGCTCCGAACGAAACACCGCGTCGAACGCCGCGCGGGTCCGTACGCCGGTCACCGGGTGCACCCACACGGCATCGACGTCGAGCACCTCGGTCGGTTGCTCCTTCTGCCGCCCGGCCAGGGTGTCGGCCACGGCGCCCCCGGCGATGACTCGCTCGACGGTCGGGTCTGATGGGGGCGGAGACAGCCCCCGCGTCGGTCGATAGTCAGTCATGAGTGCGACGGGGGCGGGGGGCTCACCTGATCCACTCTGGTTCCTAAGGTCGCACCGACAATGTTTCGCCTATGTTACGCCAATGTTCCTCAGCAAATAAGTACCCTTCAGGAGGTCAATGGCGAGCATGAGTTGCCGACCAGGCGGCGGACCCGTCGACGCTCACCGGTCTACGCGGTGCTGGTCGGGGGGCGTGCCCGTTCGCCGCGATCGCGACTGGGCCTGGAAGCTGGAAGCTGGAAGCTGGAAGCTGGAAAGGCAGGTCAGCGCCCGGGTACCCGATCGAGAGCCCCACGCCCCACGCCCGCTCAGCGCGGCAGACGCGCCACGTGCCGCACGAGTTCTCCGGGCACGGGGGAGCCCTCTCGGAGACTGATTCCGTAGCAAGAACCTGTCTACCGAGAGCTCCGCGTCCTCACACCACGCTGTCCGCTATGGACGCTGCCCGCGCCATCCCGTACCGCGTCCGCATCCTCGAACACACCGCACTGCCCGACCATCTGTCGCAGCTCGGTCGCCGTCATGCCGGGCAGGTCGCAGACACTCAGCCGATTTGTGCGAGCGTCTCGTCGGAGACGTCGAAGTTCGCGTAGACGTTCTGCACGTCGTCGCAGTCCTCCAGGACGTCGATCAGCTTGAAGATCTTGCGCGCGCCCTCCTCGTCCAGCGGCACGTTCATGCTGGGGATCAGGGAGGACTCGGCCGACTCGTACTCGATGCCGGCGTCCTGCAGGGCGGTACGCACCCCGATCAGGTCGGTCGGCTCGGAAACCACCTCGTACGCCTCACCGAGGTCGTTGACCTCCTCGGCGCCGGCGTCGAGGACGGCCAGCATCACGTCGTCCTCGGTGGTGCCCTCCTTGGGGACGATCACCACGCCCTTGCGGGAGAACATGTACGACACCGAGCCGGCGTCGGCGAGCGACCCGCCGTTGCGGGTGAGCGCGGTGCGCACCTCGGTCGCCGCGCGGTTGCGGTTGTCGGTGAGGCACTCGATGAGCATGGCCACGCCGTTCGGGCCGTACCCCTCGTACATGATCGTCTGCCAGTCGGCGCCGCCGGCCTCCAGGCCGGAGCCGCGCTTGACGGCGCGGTCGATGTTGTCGTTCGGCACCGAGCTCTTCTTCGCCTTCTGGATGGCGTCGTAGAGCGTGGGGTTACCGGACGGGTCTCCGCCGCCGGTCCGCGCGGCCACCTCGACATTCTTGATCAGCTTGGCGAACATCTTGCCGCGCTTGGCGTCGATGACGGCCTTCTTGTGCTTGGTCGTCGCCCACTTTGAGTGGCCGGACATCTTCTACCTCCGTCTGTCATTCCACGCCTGCGTCGACTGCCGCACCGATTCCGCGCCTGATCCGGCGATCCGGCGGCCGGTCGGTCCCGCGGGAGATGCCCGCGCCGGGCCACGGCCCTGCCGAACCGCGGCAATCTTACCGAGGTCGGACCCCGGCATGTCACACCCGGGACCCGCCCGGGGCGGCGGCACGGCGCCAGGGCACCCTCAGACCAACGGCCCAGGCGCCCGATCCATGCCCGCTGGCCGGAGTCGGCCGCTCAGGCGGCGCGGACCAGCTCCGCGAAGTACGCGTGCACGCGCAGGTCGCCGGTCAGCTCGGGGTGGAACGAGGTGGCCAGCAGATTGCCCTGCCGTACCGCCACGATCCGGTCGGCGGCCGGGCCGCCGGTCACCGTGCCGATCACCTCGACACCGGCGCCGACCCGCTCAACCCACGGCGCCCGGATGAACACCGCGTGGAACGGCTCGCCTGGCACCCCGTCGATCCGCACCGGCGCCTCGAACGAGTCGACCTGGCGACCGAACGCGTTGCGTCGCACCGTCATCTCGATGCCGGCGAAGCCGCGCTGGTCGGGGCGGCCGTCCAGCACCTCGGAGGCCAGCATGATCATGCCGGCGCAGGACCCGTAGACCGGCATCCCGTCGGCGATCCGCTTGTCGATCGGCTCGCGCAGCTCGAAGATGTCGGCGAGTTTGCTGATCGTGGTGGACTCGCCCCCGGGGATCACCAGGCCGTCTACCGCGTCCAGCTCCCCCGGACGGCGGACCGGGCGGGCGTCCGCACCCACCGCGGTCAGCGCCGCCAGATGCTCGCGGACGTCCCCCTGAAGCGCGAGCACACCGATGGTGGAACCGCCCATGCTCACCAACCCCGTTCGGCCAGGCGGTGCGGCTGCGGGATCTCGTCCACGTTGATGCCGACCATCGCCTCGCCCAGACCACGCGACACCTTCGCCAGCACGTCCGGGTCGTCGTGGAAGGTGGTGGCCTTGACGATCGCGGCGGCCCGCTGGGCCGGGTTGCCGGCCTTGAAGATGCCGGAGCCGACGAACACGCCCTCCGCGCCGAGCTGCATCATCATGGCCGCGTCGGCCGGGGTGGCGATCCCGCCCGCGGTGAACAGCACCACCGGCAGCTCGCCGCTCTCGGCGACCTCCTTGACCAGCTCGTACGGCGCCTGCAGCTCCTTGGCCGCGACGTACAGCTCGTCGGCCGGCAGTGCGGAGAGCCGGCGGATCTCCTGACGGATCTTGCGCATGTGGGTGGTGGCGTTGGAGACGTCACCGGTGCCGGCCTCACCCTTGGAGCGGATCATCGCCGCGCCCTCGGTGATCCGCCGCAGCGCCTCACCGAGGTTGGTCGCGCCACAGACGAAGGGGACCGTGAACGCCCACTTGTCGATGTGGTTGGCGTAGTCGGCCGGGGTCAGCACCTCGGACTCGTCCACGTAGTCGACGCCCAGCGACTGGAGGATCTGCGCCTCCACGAAGTGCCCGATGCGGGCCTTGGCCATCACCGGGATGGAGACCGCCTCGATGATCCCGTCGATCATGTCGGGGTCGCTCATCCGCGACACGCCGCCCTGCGCGCGGATGTCCGCGGGCACCCGCTCCAGGGCCATCACCGCGACCGCGCCGGCGTCCTCAGCGATCGTGGCCTGTTCGGCGTTGACCACATCCATGATCACGCCACCCTTGAGCATTTCGGCCATGCCGCGCTTCACACGAGCGGTGCCGACGACGGGGGTGGTGCCGGTGGTCGGTGCGGTGTTTTCGGGCACGGGTCATCGCTCCTCGAACGCGCTGTGGGGGTGGCAGCGAAAATGCTACGCGTGGCGTAACGCCGCGCCGACAGCCAATCAGACCCCCGGTGGCCTGCGGTGTGGCACTGCTCACCGGTCCGCCGCGACCGCCGGGTCAGCTCGCGGGCACGTCCGTGGGCACCGTCAGGGTCGGGTCGTCGATGTCGAAGTACCGCGGCCACTCCCGGCCCCGCCCCATCCGCAACAACCGCACCAGCGGGCGGCTGCGCGCCGAACGGGCGTCGCGGACCAGGTCGGTGTGCACCTGCCGGGACAGCGCCAGCCGGCGACTGGCGGCGATGACGGCCCCGCAGTCCGGATCGGCCGGGTCCAGCCGTACCGAGCGCAACTGGCGGGTCAGGTCGTTCTCCGCCGCCTCCCGCTCGTCCGGGTGGGCGTCCAGGGCGATCCGGGCCGCCGCGTACAACTCGACGCCGAAGCGCCGCTCAGCCAGCACGGCGGCCGCCGCCGCCCGGCGCAACAGGTGGGCGTCGAGAGCCCGCGCCGCCAGCTCCGCGCGGCCCTGCAGCCGCTCGACCCGCCCGGCAGTCCAGATGAGGTACGCCGCGACCAGCCCCACGACCACGCTCGCGGCCACCACCCACCACATGTGCGGCATCGTAGTGCTGCTCCGTTTCGCCTCCGATTGGGCGCGGCCCCGCCGGTCCCCCGGTCACCGTCCGCACCATGCGTCACACCGGCTCAGCTCAGCCCCACCCATTCCTGGTCGATGACCCGCCCGTCGGTTGCCTCGATCGCCGCTGCGTATACCTCCATCACGCGGCGGGCAACCACCGGCCAGTCGAAATTCGCCACCACCTGATCACCGCAGGCGCTCAGGGTGGCCCGGCCGGCCGGATCGTCGAGCAGCTCGGTCAACGCGTCGCGCAACCCCACCGCATCCCCGGTCGGGAAGAGCCGCCCGGCCCGGCCGCCGTCGAGCACCCGCCGGAACGCGTCCAGGTCACTGGCGACCACCGTCGTACCGGCCGCCAGGGCCTCGGTGAGGATCATGCCGAACGACTCGCCGCCGGTGTTCGGCGCCACGTAGAGGTGCACGCTGCGCAGCATGCGCGCCTTGTCCGGTTCGGTGACCAGGCCGAGGAACGTCACCCGCTCGTGCAGTTCCACCGGGAACTGGTCGTACAGATCGTCGGGGTCGCCCGGGCCGGCGACCAGCAGCCGCAGCCCGGGGCGGCTGTCGGCCAGCGCCACGAACGCATCCCGCAGCACCGGGAAACCCTTGCGGGCCTCGGTGAACCGGCCCAGGAAACCCACCGCGCCGCCGGCACCCGGTGCGCACTCCCCCGGCCAGCCCGGCAGCGGCTCGGCGTCGGCGAACTTGGCCACCGCCACCCCGTTGGGGATCTCCACCGCGCCGCCGTCCATGTGCTCGACCTGGACCTTGCGGGCCAGCGCGCTCACCGCGATGCGGGCGGTGATCCGCTCCAGCACGATCTGGAGTACGCCCTGCGCGGCGGCCAGCACCCGCGAACGGGTCATCGCGGTGTGGAACGTGGCCACCACCGGCCCCCGGGCGGAGAGCACGGCCAGCAGCGACAGGCTCAACGTGAGCGGCTCGTGCACGTGCAACACGTCGAAGTCGCCGTTGGTGATCCACCGCCGCACCCGGGCCGTGGAGACCGGCCCGAACGCGATCCGGGCCACCGAACCGTTGTACGGCAGCGGCACGGCCCGCCCGGCGGACACCACGTACTCCGGCAACGGGGAGTCCTCGTCGGCCGGGGCGAGCACGCTGACCTCGTGGCCGAGGGTGATCAACGCCTCGGCGAGATCCATCACGTGGTTCTGCACGCCGCCGGGGACGTCGAAGGAGTACGGACACACGATGCCGATCCGCATGCGTCAGCGACCCCCGTCCGCGACAGCGGGACACCACCTCACGGCGCCCACCTCGCTCGCGACCGTGGGGCTCCGCCGCGCTGCGCTCCTCGCGCTCACCGTGCCAACCTCGCTCGCGACTGCGGGGCTCCGCTGCGCCGCGCTCCTCGCGCTCACCGTGCCCACCCCCTCTAGGCCCGACCGGAGGACGGCGTGGGCGACCCCGTGCCGCCGGCCGGCGCCCGCTGGTCCAACCACATCCGCTGCAACATGTGCCAGTCTTCCGGATGGCGGGCGATACCCGCCGCCAGACGGTCGGCGATCAGCTGCGTCAATGATCGGACGCGCTGGTCCAAAGGCCCCACCTCGGGACCCGGAACCGGCAGCGGACCGGCCAGCGACGCGCACGCCGCGTCCGGTTCGTACCACATCGAGGCCACGTAGAGCGGCGCGCCGGTGTGCAGCGCCAACAGGGCCGGACCGGCGGGCATCCGGGTCTTCCCACCGAAGAAATCCACCTCCACGCCCCGGGCGGAGAGGTCACGGTCGGCCAGCAACGGCACCACCGCACCGGCACGGAGGCGGTCCAGCAACACGTCGAACGCCGGCCGCGGTCCCCCGTGGGTCGGCAGGATCTCCATCCCGAGGACCTCTCGGAAGGCCGTGAACCGCTTGTAGACGCCCTCCGGTTTCAGCCGCTCCATGACCGTGGTGATCGGCCAACCGGTGGCCGCCACCCAGGCACCCGCGGCATCCCAGTTGCCGGCATGCGGCAGCGCCACCACCGCGCCCCGGCCGGCGGCGACGTCGGCGGCGAGCAGGTCGGCGCCGTCGAGCCGGAACCCGGACAGGATCTGCGACCGGCTCAGGGCGGGCAGCCGGAACGCCTCCATCCAGTACCGGGCGTACGAGCGCAGGCCGCGCTTGACGAGATCGTCCAACTCGGCCTCGGGCAGCTCCGGGCCGACCACCCGGCGCAGGTTCGCGCGCAGTCGAGCCGTACCCTTGCCGCCGCCGCGATGGGCGCGGTCCGCGCCCGCCTGGAACGCCGCCGCCACCAACGGCCGGGGTAGCGCGCGGACCACCCGCCACCCGGCGACGTAACCCAGCTCGGTGAGGTTCACGCGACCGGGCCGCCGGTCGCGCGCCGAGGCGCCGTGTGCGCCCGTCCCCTCACGCCTGGCCGTCCGGCTGGAGCTGCTGCGCCTGGCGGTAGACGTGTGCCATCCGCTGCCCCACCGTGAAGATCGACACCGCGGCGAGCAGCCAGAGCGCGATCTCCAGCGCCGGCTTCACGCCCACGCCGGTGAGGATTCCGCCGACGCCGACGATCAGCAGCCGCTCGGTGCGCTCGGCGATGCCCACGTTGCAGGTCATGCCGAGCCCCTCCGCGCGGGCCTTCACGTAGGAGACCAGGCTGCCGGCGGCCAGGCAGACCAGCGCGGCGGCCACGCCGGAGTGGTCACCCTCGGTGGCCAGCCAGTACGCGACCGCGCCGAAGACGGCACTGTCGGCGACCCGGTCCATGCTCGAGTCGAGGAACGCCCCGAACCTGGTGGAGCCGCCGCTCATCCGGGCCATCGTCCCGTCGAGCAGGTCGGTGAGCGCGAAAACGGTCACAATCAACGCGCCCGCGACCAGGTGGCCGCGAGCACCGAAGCCGAGCGCGCCGACGAGCACACCAACGGTGCCCGCGACGGTGACGGCATTGGGGGTGACGCCCGCGCGCAGAAGGGCACGGGCAATCGGCTCGACGACGCGGGTCATCCCCGCGCGGGCCGACACTTGGAAGATCTTCGCCATGGCGGTCCCCACGATAACGGTCCGCCCAGGTCCGGCGATACGGCCGCCCCTCCGACCCGCCCGGGGCAGGCTTGTGCCTACCCGCCAACGGGTGTGAGATCGAGCCGGGGGGTGAGCCAGCTCACCCACCCGCCCGTTGAGTTCTCGCTGTGCAGCAGACCACCGGAGGATATCGCCGCGCACTCGCCCCGGGCCGCACCCCGTCGCGCGGCGGTCGCCACCCACCACCGGCTGAGGGAGGTGCGCCCCATGGCGCAGAAAAATCAGGAAAAGGGGTCCACCGGCGGCACGCCGGTGGTGACCGAACCCGACCGGGTACGCAACGTGGTGCTCGTCGGGCACTCCGGAGCGGGCAAGACCACCCTGGTCGAGGCGCTGCTCGCCGCCACCGGCACCATCGGCCGGGCGGGCAGCGTGGTCGACGGCACCACCGTCGGCGACCACGACCCGGCAGCGGTACGCCAGCAGCGCTCCGTGAGTCTGTCCTGCGCGCCCCTGCTGCACAACGGCATCAAGGTCAACCTGCTGGACACCCCCGGGTACGCCGACTTCGTCGGCGAACTGCGCGCCGGGCTGCGGGCCGCCGACGCCGCGCTGTTCGTCGTGTCCGCCGCCGGTGGCATGGACGCGGCCACCGTGGCCCTGTGGGAGGAGTGCGCGGCGGTCGACATGCCCCGCGCCGTCGCGGTGGCCCGACTGGACCAGCCCCGCGCCGACTTCGACGAGACCGTGGCGCTGTGCCAGCGGCTCTTCGGCGACAACGTCATGCCCCTGTACCTGCCGATGCTCGGCGACGACGGCGTCTCCACCGAAGGTCTGCTCGGCCTGGTCACCCGCCGCGTCTTCGACTACACCGCCGGGCTCCCCGCCGACGTGCGCGACCCCGACCCGGAGCACCGGCCCGCCATCGACGAGTCCCGCAACGAGCTGATCGAGGGAATCATCGCCGAGAGCGAGGACGAGACCCTCATGGATCGCTACCTCGACGGCGAGGAGATCAGCACCGACGTGCTCATCGACGACCTGGAGAAGGCCGTCGCCCGCGGCCACTTCTACCCCGTCGTACCGGTCTGCGCCGAGACCGGCGTCGGCCTGGACGCGCTGCTGGAGGTGCTGACCGCCGCGTTCCCGTCGCCGCTGGAACACGAACTGCCGGCGGTCACCGGTGTGGACGGCTCACCCCGGCCCCCGCTGACCTGCGACCCGGACGGGCCGCTCGTCGCCGAGGTGGTCAAGACCACCGTCGACCGGCACGTCGGGCGGGTCTCGCTGGTCCGGGTCTTCTCCGGCACGCTGCGCCCCGACCAGACCGTACACATCTGCGGGCACGGCATGGCCGAGCGCGGTCACCCCGACCACGACGCCGACGAGCGGGTCGGGCACCTCTACACCCCGCTGGGCGCCACCCTGCGCGAGGTGTCGCTCTGCGTCGCCGGCGACATCTGCGCGATCACCAAATCGGGCAGCGCCGAGACCGGCGACACCGTCTCCGCCAAGGACGACCCGCTGCTGATCGCACCGTGGGAGATGCCGGAGCCCCTGCTGCCGGTCGCGATCGTCGCCCACAGCCGCGCCGACGAGGACGCGCTCGCCCGCAACCTCGCCCGACTCGTCGCCGGCGACCCCACCCTGCGACTCGAACGCAACTCGGAAACCCACCAGCTGGTGCTCTGGTGCATGGGCGAAGCCCACGCCGACGTGGTACTCGACCGGCTCCGCGCCGGCGGTGTCGAACTGGACACCGAACCGGTCAAGGTGTCACTGCGCGAGACCCTCACCGCCCCCGCGAAGGGCCACGGCCGGCACGTCAAGCAGTCCGGCGGCCACGGCCAGTACGCGGTCTGCGACATCGAGGTCGAGCCGCTGCCCCGCGGCGGCGGCTTCGAATTCGTCGACCGGGTCGTCGGCGGCGCCGTGCCGCACAACTACATCCCGTCGGTGGAGAAGGGCGTCCGCGCCCAACTGGAACGCGGCCTGGTCGCCGGCCACCCCGTGGTCGACCTGCGGGTCACCCTCGTCGACGGAAAGGCGCACAGCGTCGACTCGTCCGACGCCGCCTTCCAGACCGCCGGCGCGCTCGCGCTACGCGACGCCGCCGAACGCGGCCAACCGGCACTGCTGGAGCCGATCGACGAGGTCACCATCCGAATCGCGGACGGCTCGGTAGGCACCGTGATGGGCGACCTGTCCGGCCGGCGCGGCCGGGTGCTCGGCACCGAACCCGACCCGGACACCGAGGGTCGCACCCTCGTCCGCGCCGAGGTGCCGGCCATCGAACTGCTCCGGTACGCCGTCGAGCTGCGCTCGATGACCGCCGGCACCGGCACCTTCCGCCGCCACTTCGTCCGCCACGACCCCATGCCCACCCACCTGGCCGACCAGGCCCGCAAAGAACAACTCCCCTAAATCCCACAGCCCCGCCCGCAACCCCGGCTCGGCCCGGCGCGGTTCGGGTGAAGCACGCGTCGATCATGGAATCGTGGTGGGCGGAATGTTCATCTGAGCCCTATTTGTGAGGCACCACAACTCCATGATCGACGCGGACGAGCGTAGGGCGCGGGCGGGCTTGCGGCGGGTTGGGTTACGGGTGGGTCAGGGGGTGGGTGGGGCGCGGCCAGTGGGGGCGGTCGGCGTCGCGCAGGGCTGCGGTGCGCAGGGCGGCGAGTTGACGTTCCACCTCGACGAACTGGTCCGCCGGCAGCGGGCCGCGGTGAAGAGCGGCGGCGTTCTCCTCGACCTGGGCGACGGTACGGCAGCCCGGGATCGGGATGGTGCGCCCGCTGCGGGCCCAGATCCAGCCCAACGCTCCCTGGGCGAGGGTGCGCCCGTCGGCGGTGAGCGCGGCGCGGACCGCGCCGACGCGGCGCAGCCACTCGGGTGCCGGTCGGCCACCACGGAACCACTCCAGCCAGCCCGGCGCCAGCCCGCGTACGTCGTCTCGGGGAAGCGTCGACGCGGCCGTGTACTTGCCGGTGAGCAGGCCCATCCCGAGTGGCCCCCGGTTGATGCTGGCCAGGTCGTACTTGTCGCAGACCGCGAGCAGGTCGGGGGCGTCGCGGAGCACCGACAGGGTGTGCTGCACGGCGGTGGCGCCGGTCGCGCCGTGCCCGAACGCGGTGGCCCGGTCGGGGCGGTCGGTGCTCCAGCCGTACGCCCGGATGAGGCCCTCGGTGATCAGGTCCTCGCAGGTGCCGACCAGCGCTTCCGCCCGGGGGACCGACAGGTCGGCGAGGTGCAGCTGGTAGAGGTCGATGTGGTCGGTGTCCAGCCGGCGCAGCGAGTTGGACACGGCGCGCCGCAGGTACGCGGGTGACGCGTCCTCCCCGGTGGCCTGGCGGCTCGTCTCGTCGAACGTGTACCCCCACTTGGTGGCGATCACGGCCTCGGCTCGGCGCCCGGCGAGGGCACGGCCGAGCACCCGCTCGCCGTGCCCGGCACCGTACGTGTCGGCGGTGTCGAACAGGGTCACGCCCATGTCGAGCGCTCGGCGTACGGCCCGTACCGACTCGTCGTCGTCGACCGCGCCCCACCCGAGCGGCTGGGCCCCCTCCGCCCAGGGGCCACCGATCGCCCAGCACCCCATGCCGAGGGCGCTGACCTCGATGCCGCTGCGCCCCAACGTCCGTGTCGTGACTGCCATCGGCCGATCGTGCCACCTTCACGGGGTTGGGGCGTAGCAACTCCCGGGGGCGGAAACGCGGGTGCCCGTGAGCGGTCACGGTGCGGCATGATCGGCGGCATGCGACGGCTGGGTGTGGACATCGGCGGCGTGATCATCGAGCCGGCCGACGAGGACGCCGACACGTCCTTCTTCGGCGCGCACTACCTGCGCACGCCGGCCGTCGACGGCGCGTTCGACGCGCTCGCGGCGCTCGGTCCGGCCTTCGACGAGGTGCACCTGGTCTCGAAGTGCGGCGAGGCCACCGAACAGCGGACCAGGGAGTGGCTCGCCCACCACGACTTCGCGGCCCGCACCGGCATCCCGGTCGAGCGGGTGCACTTCTGCCGCACCCGGCCGGACAAGGCGCCGATCGCCCGGCGACTCGGCTTGACCCACTTCGTGGACGACAAGTTGGAGGTGCTCGGCTACCTCGAATCGGTGCCGCACCGCTACCTGTTCCGGCCCCGTCCGGCGCAGGTCGCCACGTACGCTGCGGTGCTTCCGCGCGTACACCGGGTGGAGAGCTGGCCGGAGCTGACCCCGCTGCTGCTCGCCGACTGACGCCGACCCCGCGCGGGCCGGGCCCGCGGGTCAGGACGGCCAGGCGCGGGCGAGCAGGTCGCGGGTGTCGTGCAGTAGCTGCGGCAGGACCTTGGTGCGGCCGATCACCGGCATGAAGTTCGCGTCGCCGCCCCAGCGAGGCACGACGTGCTGGTGCAGGTGCGCGGCGATGCCTGCGCCGGCGACTCCACCCTGGTTCATGCCCAGGTTGAAGCCGTGCGCGTTGCTCACCTTGCGGATCACCCGCATGGCGTTCTGGGTGTACGAGGCCAGTTCGATGGTCTCCGGCACGTCCAGGTCGGTGTAGTCGGCCACGTGGCGGTACGGGCAGACGAGCAGGTGGCCCGGGTTGTACGGGTAGAGGTTGAGCACCACGAACACGTGCTCGCCGCGGGCCACCACGAGGCTCTCCTCCGGAGGCAGGCCCGGAGCGAGGCAGAACGGGCAGCCGGTGGGCTTCTCGTAGCCGCCCTCGGGCCGGTCCTCCCCGGAGATGTAGGTCATCCGGTGCGGCGTCCAGAGCCGCTCCAGGCCGTCGGCCATGCCACCGCTGTCCGTGTCCCGATGTGCCCCAGTCACGAGCCGATCCTACGGAGCCGCCCGGGCGGGCCGCGACTCCGCCGTCGGGAAACTCCTAGCTACACGTGTTGATGGATTGCTGGTGGACCACGAAAATTGCGGTGGACGGCGACATGATCCGACGGCTCGGCACGTTTCCTCGCGGCACGCCTGCGGCGACGTTCCCATCACGATCAGCAGCAGCTTCCGCAGCTACGCCTGCAGCAGCGCAGTCGGCGGGGCGTCGAACAGCCGGCACCTGCACGGCGCCGCGTGGACCTGATCGGATCCCCATCGTTGCGCCGGCTGGCCCAGCAGGCCCGCAACCACGGCTTCGGGCAGTTCCTCGGCTCTGACCGTGAACCTACGGAAGAGCCCTCTCGTTGTATTGCTGTATGCCTCATCAGCAGCATCCGTAGTCGCGATGACTATTCGCCGAGGAGTTGTAGTGCCCGAAAAGAAATTTTCCGAATCGCAGCCCGCCGTCCCGCGGACGGACTTGCCGCGGTCGGCGACGGCGCAGCGACAGCCGTCGCTGACAGAGCCGGCGTGGGAGTGGACGTCGCGGGGCTCGTTCCCGGAGCCGCCGCCGCACCAAGATCAGGCTCTGCGCCAGAGCCTCCGGGAGCTGCCGCCGGGGCAGTCGCTACAGGTGTGGGACCCGGAGCCGCCGCAGCCAACCGGGGAGCGGCAACCGCAGCCGCCGCAACCGCAGCCACGGCAGGCGCAGCCGCCGCAGGCGCAGCCGCCGCAGGCGCAGCCACGGCAGGCGCAGCCGCCGCAGGCGCAGCCACGGCAGGCGCAGCCACGGCAGGCGCAGCCACGGCAGGCGCAGCCACGGCAGTCGCGGTGGCGGTGGCTGCAGGCGCTGTCGGGGCAGCTGCAGCGGCAGGAGCAGCAGCCACTGCGGGGGCGGACGGCGCTGCCGCCGCCGACGCCGACGCTGCCGACGCCGCCGCCGACGCCGCTGCCTCGGGCTGCTGCGAGCATGCGTTCGCCCGCCCTAAGAGGGAGGCCGCAATCGGATCAGCGCGGGTTTGGACAGGAGAGTTCGGGGCGGTACCCGTCGAGTTCCGCGCCCCAGCTGGGGGATAGCGGGTACGCCAAGGGGCCTGGTGCGGCTCCTGGGCGCTGATCCTTCAGGCGTCAGGTCCAGGCGTTGGATCGCCGAGGTACAAGCCGCAGGCGCAGTCGATAGCCCTGCGGGGTGCCGACGGGTTGGCCCTGGGTAGGACGGAGTTTCGTAGCGGTCGTGGCTGACGAGTTGGCAGTTGTTCGCCCAGGCCGGCCGCGGCTCAGACGTGCCGTCGTCTGCGGATCGTACGGTCCGAACACTGTGGGGTGGCTGCCCGTTGGTAGCCCGATCCGTGGACCAGAGCGGCGAACTGGACGAAGACCGGTTCGAGCAACGACGACGGGGTGGTGGCCTCCCGCGCCGGGGAGGCCACCACCTCCTGGTTCGCACGATCTTGCCGGGCGCGACGGCCCGCGGGCCGCGCGGGCACTTCCGCGCTACTCCGCGGCGGCCGAGGGGCCGATGTTGGTCCGGGTGGTCACGACGTCGAGGACGTGGGTCACCGCCTCAGCGATCGGGACCCCGTTGCGCTGGGAGCCGTCGCGGTAGCGGAAGGAGACCGTGCCGGCGGCCACGTCGTCGTCGCCGGCGATCACCATGAACGGGATCTTCTGCTGCTGGGCGGTGCGGATCTTCTTCTGCATCCGGTCGTCCCCCGCGTCCACCTGCGCGCGGATGCCCTCGGCGCGCAGCGCCGCGACGAAGCCGTGCAGGTAGTCGGTGTGGTCCTCGCGGATCGGGATGCCGACCACCTGCACCGGCGCCAGCCAGGCCGGGAAGGCGCCCGCGTAGTGCTCGGTGAGCACCCCGAAGAACCGCTCGATCGACCCGAACAGCGCCCGGTGGATCATGACGGGTCGCTGCCGGGTGCCGTCGGCGGCCTGGTACTCCAGACCGAACCGCTCCGGCTGGTTGAAGTCGACCTGGAGGGTGGACAACTGCCACGTCCGGCCGATCGCGTCGCGCGCCTGCACGGAGATCTTCGGCCCGTAGAACGCCGCGCCGCCCGGGTCGGGCACCAGGTCCAGGCCGGAGGTCTCGGCGGCGGTCCGCAGCGCCTCGGTCGCCTCGGCCCAGTCCTCGTCCGCGCCGATGAACTTGGGCGAGTCGTCGCGGGTCGACAGCTCCAGGTAGAAGTCGTCCAGGCCGTAGTCGCGCAGCAGGTCCAGCACGAAGCTGAGCAGCGTGGTCAGCTCGCCGGCCATCTGCTCGCGGGTGCAGTAGATGTGCGAGTCGTCCTGGGTCAGGCCCCGGACCCGGGTCAGGCCGTGCACCACGCCGGACTTCTCGTACCGGTAGACCGTGCCGAACTCGAACATCCGCAGCGGCAGCTCCCGGTACGACCGCCCGCGCGCCCGGAAGATCAGGTTGTGCATCGGGCAGTTCATGGCCTTGAGGTAGTAGTCCGCGCCCTCCAGCTGCATGGGCGGGAACATGGTGTCCGCGTAGTACGGCAGATGACCGGAGGTCTGGAACAGCTGCGCCTTGGTGATGTGCGGGCTGTTGACGAACTCGTACCCCGCCTCCTCGTGCCGCCGCCGCGAGTAGTGCTCCATCTCCCGGCGGATGATGCCGCCCTTGGGGTGGAACACCGCCAGGCCGGAGCCGATCTCGTCGGGGAAGCTGAACAGGTCCAGGTCCGCACCGAGCTTGCGGTGGTCGCGCCGGGCGGCCTCCTCCAACAGCTTCAGGTACGCCTTGAGCTCGTCGCGGGTCGGCCACGCGGTGCCGTACACCCGCTGCAGTTGGGGGTTCTTCTCCGACCCGCGCCAGTACGCGGCGGCCGAGCGCATCAGCTTGAACGCGCCGATCAGCCGGGTGGTCGGCAGGTGCGGGCCACGGCACAGGTCCGACCAGCAGACCTTGTCCTCCTTGGCGTCGAGGTTGTCGTAGATGGTCAGCTCGCCGCCGCCGACCTCCATCACCTCGTCGGTGTCCAGGCCCTCGCCCTTGACCTCGATCAACTCCAGCTTGAACGGCTCGTCGGCCAGCTCGGCGCGCGCCTCGTCCAGGCTGCCGAAACGGCGACGGCGGAACCGCTGCCCGCTCTTGATGATCTCCTGCATGCGCTTCTCGAGCTTGCTCAGGTCGTCGGGCTGGAACGGCTTGTCGACGTCGAAGTCGTAGTAGAAGCCGTTCTCGATCGGCGGACCGATGCCCAGCTTGGCCTCGGGGAAGACGTCCTGCACGGCCTGCGCCAGCACGTGCGCGGTGGAGTGGCGCAGCACGTTGAGCCCGTCGGGCGAGTCCAGACTGACCGGCTCGACGACGGTCTCCTCGGTCGGCGTCCAGTCCAGGTCGCGCAGCTGACCCTGCGGGTCGCGGACCACGACGATCGCCTTGGGGCCGTTCGCGGGCAGTCCGGCCGCGGCCACCGCGTCGGCCGCCGTGGTCCCGGCGGCGACGACGACGGGGTCGGCCACGGCGGGGGTACGGGGTGCGGACACGGTGACTCCTCCAAGCGGTACGAAACGGTGCCGATCCTCGGCTCCTGCCGATGCTATCGGTCGCCCCGCCGCCGATCGGGAACGGCACCTTCCCAACGACCGACGTTGAACCTTTCGCGCCTCGCAGCCGAACTAGAAGGTGTGGCCGGAAACCGGTGCCGGCCGCGTCGACACGGATGGGGGCACGAGATGGCGAGCACGTACGGCGGTGGCCGCCGGCGGCGGATCGTGGCGGCGACCGCGTTGACGGCCGCTGGGCTGCTGCTCTGGCCCGCGACGGCGTACGCGGCGGACGTGACGACCACCCCGACCGAGGCCCGGCAGGGCGACGCCGTACGGCTGGAGTTCAACGTGCCGGAGGAGCGGGCCGGGACGAGGACCACGCAGGTCGAGGTCCGGTTGCCGGCCGACGCGCCGGTCGCCGAGGTCTACCCGATGTCGGTGGACGGCTGGGCGCCCCGGATCAGCTCGCGCACCCTGGACAAGCCGGTGGCCGGCATCCACTCCTCCGGGGTGAGCACAGTGACCACCGCGGTGACCTGGGTCCGCGTCGGTGCGGGCGCGCCCGGCCCGGCCCGGCTGGCGCTGTCCATGGGGCCGCTGCCGCAGGCCGAGAAGCTCACCTTCGAGGTCGTCCAGACGTACGCCGACGGCACCGTGGTCCGCTGGGCGGAGCCGGGCGGCGCGCACCGGGCCCCGGTGCTCACCCTGCTGCCGGCGGCGGCCGGTGCGCCCGGCCCGGCGGCGCACGGCGGCGGGCACGGCGGCCCGGCGGCCGGTGCGGCGCCCGACGCCGTGGGTGATGCCGGTGCCGCGCAGGCGGACGGCGCTGACGGGGAGTCCGGCAGCGCCGACGCGATGCTCGCCGCCGGGCTGCTGGCCGGCCTGGGCGGCGGCGCGGCGATCGGCTGGCTGGTCAGCCGGTGGCGCCGACGCGACCCGGCCGAGGACGCCGCCCTCGCCGAGGTGACCGGCGACCCGGCCAAGGACACAGCGCCCGCCGAGGTGACCGGTGACCCGGCCAAGGACACAGCGCCGGGCGAAGTGACCGTCAACCCGCACAAGCCCACGACGCCCGCCGAGGTGACCAGCAACGCCGACGAGCGGGCGACCCCCGCCGACCCGACGCCCGCCGACCCGGCGCCCGCCGTTTCCGCGGCGGCTCGGTGATCCACTCGGGTTCCTGGAAACGGCGGCATCCCCGCCAGCCGGACAGCCCGGTGTCCAGGAACCCGAGTCGATCATGCCCAGCGCCGCCGCCAGGACAGGGCCGCTGCGGTCAGAGCCGCCAGGGCCGGGCCGCCGCCAGGGCCGGGCCGCAAGGGCCGCCGCGGTCAGGGGGCCCAGGTGGGTAGCGGCTCGCGGGCGGCCAGCCACGACTCGGGCACGCCGCCCGGAGTTCCGACGCCGGTGTACGCCGCCACCACCGCCCCCGCGATGGCGGCCGTGGTGTCCACGTCCCCACCGGCCCGCACGCACGTCCGGATCGCCGCCGGATAGTCGTCGAGGTGGGTGGCGGCGACCCAGAGGGTGAACCCGACGGTGTCCTGGGCGGTCACCCGGGAGCCGTTGCCGAGCGCCGCCACCACGTGCGGCAGCGGTCGGCCGAGCAGTCCGGCTGCCCGGGTCACCCCGCGGTGCACCTCGGTGCCCGGGTCGACCGCGGCGGCGATCCCGGCGAGCAGCCGCTCGGGGGCGGGCCGGTGCCCGTCGAGGCGGGCACGGGCGGCCAGCGCGGCGGCGACCGCCACGGCGACCGCGCCGGCGATTCCCTCCGGGTGCGCGTGGGTCACCTCGGCCGACGCGCGGGCCTGCGCGGCGGCGCGGCCGGTCGAGTCGGCGAAGTAGGCGCCCAGGGGGCCCACCCGCATCGCCGCGCCGTTGCCGCACGAGCCCTGGCCGTCGAAGGCGGACGCGGCGGCCAGCGGCCACGGCGTTCCGGTACGGATCAGCCGCAGGATCATCATCGCGCCGGCGCCGTAGCCCCGCTGCGGGGCGCAGCGCTCGGCGAAGGCCAGCGCCAGCCGGTCCCGGTCGATGCCGCCGGATTCGGCCAGCTCGGCGAGGACCGAGCAGGCCATCTCGGTGTCGTCGGTCCACCTCCAGGGTGCCGGGGGCAGCGCGTCCGCGTCGAGATCGGCCGGGGGCGCGCCGGGCAGGAAGTACCGCGCGCCGAGCGCGTCGCCGGTGGAGAGGCCGGCGAGGCTGTCCCGGGCGAGCGCCAGGCGGGCATCGACGAACAGGGTGAACGACATCGTCGTTCCAGCTTGCCCGCTTCCCAGGTACGTCGCAACGCGATCAACTTGCCAGGCCAAGTACGGTCTTGTCGTGGCCTCCGTGCTCCTGGTCGAAGACGATCACGTCGTACGCGGCGCGATGCTGCGGTCCCTCACCGACCGAGGGCACGCCGTGCACGCCGTGGGTACGGCGCTGGACGCCCTGCGCCGGGTCGCCGCGGAGACACCCGACCTGGTGGTGTTGGACCTGGGTCTGCCCGACCTGGACGGCTCGGATGCGCTGCGGATGCTGCGCGGCATCACCGATGTGCCGATCATCATCGCCACCGCCCGTGACGACGAGCAGTCGGTGGTGAAGCTGCTGCGCGCCGGCGCCGACGACTACATGGTGAAGCCGTTCACCGGCGCGCACCTGGACGCGCGGATCACCACCGTGCTGCGGCGGGCCGGGCGGGCGAGCCGTACGGTGCAGCCCGCGGTGCACGTCGTCGGCGGTCTGCGGGTGGACGTCGGTGAGCGCAGCGCACAGCTCGACGGGGAGGCGCTGGCGCTGACCCGCAAGGAATTCGACCTGCTGGCGTATCTCGCCGCACGACCCGGGCGGGTAGTGTCCCGCCGGGAGCTCTTGGAGGAGGTATGGCGTCAGCCATCGGTCGGCGAGGATCAGACCATCGACGTTCACCTGTACTGGCTGCGCCGAAAGATGGGCGAGTCCGCGGCGAAGCCACGCTACCTGCGCACCGTGCGGGGGGTCGGGTTCCGGCTGGTGGCGCCGGACTGAGGTCGGCGCTGGCCCTGCTCACGGCCGGCATGTGCAGTCTCGTCGCGCTCGCCTTCCTGATCCCCCTGGGGCTCAGCCTGCGTGAGCAGAGCCGCCAGGAGGCGATCGCCGAGGCGGCCCGACGCAGCGCGCTGGTGACCGGTGCGCTGGCGGTGAGCACCGACCCGGCGGTCGTCGAGCGGGCCGTGGTGGCCAGCGCCGAGGGCGCGCCGACCCGGCCGGTGGTGCACGGGTTGGGGCTGGACGAGTCCGCCGGCCGGGCCGACGGCACCGACCTGGACCAGGCCCGCGCCGATCGGCGTTCGCTGGTCGCCGACGTCGACGGCGGGGTGGTCCGGCTCGACCCGGTGGTGCTGGGTGACCGGACGGCGGTGGTCGAGGTGTTCGTGCCCGACTCGACGCTGGACGAGGGTGCCGGCGGCACCTGGCTGTTGTTGTTCGCGGTGGGTGCGGCGATGGCCGGCGCGGCGGTGCTGGTGGTCGACCGGGTCGCCGCCCGTGCGGTGGACTCGACCCGTGGTCTGGTGAAGGCCGCCCTGTCGATCGGCGACGGCGACCTCGGGGTACGCGTGGAGCCGACCGGCCCACGGGAGCTGGCCGAGGCCGGGCACGCCTTCAACCGGATGGCCGACCGGCTGGACGCGGCGCGCACCGACGAGCGGGAGCTGGTGGCCGACCTGTCGCACCGGCTGCGTACCCCGTTGACCGTGCTGCGGCTGGACGCGGAGGCGTTGGAGTCCGACGACACGAGCGTGGGTTCGTTCTCCGAGGCCGAGCTGGACCGGCGGCGCGGGATCCGGCGGATCCGGCAGGCGATCGTCACCCTGGAGGGTGAGATCGACGTGCTGATCAAGACCACCCGCAAGGCGGTGGCGCACGAGGCCGGGCCGGCGATGTGCGACGTCAGCGAGGTGGTCCGGGACCGGATGGTGTTCTGGGCGGCCCTGGCCGGTGACCAGAACCGGCCGCAGCGGGTGACCGGCGCGCAGCTGCGTATTCCGGCGCCGGTGCCGCGCGCCGAGCTGGCCGCCGCGCTGGACGCGGTGATCGGCAACGTGTTCCGCTACACGCCGCAGGGCACCGCGTTCGAGGTGGCGGTGTCCCGTCGCGACGGGTACGTGGCGATCCGGATCGACGATGCCGGCCCCGGCATCGCCAACCCGGACCGCGCGCTGCGGCGGGGGGCCAGCGACCAGGGTTCGACCGGGCTCGGGCTGGACATCGCCAAACGGGTGGCGTTGCAGGCCAACGGATCGGTGAGCATCGACCGGGCCCGCCTCGGCGGGGCGAGCGTGGTGATGCTGCTCGCCGACCCGGAGGCGACACCACGGCAGGTCAGCCGCTTCGGCCTGGTGGGTCGGATGGCGCGGGACGTTCGGGAGCAGAAGGCCAGTGGCCGACGCTGGCCCCGGCAGCGCCCCACCGACGGCTGAGCGCCCGGGCTGTGCCCCGGCGCAAGTCTTCCTTAGATCGCAGTTAACGACCGAGGTGGATCAGCCGCGAGCTGACAGGATCAACGCACGAACCCACCAGTTCCACCGACCACCGCACCGTGCACCCACCGGTCGGTGGAGCCGCGCGCGCGGCGGGAGTCACAGGTCCCCCCACACCCATGCTCCCGCCGCGCGCCCTGCTCCCTCGACCCGCTCAGCCGGCGGTGGTGAGGTACGCGTCGATCTCGTCGGTGATCCGCTGCTTACCGGCCGGGTCCAGGAAGGACGCGGTCACCGCGTTGCGGGCCAGCCCGGCCAGCCCCTGCGGGCCCGCGCCGAGCAGCCGGGCCGCCACCGCGTACTCGTCGTTGAGGGTGGTGCCGAACATCGGCGGGTCGTCGGAGTTGATGGTGACCAGCAGGCCGGCCTCGACGAGTCGGGGCAGCGGGTGCTCGTCGAGGCTGGCCACGGCCCGGGTCCGCACGTTGGAGGTCGGGCAGATCTCCATCCCGATCTGCCGCTCCGCGAGGTACGCGAGCAGCTCCGGATCCTGGGCGGCGGAGATGCCGTGGCCGATCCGCTCGGCGCCCAGCTCGCGCAGCGCGTCCCAGACGGTCTGCGGGCCGGTGGTCTCCCCGGCGTGCGGCACCGAGCGCAGGCCGGCCGCCCGGGCCTGGTCGAAGTAGGGCCGGAACTGCGGCCGGGGTACGCCGATCTCCGGGCCGCCCAGTCCGAAGCTGATCAGCCCGTCCGGGCGCTCCTCCAGCGCGATGCGCAGCGTCTCCTCGGCCGCCGGCAGGCCGGCCTCGCCGGGGATGTCGAAGCACCAGCGCAGCTCGATGCCGAAGTCGTCCAGGGCGCGCTTGCGGGCGTCCTCGATCGCCTCGCAGAACGCCGGTGCGGGGATGCCCCGACGCACGTGCGAGTACGGGGTGATGGTCAGCTCCGCGTACCGGACCTGCTGGCGGGCCAGCTCCCGGGCGACCTCGTGAGTGAGGATCCAGACGTCGTCGGGGTCGCGGATGAGGTCGACGACGCTGAGGTAGACCTCGATGAAGTGCGCGAAGTCGCGGAACTCGAAGTAGTCGACGAGCGCCGCCGGGTCGGCCGGCACCGGGGTGCGGCCCTCGTGCCGGGCGGCCAGCTCGGCGACGATGCGGGGCGAGGCGGAGCCGACGTGGTGCACGTGCAGCTCCACCTTGGGCAGGCCGGCGATGAAGGTGGGCAGGTCGGTCACAGATTCTCCTCGGCACGGTCGCCGGTGTGCGCGACGACGAAGACGCGGCGGAACGGGAAGTACACCTGACCCTGCCGTACCGGGTAGGCGGCGGTGAGCCGTACCCCCAGCTCGGC
Organism: Micromonospora sp. NPDC050695; assembly: GCF_040654415.1. NCBI lineage: Bacteria > Bacillati > Actinomycetota > Actinomycetes > Micromonosporales > Micromonosporaceae > Micromonospora > Micromonospora sp. NPDC050695. The sequence continues at coordinate 48,619 of NZ_JBFAHZ010000029.1, forward strand.
GCGGAAGGCCGACCAGCCGGCGGCGTCCAGCGCGGCCCGGACCGGGCGCAGCGCGGTGCCCTCCATCCAGGCCAGCACCGGGTGGTCGGCGGCAGGCGGGGCCGGCAGCAGGTGCACGTAGGTAGTCTCCCAGGCGTCCACGGAGCAGCCGGCGGCGGTCAGGAGCGCGGCGTAGTCGGCCGGGTCGTCAACCGGGTCGGTGCGCTGCAGCGGGGCCAGCTCGGCGCGCCAGGCGGGGAGGTCGACGACCTCGCGCAGCGCCCGGTGGGAGGGGGCGTCGAAGTTGCCGGGGACCTGCATGGCGAGCCACGCGCCGGAGGGCAGCTCGGCGGCCCAGCGGCGGAGCAGCTCCTGATGGCCGGGCACCCACTGGAGCACGGCATTGGTGAGCAGCACGTCCTCGTCGCCGGCCGGCCGCCAGTCGCGCACGTCGGCGACGGCGAAGTCGACCGGGGTGTCCAGGGCGGCGGCCCGGTCGATCATCTCGGGCGAGGAGTCGAGGCCGATCACCCGGCTCGCCGGCCAGCGCTCGGCGAGGGTGGCGGTGAGCTGGCCGGGGCCGCAGCCGAGGTCGACGACGCTGCGGGGTCGTTCGGCCGGGATCCGGGCGACCAGGTCGTGAAACGGTCGGGAGCGCTCGTCCGCGTAGCGCAGGTACGTCGTCGGATCCCACATCGTCGCCTCCCAAACCGTACGTTCGTCTTGCTTAAGGTACGGCTCACGTGGCAGCCCGGCAAGGTGATGTCTAGGCTCGGGGAATGGAACAGCGCAGCTTCAACCGGCTCGGCCGGACCGTCGGAGTGGTCGGCCTGGGCGCCTGGCAGCTCGGCGCCGACTGGGGCACCGTCAGCGAGGCCGACGCGATGGCGGTGCTCAGCGCCGCCGTCGACGCCGGAGTCACCTTCCTCGACACCGCCGACGTGTACGGCGACGGCCGCAGCGAGCAGCTCATCGGCCGCTTCCTGCGCTCCCGCCCGGACGCCGGACTGACCGTCGCCACCAAGATGGGCCGCCGCGTCGAACAGCGGCCGGAGGCGTACACCCTGGCCAACTTCCGGCAGTGGACCGACCGGTCCCGGGCCAACCTCGGGATGGACACACTGGACCTGGTCCAGCTGCACTGCCCGCCCACCGCCGTCTTCGCCTCCGACGAGGTCTTCGACGCCCTGGACACCCTCGTCGCCGAGAAGGCCATCGCCGGGTACGGGGTCAGCGTCGAGACCTGCGACCAGGCGCTCACCGCCATCGCCCGACCGGGCGTGGCCAGCGTCCAGATCATTCTGAACGCGGTGCGCCACAAGCCGCTGGAGCGTGTCCTGCCGGCGGCCTCGGCGGCCGGGGTCGGCATCATCGCCCGGGTGCCGTTGGCCAGCGGCCTGCTCTCCGGCCGCTACGACGAGCACACCGAGTTCCCCGCCGACGACCACCGCAACTACAACCGGCACGGTGCGGCGTTCGACGTGGGCGAGACGTTCTCCGGCGTCGACTACGACCGGGGCCTGGCCGCCGTGCGCCGGCTCGCGCCGCTGGTCGACGCGGACCGCACGATGGCGCAGTTCGCCCTCCGCTGGGTGCTGGACCAGGCCGGGGTCACCGTCGTCATCCCCGGCGCCCGCGACGCCGACCAGGCGCGACGCAACGCCGCCACGGCGGCCCAGTCGCCGCTCACACCCGCGCAACTGGCCGGGGTACGCGAGGTCTACGACGAGCTGATCCGCCCGCAGGTGCACGACCGGTGGTGACGCGATGAGGGGTTGGCTGACGCTCACCCTCGGCCTGCTGGCGGTCGTGATCGGTGCGGTGTGGACGGTGCAGGGTCTCGGCTACGTCAGCGGCAGCGTGATGACCGACGAGCGGCTCTGGGCGCTGCTCGGCCCGGCCGTGGCGCTGGCCGGGTTCGTGGTGATCTGGCTCGGCCTGCGGTCACGCCGTCGAGGCTGACGTCGCGCCGTCGAGGCTGACGTCGCGCCGTCGAGGCTGACCTGGGCCGGCGGGCTCGGCGAGCGCGACCGGTGAGGGCTCGTTCGGTGCCTGTCGAGCTGCCCCGGATGTGGGGCACCGGCGGCGCGTGCGGCAGGGCCGGCACGGTCCCGCCGCCGGGAGGCGGTGGGGTTGCGATACTTCGGCACGGGCGACGCGAGCAGCGCGGGCAGCACGGGCAGCACGGGCAGCACGGGCAGCACGGGCAGCACGGGCAGCACGGGCAGCACGGGCAGCACGGGCAGCGCGAGCAGGACGGGCAGCAGGCGGCACGGGGCGACGCTTCGGCACGGGCGACGCGGGCGGCGGGCCGAGGGCCGGGGGTGTCCGCTGTCCGGCCGACGATGGGGTGCCTGCCGTGTCCGCCCGGTCCCGCCCCACCTGCGGGGCAGCTCGACAGGCACCGAGGGACACCTTGGCTACCCGGGGCACGACGGCGGACGTGGAACAGCCCCGCATCCCTCACGGGATGCGGGGCTGCACAACGACCCCTGGCCGGATCGTCCCACTGGCCGGCGGGGGCCGGCCACACTACTCAGATGGGACGGACCTGCTCAGCCTGCGGGCCCTTCTGACCCTGAGCGATCTCGAACTCCACCCGCTGGTTCTCCTCCAGCGTGCGGTAGCCGCTGGTCTGGATGGCCGAGAAGTGGACGAACACGTCAGCACCCCCGCCGTCGACGGTGATGAAGCCGAAGCCCTTGTCAGCGTTGAACCACTTCACGGTTCCCTGCGCCATGTGTATCTCCTTCTAAAACTGGCGGCCGTGCACGCCGTGCGGCCGATTGGCCGTTTTCCGAGCAGCGGTGTCTGAGGCGGCCCCACAAAGGAGACTTCTCTCAACCCACGCCATCTCGCAACAGCGGGGACAGCAAATCACGTACGCAAAAACTCTGCACGACCTCTCCGACGAATTTCTCCGACATGTGACCTGACGGATGCCCGAGATCGCTGGGCGTCGTGCTGCGCCGTGCGAAAGGCCCCCTTCCCGTCGATGCGGGAAGGGGGCCGATGTCGATGCGTTGGTCAGTCCGGCCACTGGCCGGTCATCCGGCGGACGCCGACCGCTCCGCCCCGGTCCACGGCTGCCCGGACCACCGCGAAGATGGCGCCCTGCAGTGCCGCGGCGGCCAGGATCTCGCCCCAACCGCGGTCCTCGTCAGTGGCGTTGGGTGCCTCACCATCGCCCGCGGTCACCTTCCAGACCTGCCGGAAGATCGCGCCCGCCACCGTACCCGCGGCGATGCCCAACAGGACGCCGACCGGCCGGTACGCGACCCTGCCGATGCTCTTGCTCACCTACGCCTCCCCCGCACGATCATCAGCACCACCACGGCGGCCACCGCTCCGGCGGCGATCGTCGCCCACGGCACCGGGTTACGCCGAACCATCCCGCCCTTGTCGTACGCCTGCGCCCGCACATCCTCGGCGTGGCGCACGGCCTGCCCGCGGACCCGGGCCACGGTCTGCGCCGCCTGCTCGCGCACCCGCTCCCGTGCCTGACCGGCGGACTCCTTCAGGCGCGCCTTGACATCCGCCTTGGCGGCCAGCGCCTCCATCGTCTCGCCCAACTCCACCCGGGTACGACGGATCTCCTCACGGAGCGCCTCCGTGTCGCCGGTCCCGTTGCCCGTCATGCCCGACCCCTGTCCTTCACCGCGGCAGCGACAGTGTCCACGTCTGCCCGCAGGCTGCGCACCGTCGCCGCCGGGACCGGCGGGACCGCACGGCTGACCTGCTTCTTGCCCACCACGGCGAGGATGCCGGCGACCAGGAAACAGGCCACCGCCACGATCAGCGCGGCAGCCCAGGCGGGCAGCACCAGGTCGAGCAGCAGGATCGCCGTGGCGACCAGCGCGCCCAGGCCGAAGAACGCCAGCGCTCCGCCGCCGCCGAACAGGCCGATGCCGATGCCGGCGTGCTTGCCCTTCTGGGTCAACTCCGCACGGGCCAGCGTCAGTTCGTCCCGGATCAGGCGGGAGACCTGCTCGGTGGCTCGCTGCACCAGCTCGGCGGTGGAGGGCTCGCTCCCGTTGCGGGATGTGCGGGCGTTCGCCACGTCAGCCATGCTGTCCTCCTTTCCTCATCACCGCGCTGTATGCCCGGAGTCGCCGCCCGTCAATCCTAAAGCGCGCCGAGCAGCTCGCCGTCCCTGTCGTCCGGTCGCCGCGCCGCCAATCCGACGGCGACCTCCCGACCGGAGAAGAGATGTCCGGCAGCAGATCCCCCGCCCAAGCGAGCCCAAACCTCCCACCCCACCTCGACCAGGGCGGTTGATCATGAGGTTGGCGGGCGTGACACGCCGAGGCGGACCTCGTCAACCTCATGATCAACGCGGGCCCGGGGGTGGGGTGGGGTGGGGGGTTAGGGGCGGGTTTCTTCGGGGCCTACGAAGGCTTCGCTGCGGGCGTCGCCGTCGTCGCTGCCGCCGAAGACGCGGGCGTCGTCGGGGGCCTCGGTGTCGGTCGGGCGGCGTGCCGGCAGCCTCGGCTGCACCCACTGCCAGGGCAGATTGCTGCTGGCGTCGCCGAGTTCGGTACGCATCCGGGGCATCGCGGTGGGACGGCTGTCCCGGATCCAGCCCACCAGGTGCTCGCGGACGAGGGCGCGCAGGTCCCACAGGCTGCCCGCGTCGGCGGCGCTGACCAGCGCGCGCATCCGCACCATCCCGCCGGTGGCGTCGGTGACCTGCAGGACGCAGACCCGGCCGTCCCACAGCTCGGTGCCCTCCACCAGGCGGCGCAGCTCCTCCCGCATGGCCTGCACCGGCACCGCCCAGTCGACGTCGAACTCGGCGGTGCCGAGCACTGCCGCCTCGGTACGCGTCCAGTTCTGGAACGGCTTGCTGGTGAAGTACGAGGTGGGCAGGATCAGCCGCCGGTCGTCCCAGATCTGCACGACCACGTAGCTGAGGGTCAGCTCCTCGATGCGACCCCACTCCCCCTCGACGACCACCACGTCGTCGAGGCGGACCGCGTCGCTGAAGGCGAGTTGCAGGCCGGCGAAGACGTTGCCGAGCAGGCTCTGCGCGGCGAGGGCGGCCACCACACCGACCACACCGGCGGAGGTCAGCACGCCGGCGCCGATGCCGCGCACGCTCGGGAACGTCATCAGCATCACGCCGACGGTCAGGATGACGATCACCGCGATGGTGAGTCGGCGCAGCATCACCACCTGGGTGCGTACGCGCCGGGCGTGCCGGTTGTCCGGTACGTCGACCCGGAACCGGGCCAGCGCGGTGTCCTCCACGACGATCAGCAGCGAGGCGACCAGCCAGGCCGTGGTGGCGATGACGGCGAGGATGAGCAGGTGCAGCGTCAGCCGGCGCCAGCTGTGGCCGACCGCGTACCCGGTGCTGAAGCGGACGGCGAACTGGACGGCCAGGACCGTCGCGGCGACCTGGAACGGACGGTGCGCGTGGTCGGTCAGCTCGGTCATCAACAACGACCGGCGGCCGAACCGGCGGGTGAGCCGGTGGACGACCTCGACCAGGAAGAGCGCGACCGCCGCCGCGGCGAGCGCGGCGACGGCCGTCGTCAGGTAACTCTGCACGGGTTCGGTGCTTCCCTTCGACCAGGCGACGGCGCTTCGGGCAAAAGCCCAATAGTGCCCCACGCCCGCGGAATCGACCAGCTCAGACCTTGCGGTACCGGGACTGGAGGAAGCAGAAGAGGCCGAAGGCGGCGATGCCCAGGGCGACCAGGGTCAGCAGGAACGTGCCGTACGACTGCTCGCGCAGCGTGTGCAGCGCGGCGTCCAGACCACGGGCCTTCTCCGGGTCGTAGTTCACCGCCGCCACGATGATCAGCAGGCCGGAGATGCCGTACGCGATGCCCTTGGCCACGTACCCCGCCATGCCGAGGCGGCGGGCGAGCGTGCGGGTCTTCGGGCTCATCTCGCCGGTCTTGAGGTGCTTCTCGAACCGCTTGACGATGCCGTAGATCACCAGACCGACGCCGATCGCGGCGAGCACCAGCCCGGCCAGGCCGACCAGCCAGCGGCCACCGCTGGAGGTCATCAGCTTGCCGGTCAGCGCCTCCTGCTGGTCCGCGCTGTTCGACCCGGCGTCGGAGAAGACCTTGAACGCGGTCCAGGCGAAGTAGAGGTAGACGATGGTGCGGCCGGCCGAGGCGAGCCGCTCGACGACCCGCTCCCTGCCCCGCTCGGCGCGGTGCCCGACCGCCGCCTCCAGCGCCTGCCAGATCGCCATGGCGAGCAGGCCCACCGCAGTGGCGATGACCAGGAACTTGCCGAGCGGTTGTTCGGAGAGGGTCCGCAGCGCGCCGGACTGGTCGCCGTCGTCGGACGACGTGCCGAACGCGATCTGCAACGCCAGCCAGGCGAAGAGCAGGTGGACGATGCCGTAGCCGATGAAGCCGGCCCGGGCGAGAAATTCCAGCCACCGGCTGTCCGCCGTACGGGAGGCGGTGGCTTCGGCGCTACGGGTGAGTGACATGGCGCCACAATCTCCGAATTTGTTGATCCCCAAACGTCGGCCACCGCCGCCCGGCCAGGTCAGTTGCCCGGATTGCGGGAAACGCGGATCTTGACCTGCTGGTCGGTGACGCTGTCCAGCGTGACCGCGAAGCCACCGGCCTCGGTGGCCTGCTGCCCGGTGGTGAGGGTGAGCTGCTCGCCGGCGACCTCGACGGTCACCTGGTCACCCTCGGCGCCGACCAGCTTGGCCTCGACGCCGAGAATGGTGGCGCTCGCGTCGACACCCCGCTCGAAGGTGACCGTGCAGGCGTCCAGCCCGCAGTCGGTGGAGGCGCCCTGGGAGCTGCAGCCGGCCAGCACGGCGAGGCCGAGCGCCAGACCGGCGAACAGGCCGGCGGCGCGGCGGGCGGGGGGCATCGGGATGGTGGCGGGTCGGTTCGTCACCTCGCCAAGGGTACGAGACGTCCGCGACGCCCAGCCACCAGTGAGCGCCGAGCAGCGGACGCGAACCACCGGCTAGGGTCCGGGAATGCCCTTCGACATCGCCCGTACCCGGGCCGCCTACCCCGCCCTGACCGAGGGTTTCGTCCACTTCGACGGTGCCGGGGGCACCCAGACCGCGGCCGGCGTGATCGACGCGGTGGCCGACACCATGCGGACGGCGGTCGGCAACCGCAGTGCGGCCTTCGTACCGGGTCGACGGTCGTTGGAGCTGGTGGCCGAGGCCCGCTCGGCGGTGGCCGACCTGCTCGACGCCGACCCGGCCGGGGTGGTGCTGGGCCCGAGCGCCACCGCCCTGACGTACACCCTGGCCCGCACGCTCGGCGCGGCCTGGCGGCCGGGGGACGAGGTGGTGGTGTCCCGGCTCGACCACGACGCCAACGTGCGGCCGTGGGTGCAGGCCGCCGAGGCGGCCGGCGCGACGGTGCGCTGGGCGGAGGTCGACCGGGACACCGGCGAACTGCCCGTCGACCAGTACGCCGAGCTGGTCGGCGAGCGGACCCGGCTGGTCGCGGTGACCGCCGGCAGCAACGCCATCGGCACGGTGCCGGACGTGCCGGCGATCGCCAAGACCGCGCACGCGGTCGGCGCGCTGGTCTGCGTCGACGGGGTGCACTCGGTGCCGCACGGACCGACCGATCTGGCCTCGCTCGGCGCCGACGTGCTGGTCACGAGTGCCTACAAGTGGTCCGGGCCGCACCTGGCGGCGATGGTGGCCGACCCGGCCCGCTGGGCGGCGTTGCGGCCGGCGAAGCTGGTGCCGTCGTCCGACGCGGTGCCGGACCGGTTCGAGTACGGCACGCCGAGCTTTCCGCTGCTGGCCGGTGTGACCGCCGCCGTGGACCACCTGGCCGGGCTGGACCCGGACGCGGTCGGGGACCGGCGGGCGCGCCTGCGGGCCGGGCTGGCCGCCGCCCAGTCGCACGAGGAGGCGCTGCTGCGGCGGTTGCTCGCCGGGCTGGCGGAGCGGCCCTACGTCACCGTCTACGGTTCACCGGCCCGCCGCTGCCCGACGGTCTCGTTCCGGGTCGCCGGGATGTCGCCGGCGGCCACTCAGGAGGCGTTGGGCGCCGCCGGGTTCTGCCTCTCGGCCGGCGACTACTACGCCTACGAGTACTTTCAGCTGATGGGGCTGCGCGACAGCGGCGGCGCGGTGCGGGCCAGCATCTACCACTACAACACGGCCGACGAGGTGGACCGGTTGCTCGCCGAACTGGACGCGGTCGCCGACCGGCGAGGGAGAATGGCCCGGTGAGCAACCTGGTCGAGGACAACCCCGCGAAGCACCGCTTCGAGATCCTGGTCGACGACGCGTTGGCCGGCTTCACCGCGTACGTGCCCCGGGGGGAGGTGCTGGTCTTCACCCACACCGAGGTGGACCCGGCCTTCCAGGGCAAGGGCGTGGCCAGCGCGTTGATCCGGGGCACCCTGGACGAGATCCGGGCCCGTGGTGGCCGGCTGGTTCCGCAGTGCCCGTTCGTGTCCGCGTTCATCGACAAGCACCCCGAGTACGCCGACCTGGTCGCCGAGCAGCCGTAGCGCGCGCAGGGCGGTCAGCGCGTTCCCGGGGCGGTCAGCGCACCCGGCCGGTGAGCGCCTCGGCGGCTGCCCACCCGCTGGCCCGGGTGGCGCCGTGGGTCGCCACGTGCACCGCCCCGGTGACCAGCTCGGGCACGCCCAGCTCGACGACGACGGCGTCCGGGCGGGCAGCGACGGCCCGCCGCACGGCGGCACGCATCCAGTCGTGCCGGTGCAGGTCGCGGACGACCAGCACCAGTGGACGGTCGCCCGCGGCGGCGCCCGGGTCGGCCGGCACGTCCGGCTCGGCGTAGCGGACCGTGCTGGTGCCGGGCAGCAGCTCGCCCAGCGGCTCCCCGAGGCCCCATGGCGTCTCCGCGCCGATGGCGATGTTGCGGGGCGGCTCGAACTCGACCACGTACGCCGGGCGGGTCAGCGGCAGCACGGTCTCCGGCCGCGCGGTGGTGACCCGCACGGCGCGGCGGGCGGCGACGAGCCCGACGTCGGTGGCGTCGCGCGCCGTCGACCGGGCGGTACGGGTGGCCACCGTCCAGGCGGCGAGCTGACCGATCCGCTTGGCGGCCTCGGCGAGGCGTTCCTCGGGCAGTTCACCGGAGATCACGGCGGCCACGATGGCGTCGCGCAGCTCGCGGGCGTCCTGCTCGCCGGCGCGTTCGCCGCCGATGCAGATCGCGTCGGCCCCGGCGGCGAGGGCGCGGACCGCCGCCTGCGCGAAGCCGTACCGGTCGGCGACGGCACGCATCTCCACCGCGTCGGTCACCACCACGCCGGAGAAGCCCAACTCGTCGCGGAGCAGGCCGCCCAGGATGCGCTGGCTCAGCGTGGCCGGCAGGTGCGGATCCAGGGCGGGGACCAGCAGGTGGCCGGTCATCACCGCCTGCACCCCGGCGGCCACGGCGGCCCGGAACGGGGCCAGTTCGCAGGCGTCGAGCCGGTCCCGGTCGGCGGTGATCCGGGGCAGGTCGTGGTGGGAGTCGACCCGGGTGTCGCCGTGGCCGGGGAAGTGCTTGGCGCAGGCGGCCACGCCGCCGGCCTGGAGTCCGCGTACCCAGGCGGCGGTGTGCCGGGCGACCAGGTCCGGGTCGGCCCCGAAGGAGCGGACGCCGATCACCGGGTTCGCCGGGTTGGAGTTGACGTCGGCGTCCGGGGCGTAGTCGAGGGTGACCCCGGCGGCGGCCAGTTCGGCGCCGAGGTCACGGGCGACCGCCTCGGTCAGCGCCGGATCGTCGATCGCCCCGAGGGCGAAGTTGCCGGGTCGGGAGCTGCCCCGGCCGGATTCGATCCGGGTGACGTCACCGGCCTCCTCGTCGATCGCCACGATGACGTCCGGGCGTTCGGCGCGCAGCGTCGCCGTGAGGGTCGCCACCTGCTCGGTGTCGACGACGTTGCGGGCGAAGAGGACCACCGAGCCGAGCCCCTCGCCGAGCCAGCGACACACCCACGGCGGCGGGGTGGTGCCGACGAATCCGGGTTGCAGGACGGCGGCGGCGAGCGCCGGAAGGTGCCCGACGGGCGCGGTCACGCGTTCTCCTCGCGGTGCTGGGCGTCGGTTTCCTGCGTCGGCGCGTTCACGCCGACCCGCTGGTTGCGCTCGCTCATGCGGCCCCCGTACCCCATCTCTCGCGCGCCTGGGGCGCACCGCCCGGGCAGGCGGTGCTGCCATGGTCACACCGAGCGATTGAATAGTCAATAAACCTTACAGTTGCCCGGCGGCCCGGTACCGGGGAGAGTTCGGGGATGGATCCCGCCCTGCTGGCCGACGCGACGAGCCCGGCCGACATCCCCGGCGTACGCCTGCTCGGCCTGGTGGTCGGCGCCCTGCTGCTGCTCGCCGCGATCCGGGCCATGTTCGGCCGCCGCTGACACCGGCTCCGGCACCGGCAACCGGTGTGACCGACGGCGGCCGGGGTACCGCAGTCCCCATCAGCAGGTACGCGCCGAAGGGGACCTCATGAAGATCGGTTACTTTCTGTCCAGTGAGGAGTACACGCCCGCCGAGCTGCTGGAGCAGGCGCGCGGTGCGGAACAGGCCGGCTTCGAGGCGCTGTGGATCTCCGACCACTACCACCCGTGGGTGGACGCCCAGGGTCAGAGCCCGTTCGTCTGGTCGATGATCGGCGCGCTCAGCCAGGTCTGTTCGCTGCCGGTGACCACCGCGGTGACCTGCCCGACGGTGCGCATCCATCCGGCGGTGATCGCGCAGGCGGCGGCGACCAGCGCGGTGCTGCACGGCGGACGGTTCGTGCTCGGCGTCGGCACCGGCGAGGCCCTCAACGAGCACATCTTCGGCGACGCGTGGCCGCAGGCCGACGTCCGGCTGGAGATGCTCGAAGAGGCCGTCGAGGTGATGCGCGAGCTGTGGCGCGGTGACTTCGTCAACCACCACGGCAAGCACTACACCGTGGAGAACGCCCGGGTCTACACGCTGCCGGACACTCCCCCGTCGGTCTACGTCTCCGGTTTCGGCCCGAAGGCCGTCGACCTGGCCGCCCGCATCGGCGACGGCTACGTGAGCACGATGCCGGACGCCGAACTGGTCCGCCGTTTCCGGGAGAACGGCGGCGGCGACAAGCCGTGCCAGGCCGGCTTCAAGGCGGCGTACGCGGACAGCGAGGACGAGGGCATGCGGATCGCGTACGAGCGGTGGCCCAACGCCGGGGTGCCGGGTGAGCTGTCCCAGGTGCTCCCCTCGCCGCGGCACTTCGAGCAGGCCGCCGAGTTGGTCAAGCCGGAGATGATGAAGGAGGCGTTCGTGTGCGGCAACAGCGCCGACGCGCACCTGGAGATGATCGACCAGTACGCCAAGGCCGGCTTCGACGAGGTGTACGTGGCCAACACCGGCCCGCACTACCAGGGCCTCTTCGACCTGTACCAGCGTGAGGTCCTGCCCCGCCTGCGCTGACCCGCCGACCCGACGAGCCCATGATCGTCCGAACGCGTTTCGGCGGTCATGGGCTCGGGTACCTCCGGCCCTCGATGAAACTGTCCACGCATTCGATGTCGTTGCGCCGCGCGGCGCGCAGCCTGTTCGGCTGGAACGCGCTGCGGCCCAACCAACTCGCCGCCATGCGCGCCGTCATGAAGCGACGCGACGCCCTGGTGGTGCTGCCCACCGGTGCCGGCAAGTCGGCGATCTACCAGATCCCGGCGAGCCTGATCCCCGGCCCCACCGTGGTGATCTCCCCGCTGCTGGCCCTGCAACAGGACCAGATCGCGGCCCTCAACGAGCGCCAACGCCCCGAGTTGCGGGCGGTGCGGATCAGCTCGAACGAGTCACCCACCCAGCAGGCCCAGGCGATCACCGAGATCCGCGAGGGTCGGGCGGAGTTCCTGTTCATCACCCCGGAGCAGCTGAGCAACCCCGACCGGATGGCCGAGGTCGCCGCGCTGAAGCCGGCGCTGGTGGCGATCGACGAGGCGCACTGCATCTCGGCGTGGGGGCACGACTTCCGCCCCGACTACCTGGCGCTCGGGCACCTCATCGAGGGCATCGGCCGCCCGCCCGTGGTCGCGCTGACCGCCACCGCCTCCCCGCCGGTACGCGACGACATCATCGCCCGGCTGCGGCTGCGCAAGCCGGAGGTGGTGGTGTCCGGACTGGACCGGCCCAACCTCTTCCTCGAGGTGGCGCACTGCCCCACCGAGGACTACCGGTGGCGACGTCTGGTCGCGTTGCTGCGCGACGACGAGCGGCCGGGGATCATCTACGTGCCGACCCGCCGCGCCGCCGAGGAGCTGGCCACCCGGCTGACCGACGCCGGCTTCCCGGCGCAGTTCTACCACGGCGGGATGGCGGCCGGGGCGCGCGCCGAACTGCACGAGGCGTTCCTCGCCGACCAGGTGCCGATCATGGTGGCGACCTCGGCGTTCGGCATGGGCATCGACAAGCCGAACATTGCCTGGGTGGTGCACATGGCGCTGCCCGACTCGCCGGACAGCTACTTCCAGGAGATCGGCCGGGCCGGGCGCGACGGACAGCCCGCGCGGGTGCTGTTGCTGTGGCAGGCCGAGGACGTGGGCCTGCAACGCTTCTTCAGCGGCGGCCTGCCCGACGAGACCGAACTGCGTGACCTCGCCGCGCTGCTGCGCCGCAAGCCGGCCACCAAGACCGAGCTGCGCGAGGCCACCGGCCTCGGACCGCGCAAGCTGGGCCAGTACCTCTCCCTGCTGGAGCAGGTCGGTGCCGCCGAACCGCGGGCCCGGCAGCGCATCGGCGCGCCCCGCTACTCGCCCACCCCGATCGACGCCGCCGCCGCCGCGCTGGCCGAGGCGGAACGGCAGCAGACGGTGACCCGTTCCCGGACCGACATGATGCGGGCCTTCGCCGAGACCAACGCCTGCCGGGGGCAGACCCTGCTGGCCTACTTCGGCGAGCAGATGACCAAGGTCTGCGCGCACTGCGACAACTGCCACAACGGCACCAGCGTCGCCGACCAGGGGGCGGTCGGGCCGTTCCCGGTGCACAGCCAGGTGCGCCACCCGGAGTGGGGCAACGGCATGGTGCTCTCGTACGAGGACGACAAGATGACGGTTCTCTTCGATGAGGTCGGGTACAAGACGTTGTCGGTGCGCGTGGTGTCCGAACAGGGCCTGTTGACGCTGGACTAGCCTGACCCGGGCACCGATTGACCACACCAAGCAGGGCGGAAGGGGCGTTGCCGTGATCGAGCAACCGGCGTACACCGGTTTTGGATTCTCCGACGGGGAGTGGGGGCTGCTCGCCGGCCTGCCGCAGTCGGTGCTGACCGCGGCGAGCGCCGCCGAGTCCGACGGCACCCGCCGGACCATGGCGGAGAACGCGGCCGGGTTGGAGACCATCGCGGCCGGACGGGAGTCGGCCAGCCCGCTGGTCGCCGCCGTGGCCGGCGAGATCGTGACCCGGGTCGGCGACCCCGAGACCGGCGAGGAACTGCCGGTCATCGCGCCCGCCGACCCGCGGGCGTACCTCGACGACGTGTTGCTGCGGGCCGGTGAGGCCGCCGCGCTGCTGGCGGCCCGGGTCGACGAGGGCGAGGCCGGCGCGTACAAGCACTGGCTGGTCACCATCGCTGAGCAGGTGGTGGGTGCCGCCTCCAGCGGTGGCCTGCTCGGCCTCGGCGGTGAGGCGGTCAGCGACTCCGAGCGGCGCTTCCGCGACCGCCTCGCGCACGTGCTCAACGACTGACCGACGGCATCGGCGTACCGGCCGGTCCGGTCGGCTCCGCGGCCACCACCGCGGGGTCGGCCGGACGGACGCCGCGCAGCGCCATCAGCGCGGTCACCGCCCCCAGCAGCATCGCCACCATGGCGGCGTACGCGGCGAGGTGCAGCCCGTCGGTGAACGCGTACCGGGCGGCGTGCAGCACCCCGTCGCCGAGTTCCGCCGGCAGCCCCTTCGCCACGGCGAGGGTGCCGCCCAACGTCTCCTGGGCCGCGTCGCGGGCGTCCACCGGCAGGTCGGCGGGCAGGCCGTCGACGACCTCGCGGTGGTAGACCGCCGCGCCCACGCTGCCCAGGATCGCCATCCCGAGCGCGCCGCCCAGCTCGCTGCTGGACTCGGTCAGCGCGGAGGCGACACCGGCCTGCTCCGGCGGTGCCGCGCCGAGCACCAGCTCGGTGACGAGCGACATCACCATGACCAGGCCGCCCGCGTAGACGCTGGCACCGGCCAGCAGGAGCCACAGCGGCGAGTCCGGCGTGACCCGGGTCAGCGTCAGGAAACCGAGCACGGCGATCCCGAAGCCCGCGCCGATCAGGTACGCCCGCTCGACGCGCTGGGCGAGCGCGGCCGCGGCCGGGGCGACGCCGCCCACCGCGAGCGACGGGACGAGGCTCCACAGTGCCGCCCGCAGGGGGCTCATCCCGAGCACCAGCTGGAGGTGCTGGGTGGTGAAGATGGCGAAGCCGACCAGCGCGAACATCGCCAGCAGGTTGACCGCGAGCGATCCGGCGAAGCCGCGGCGGCGGAACAGCGCCAGGTCGATCATCGGGTACGCCCGGGTGCGCTGGCGGTGCAGGAACAGCGCTCCGATCAGCACGCCGGCGACGACGGCCAGCACCCGGGCCACGTCGACGCCGTCGCGGGCCATCTCCTTGATGCCGTAGATCACCGGCAGCAGCGCGCCGAGCGACAGCACCGCGCTCACCAGGTCGAACCGCCCGGCGGCCGGGTTGCGGAACTCGGGCACCAGGACCGGGGCGAGCAGGAGCAGCATCAGCATCGCCGGGATGTTGATCAGGAAGATGGAACCCCACCAGAAATGCTCCAGCAGGACGCCGCTGAGCACCGGGCCGATCGCGATGCCGCCGGTGAGCGTGGCGGTCCAGATGCCGATCGCGGTGCCGCGTTGCCGCGCGTCGTGGAACATGTTGCGCACCAGGGCGAGGGTGGAGGGCATCAGGGTGGCCCCGCCGATGCCGAGCACGGCGCGCGCGGCGATCAGCGTCGCGGCGCTGTCGGCGTACGCGGCCAGCAGGGACGCCGCGCCGAACGCGGTGGCGCCGAGCAGCAGCAGCCGGCGCCGGCCGATCCGGTCGCCCAGCGCGCCCATCGTGATCAGCAGCCCGGCCAGCACGAAGCCGTAGATGTCGAAGATCCAGAGCTGTTGGGTGGCGCTGGGACGCAGCTCCTCGCTGATGAAGGGGACGGCGAAGTAGAGCACCGACACGTCCATCGAGACCAGGAGCAACGGCAGCATCAGCACCGTGAACCCGATCCACTCCCGTCGGCCCGCCCGCGGTGCCGGTGTGATCGTCGTCGTCATGATCAGATCCTTTCTGCGTAGGGCGTACGCTGTGATGCGTAGACCATACGCAGAACTAGGATGGCGAGGCAAGGAGGAAAAGTGGCGGCGAAGACGGACGACAGCGGCCCGGTGATCCCACCGGCCATCGAGAGCGCCTGGGGGCTGCGCGAGCGCCCACCCAAGGGGCCCCGGCCGGGGCTCACCGTGCCCGGCATCGTGGACGCCGCCGTCCAGGTGGCCGACGCCGACGGGCTGAGCGCCGTCTCGATGAGCCGGGTGGCGAAGGAGCTGGGCGCCGCCACCATGGCCCTCTACCGCTACGTCGGCTCGAAGGACGAGCTGCTCCTGCTCATGGTCGACACGGGCTACGGGCCACCGCCCGGGCCACCCTCCCCCGGCGACGGCTGGCGGGCCGGGCTGACCCGCTGGGCCCGGGCCGAACGCGACGTGCTGCGGCACCGGACCTGGCTGCTGCACGTGCCGATCACCGGCCCACCGATCACCCCGCAGCAGCTCGGCTGGCTGGAGGACGGGCTGCGCTGCCTCGACGACACCGGGCTGGCCGAGGCCGAGAAGATGTCGGTGATCCTGCTGATCACCGGCTACGTCCGCAACGAGGCCACGCTCACCGCCCAGATCGCCGAGGGCAGCCGGGCCGCCGGCATCGACCCCGGCGAGCTGATGCCCGCGTACGGCCGCACCGTGGCCCGGCTCATCGACCCGGCCCGGTACCCGGCGCTGCACCGGGTGCTGACCTCCGGCGTCCTCAACCAGGACGACGACCCGGACGACGAGTTCACCTTCGGCCTCGACCGGATCCTCGACGGCATCGAGACACTCGTTCGTCGACGGGCGTCGTAAGGAGTCGGATGCTGCACCACAACGCCATCGACACCACCGTCCTGCCGCCGGGCGAGCGGTTCGGCATGTGGCTGGACCTGGTCGCGCGCACCTCGGCGCCGCTGCGGATCCAGTCCGCGCACGCCGACGACTTCGCCGCCCGGGCCGACTTCTTCGACCTCGGCCCGATCCAGCTGGTCGGATACCAGTACCCGTCGCTGGACGCCACCCGCACCCGCAAGCTGGTCCGCCAGTCGGACCCGGAGCTGTACGTGCTGGCCCTCACCACCGGCGGCATCGGCACGTCCAGTCAGGACGGTCGCCGCAGCGAGATCCTGAGCGGGGAGTTCACCTTCTACGACGCCTCCCGGCCGCACGACGTCTGCCATCACGCGACCGAGCCCGAGCGAACCCAGGCGACCTCGATCATCACGCTGATCCCGCACGCCGCGCTGCCGCTGCCACCACAGCGGATGGCCACGCTCTACGGGGGCCGCATGTCCGGCACCGAGGGCATCGGGGCGCTGCTGGCGCAGTTCCTGCTCCGGGTCACCGGGCATCCCGAGCAGTATCATGCCGCCGACGCCGGTCGCCTCGGCGCGGTGGGACTGGACCTGGCCACCACCATGCTCGGCCGACACCTGGCCGCCGAGGACGCGGTGCCGACCGAGGTACGACGTCGTGCGCTGATCACCCAGGTGCAGGCGTACGTGCACCGACACATCGGCGACCCGACGCTCACCCCGCAGGTCGTCGCGGACGCCCACCACATCTCGCTGCGTTCGCTGCACCGGTTGTTCGAGGCCGAGGAGACCACGGTGGCGTCGTACATCCGCGACACGCGGCTGGCCGGGTGCCGGCGCGACCTTAGTGGTCCGCTCCGTAAATCCTTCGGGGGTTATGCGGTCAGGGCCAGTGCGGCAGGCTGGTGATCGCAGCCGGTGGGTTGCTGGGGGTTCTGCTCTTTCTGTTCGTGTCGCTCGATCCGGGCCATCAGGTCCTCGAGGTCGGCCGGGGTGAACTTCCATCTGAAGGGCCGGGCGGTCGCGTTGTAGCGCTGCTCGAAGGCGGTGAGCCGGTCTTCGACCTGGTCAAGGCTGGTGAAGTCGTTGGGTGAGACAACCTTGCGCTGGACGATCGAGAAGAAGATCTCGATCTGGTTGACCCACGAGGCGTGCACCGGGGTGTGGACCATGACCGCGTTCGGGAACCGCTTCGCGAGGCGGTCGATCGAGGCCTGGCCGCGGTGCGACGACCCGTTGTCGACTACCCAGAACACCCGTTTCGCCGAGGCATACGGTTCTTGGGTCATGACTTTTTCGGCCAGGGTCATGAACGGGACGATCCCGGTCTTGGCCGCGCAATGTCCGAACACGCGGGCCTGGTGGACGTCGTAGGCTGCCAGATAGGCCAGGGCGCCACCGCGGTCGTATTCGTGGTTGACCCGCATCATCCGGGCGGTGCCGGGCGCCAAGGTGGGGTGGCAGCGGCAGCGGGCCTGGATGCTGGTCTTCTCGTCGCTGGAGATGACGTACTCGTCCTCTCCGAGCGGTTCGCCGTCGTAGGTGCGGGCGTAGAGGTCGAGCACCCGGCTGGCCTTGACGGCGAAGTCCGGGTCGCGGATGAAGATCCAGGACTGGTGCTGCCAGGGTTTGATCGTGTCGTC
>NZ_JBFAHZ010000030.1:0-66205 GCF_040654415.1 Micromonospora sp. NPDC050695
GGCGGGCAGCTGACCGAGAAGGTGCGGCGTCGGCCGTTCTCGGTGGTCCTCTTCGACGAGATCGAGAAGGCCCACCCGGACGTCTTCAACACGCTCCTGCAGATTCTCGAGGACGGTCGTCTCACCGACGGCCAGGGTCGGATCGTGGACTTCAAGAACACGGTCATCATCCTGACCACCAACCTGGGCACCCGCGACGTCGCCAAGGCGGTGTCGCTGGGCTTCCAGCAGTCGGAGGACTCCGAGTCCAACTACGACCGGATGAAGCAGAAGGTCAACGACGAGCTCAAGCAGCACTTCCGGCCCGAGTTCCTCAACCGGATCGACGACACCATCGTCTTCCACCAGCTGCGCCAGACCGAGATCCTCTCGATCGTGGACATCATGATCCAGCGGATCGAAGGCCAGCTGCGCAACAAGGACATGGGCCTGGAGCTCACCGACAACGCCAAGAAGTACCTGTCCAAGAAGGGCTTCGACCCGGTGCTGGGCGCGCGTCCGCTTCGTCGCACGATCCAGCGCGACATCGAGGACAACCTCTCCGAGCGGATCCTGTTCAACGAGCTGACCCCCGGTCAGATCGTCGTGGTGGACTGCGAGGGCGACCCGAACGACATCGACAACTCGCATCTCACCTTCCACGGTGCGGAGCGGAGCGTCACCGTCCCAGATGAGGTACCGGACCAGGTAACGGCCGACCTCGTTGCCGACACCGGTAACAACTGAACGATCTGACCGACGACGGCGGGGTGAGCCCTGCAGGGCTCGCCCCGCCGCCATCGATGGGTTGCCGTCCGACCTGGGTCAGCGCGGTCGGGACTCCTGGTCGGCGAGCACAGCCAGCTTATCGGCACGTACGGACTCGGCCATCTTCGTCTCGTCGAGCCAGATTAGGTAGGCGACGGGAGGACCGGAACTCCCCCACACGGCGCCGATGATGGTGGCCGTAGACCCTCCATGTGGATCCCGGAGCAGGCGGACCCGCGTCCCCGGGGCGTGACCGTCTTCGGCGATGATCAGCAGCGCGTCGAGGATCTGGCGGACACCGGTGAGCGGCAGGCCCTCCACATACGGCTCCCCCGCGTATCCCTCCCTGGGTGTCATCATGGTGCGGAACAGCGCGGCGAGTCGGATCGACTCCTGCCGGATCTGCCAGTCCGCGCTGCGTTCGGCGGCGGCCAGCGCCTCTTCGATCATCGACCACAGCTCTGCCGGCTCGCGATCGAGCAGCCGCCGCGCCTCCCGGTCCAGTTCGGCGCACGCCATGTCGAGGGCGGTCTCCTCCCCCATCTCGGCGATCCAGACGAGGTCACCGATGGCCGGCAGCAGCCCCGGTGACTCGGCCGCGACGACGACGTACAGCATGGCCAGGAGTTCCTGGCGCCCTTCACCGTGGTAGAGCGGACCGACACCGGTGCCGTCTCGTCCCCGCGTCGGCGGGAAGCGGTCGACGAGGTGCTCAGCACGGCCGTCCGGCAGGGTCGCGGCTCGCCGGTTGTCCCGCACCCGCTCGTCGAACGAACGGTGTTCGCGACGTTTGATCATCAGCTCGCGATGCGAGTCGGAGCCGACCGGGTAGATGGTCCGTCCGTAGCTGGACAGTGTCTCGCCCGGTTGCAGCCCGACTGCCTCGAGTTGCCGGGCCGCCACCGAGTACGGGACACCGGCACGGGCCGCCTGAGCCCGAATTGCCCGCTTCCGGGCACGACCTGATCGCGGAGTCCGACGGGGGTTCTGCTCATCAGTCATGACGCCTCCGGTGCAGCCCCACGCCCTCCACCGAACAGGCGGCGTGGCCGGCACGCCGAAGCTCATCACGTCTGCGCGGAGTCGGAGACTCTTGGCCCTCTGTGTGGTCAGGCGTGGGCTGTCACACCGGGCGCGGGCAGGCGCACTGCCCGCGCCCATGATATCGCGATCCGACCATGGATCAGAGGTACGTGGCCGACTATCCGCCCGCAATCGCCGACACACCTTGTCGTCGCAGGATCATCCGGAACAGCGCGTCCATCCGCTGTCGTCCTGCTTCCGGTGCGTCCGACTCGGCGAGCTTGTCAATTGCCAGCGTCAGGTGCCGCGCGGACAACTCCTCCGCCTGCCGGCGGCCACCGGCACGCTCAATGAGGTCCGCCTGGGCCTGCAGGTGTTCGGCCGTGGGCTGCCTGACCTGCTCGCCCACGAGCCTGGCCAGGTCGGTGGCCGCCGCGTTGCCCGCACGCAGCGCGAGGATGACCGGAATGGTCTTCTTGGACCTGACGAGATCACTGCGGGCGGGCTTTCCGGTCGCGGCCGGGTCGCCCCAGATGTCCTCGACGTCATTGGCCATCTGCCACGAGAGCCCGAGGTGACGGCCGGCCTGGCGCAGTGCGTCCACTGTCGCCGGCCGCGCCCCGCCGAGCACCGCACCGATCGCCGCCGCGGCCTCCAGCAGCGCCGTGGTCTTGGCGCACGCCCGCAGATAGTGATCAGCATCCACGTCGGCAGCCGACACGTGCTCCAACGAAAGATCGGAGGCCTGCCCATCGATCATCTGGTGCAGCCCCGCCAGCAGGAGATCGGCGGACTCCCTGCCCCGGGAGCTGCTGGTCGATCGCAGGATCTCGAAGGCGGTGGCGATGAGCGCGTCGCCGGCGAGGGTGGCCATACCTGCCCCGAAGACGACCCAGGCCGCTGGCCGTCCTCGCCGGAGCGCGTCGGCATCCATGATGTCGTCATGCAGCAGCGAGAAGTTGTGGATCATCTCCACCGCGATCGCACCCGGGATCCCGGTGTTCGGCTCGGCGCCGACCGCACTCGTCGACAGCAGGGTCAGGGTGGCCCGCAACAGCTTCCCGGACCCGTCACTGATCGGTGTGCCATCCGCAGTGGACCACCCGAAGTGGTAGCTCGCCAACTGGCCAAGATCCGGATGCAACCCGTCGACGGCCTCCCGTAACCCGGCGTCGACCAGATCTCGGGCACCGTCGAGGCGAGGATCCGTACCGATCCGGTGATTCTGCTGAGTCAGGCTCATGCCCACTCCCGTGTCAGCTGTCGCTGGGTCCGAGGACCCGCTCGGCCGCGATGACCAGGTAGTTGAGCGAGTTGTTCCGGTAGCCGGAGAGGAAGGGAACCTCCACACCGGTCTTCAACGCGCTGTACTCGCGCAGCTCCCAGTAGGGAATCGCCTCGGTGGTGAGGTCCAGGACACGGGACGGCACCAGACCGTTGTCGGCCAACGCCTTCAGATAGGTGCTGCGCTTGTGGATGTGGCACACGTAGTGCTCGTCGATGGCGGCGACGTCGTCCGAGTGCTCGGCCACGGCGTCGTTCTGGCACCAGGTCACCAGCACGTAGCGGCCGCCGGGGCGCAGCAGCCGGGAGAACTCCGCGAACGTCTCGTTGAGGTCCACGTACATCGTGGTCTCGTTGCTGACGATGGCGTCGAACGTACCGTTCGCGAAGGGCGTCTTCGCCATGTTGGCGTAGTGGAAGCTGACCTTGTCGGCGCACCTGCGCTGCTCGGCCAACCGCTCGGCGAACTCGATGTGGTGGGTGCAGAAGTTCACCCCGGCGACCTGGCAGCCGTACCGCTCGTGCACCATGAAGCTGGTCCCCCCACGGCCGGACCCAGCGTCCATCACCCGCGCATCGGGTGCCAGCCCGTCGAGGGCGTCCAGGACCAGACCGACCTGCTCGTTCTCCATCCGGTGCATCTCTCGCAGGATGAGCCGCTCACGGGCCTCTGGCGGGGCCTGCAACAGGTTGCGGTTGAAGTCACCGACCGCGTAGTGGTGGTGGTACAGGCCGTCCATCGCCCCCAGGAGGAGGTTGATGGGGTCGCTCTGCTTCTCCTCCCAGTGATCGTTCAGGTCCTGCTCGTAGTGATTGCGTACGACCTCGTTCTTCGCACCGACGTCGATGGACATGTCAGTCTCCTCGTTCCTGAACGGTTCGTCCGCGTGGTTCAGATGCGGATGAGGGTCTTGAGCGCGCGGCGATCGTCCATCGCCGCGTAACCGTCGGGCACATCGACGAGCCCGACGGTGAGATCGAAGATCGGGGCCGGGTCCAGTGCGCCGGACAGGACGTCGGGCAGCAGCTGCGGGATGTAGGTACGGGCCGGGGTGATCCCCCCGGCCAACGCGAGGTTGCGGTCGAACATCGCCCGCAGGTCCACGCTCTCCTGGCTGCCGTGCGGCACGCCGACGAAGCCGATACGACCACCCGGGGCGGTGACCGCCATCGCGGCGGCCATGGCATCGGCGGTACCAACCGCCTCGATGACGCTCGTGAACCCGTGGCCGTCGGTCAGCTCCCGGGCATGCTCGCTGACAGACGCAGCCTCGGCGAGGATCACGAAGTCCGCCCCGAATCGACGGGCCACCCGGGCCCGCGCACGGTGGTGACCGAAGACGGTGATCCTGGCCGCCCCCAGCCGGCGGGCGGCCAGCACCGCGCACAGGCCGACCGCACCGTCACCGACGACGGCCACGTCCGAGCCGACGTGCACGCCGGCGCTCACCGCCCCGTGGTGTCCGGTGCACATGACGTCCGACAGGGACAGGACCGCGGGCATCTGGTCCTCGTCCATCGCCCGAGGCAGCGCGACCAGCGTCGCGTCCGCGTACGGCACGGTGACCGCCTCGCCCTGACCCCCGTCCGCCCCGGGATCGCCCCAGAACCCCTTACGGGGGCAGGACGTCGGCAGACCCTCCCGGCAGTGGGCGCACGTTCCGTCGGACCAGACGAACGGGGCGAGGACCCGGTCGCCGCGGCGCAGGGTCCGCACCTCGGCCCCGACGTCCTCGACCACCCCGGCGAACTCGTGGCCGATGCGCTGGCCCGGCAGTCGCGGAACCTGCCCGCGGTACGCCCAGAGGTCGCTTCCGCAGACGCAGGCATGGGTGACCCGGACCAGGGCGTCGGTGGTGGAACGTATCGCCGCGTCGGGTACCTGCTCGACCCGGATGTCCCTCGGCCCGTGGATCGTCACCGCGCGCATCAGCCCACCTCGGCGGGGGCGGCGGCGCTGAGAATGCCCGGGAGCGCGGACACGAACGATCGGGCCTCGTCAGCGGTGAGGATCAGCGGTGGGGACAACCGCACAGCGTCCGGCTGCACGGCGTTGACGAGGAAACCGGCCTTCAGCGCCGCGCCCTCCGCCCGCACGGCGTGTGGCCCGTCGAGCAGGATCGCCAGCCAGAGGCCACGACCACGGACACCACGCAGCAGCGGATGGTCGATGCCGGTGATGCCGTCCCGCATCACGGCGCCGACGCTCTTGGCGTTGGACAGGAGATCGTCCTGCTCGATGACATCGAGCACGGCCAGCGCTGCGGCGCAGGCCACCGGGTTGGCGCCGAACGTGGAGCCATGGTCGCCCTTGGCGAAGACCGAGCCGAACCTGCCGAGCCCCACACAGGCGGCGATGGGCAGCCCACCGCCGAGACCCTTGGCGAGGGTGACCACGTCGGGACGGACGCCGACGGCGAGGTGGTGGAACCACTCCCCGGTCCGGCCGATCCCGCTCTGCACCTCGTCGAAGACCAGCACGGCCCCCGTCTCGTCGCAGCGGGTACGGGCGGCCCGCAGGTAGTCGACGGTGCCCTCGACGACACCCGCCTCACCCTGGATCGGTTCGAGGAAGAGTGCCGCGCAGTCGGGGGTGACGGCCTCGGTGAGCGCCTCGCTGTCGCCGTACGGCACGAACCGGACGTCGATGCCGAACGGGGCGAACGCCTCGCGGATCGCCGGCTTGCCGGCCAGGGCGAGCGAGCCCATCGACCGACCGTGGAAGCTCTGCCACGCGGACACCACGTAGGAGCGCCCCTTGCCCGCGTGTCGGCGGACCAGCTTCAGGGCCGCCTCGTTGGCCTCGGTGCCCGAGTTCGCGAAGAAGACCCGCCCGGTTCCGCCGAGTAGGTGCAGCAGACGCTCCGCGAGCAGCACCTCTGGCTCGTGCAGGTAGAGGTTGGAGATGTGGGCAAGCCGCCCGACCTGCCGGCTCACCGCCTCGACCAGCGCGGGGTGGGCGTGCCCGAGCGCCGAGACGGCGATGCCGGCGATGAGGTCCAGGTAGTCGCGGCCGTCCACGTCCCACACCCGGCTCCCACTTCCGTGTGAGATCGCCACGGGTGGGGTTCCATAGTTCGGCATCAAGGCGTCATCGAATCGACGCCGGAGTTCCGCCCCCATGGGTAATGCGTCAGAAGCCATCAGAGAAATGTCCTCTTCCCGATCAGACGACGCCCGTACGAGAAACCGCGCGAAAATTGTTGCCGTCAATGGGCATCTGCGGCAACTCGACCAGGCCGCCGACCCGGCACTGGCCGAGCTGGTCCGCGGCGGCCCACTCCGTACGCCCGCCGCGACCGCGCCGGAGATGCTCGTCCGGCTCCGGGGCGCGACGGCTTCGGGACACCCGGTGCCGCCGAAGCTCTGGCACAGCTGGGAGATCATCGGGTCGGACCTGCCGGAGGACCCGGCCGTGGTTCCGGTGTCCGGCAGTGTCGGCTGTTCACCCGCGGCCACCGCGGCCTGGTTGCGTACGCGCCCCGAGCCATCCCACCCGTCCCTGCGCTATCTCAACGCGGTGCAGTCCCGCTCGGGCGGACTCTTTCCCGTCGGCGCGCCGATGCCGCACTTCGAACGCTCATGGATCATCAACCTGTTTCACGTGCACGGCGTGGCATGCCAGATCCCCGAGTCCGTGCTGAGTTCGCTGGAGTCGGCGCTGGGGGACGACGGCATCGCAGCCGGGGACGGTCTCCCGGTGGACGCGGACGACACGGCGTCGGTGCTGTGGGCGTTGGACGTGCACGGCCGGGTCCACGACCTGGACCCTCTGCTGGGCTACTACGACGGCACCCGGTTCTTCACCTACCCGGAGGAACGCACTCCGTCGCCGACCGCGAACGCGCATGCCCTGGAGGCGCTGGGGCAGCGCATCTCACGTAGGGCCGGGGACGCGGGCCGGTACGAAGCTCCGGCGCGGGCCGCTCGGGACTGGTTGATCGGCGCGCAGTCGAGCGATGGGAGCTGGACCGACAAGTGGCACGGCTCCCCCTTCTACGCCACGGCGACCAGCGTCAACGCCCTGGCCACCTACGGAGGCCCGCAGGCCCGGCCGACCATCGAACGAGCCGTCGAGTGGATCCTCGACACGCGGCAGGGCGACCGGTGGGGGCACGGTCGCGGGACCGAGGAGGAGACCGCGTACGCGGCCTGGATCCTGGGCCTGAGCGACTCCGTGGAGAACCGCGCGGACATCCGGTCGGGCCTGGCTGCGGCGCGCGACACGCTGATCGGCGCTGAGGTGACCGAGCGCACGCCCGCGCTCTGGATCGGCAAGGACGTCTACACCCCGGTACGGATCGTCCGGGCGACCTGCCTCGCGGTCCTGCACAGTCTGAACAGGAACGACCATGGAAACTGAGACCCTGCTGCTACCGTGCCCGTTTCCCGAACGGTCGCATCCCGGCGCGGCCCTTGCCGCCGACCACGTCCGGCGGGTCGCTGCCGAGATCGAACTGACGGGCCCGTCCAGTGCGAAGGTGCTGCACGGGATCGCCCTGGGCGAGGCCGCGGCCCTCACCTATCCGGACACGGACCAGGAGCGTTTGCAGGTCGCCACGCTCTGGATCGCCTTTCTGGTCCTGTTCGACGACGCGTGGAGCGATCTCGTGGAGATCGACGGGGATTGGCGCCGACGAGTGCTTGCTGAGCACGCCCTCATCCACGAGGTGTTGGATGGGCGGCCGGGCGGGACCGCGGACGGACCCCTGGTACGGCTGCTCAGGCGGATCCTCGACGAGATCGAGCACCTCGACCCGGGCTTCGACACGTCCCGCCTGCGGGCGGAGATCCGCAACTATCTCGCCGCGACGCTGTGGGAGGTGGATCTCCGCAGCCGGGGCCGGATCCCCGACCTGTCGTCCTACCTGTTCATGCGCCGGGTGTTCAGCACCATGACGGTGCAGGTGGAACTGGACTACTTCGTCGACCGGCTCCACCTGCCTGAGTCCGTTCGGCAGCACCCGTGCCTGCGGCTGGTGGACGCCGCCGTCGCCGACTACGGGTGCATAGCCAACGACCTCTATTCCCTCGACGCGGAGCGCCGGGCCGGAGTCACCTCGAACATCGTGATCATCCTGGAGCACGAGTACGGCTGGACCGAGGAGCGGGCCACGGCGCACGCCGGGCGCCTGGCCGAGCAGGCACTGCTCACCTTCCAGGAGGTCAGCGAGGACCCCGGGCGCTTCGGGCTGCCAGACAGCGAGGCCGTACGGCGCTACCTCCACCACTACGAGTCGTTCATGTCGGCCGCAGTCCGTTGGCCAGCGCGTTCGGCGCGTTACCGCAGCCAGAGCTGATCGGGCCACCTCGTCGGTGGTCATCGCGAAAGGCAGGTATTTCCGTGTCCGCCACCATGCACAAGTCGGGACAATCGCCTCGGCCACCCCGCCTCCCGGCAGGACTGCCCCTCATCGGTCACGGCCTCCAGTTGCTCCGGCGGCGGCTGGAGTTTCTCCAGGAGGCTCGCCGTTACGGACCGGTGGTACGCGTCGGGCTCGGCCCCTCCACCGCCTATCTGGTCAACGACCACACCCTGCTGCATCAGATGTTGGTGAAGGACGCCGCGCTGTTCCCCCGTGGCATCCACTTCCGCAAGGCACGCGCGGTGGCCGGCGACGGGATCATCACCGCCGAGGGCCCCGCGCACCGCCGACAGCGCCGCCTGGTGCTGCCGGCCTTCAGCCGGAAGCGGGTGCACGGGTACAGCGACGTGATGCGCCAGATCGCCAAGGAGCGGATCTCGTCATGGCCGGAGGACGAGCCGATCGAACTCAAGCCGGAGTTCGTTTCGTTGGCCACGACGATCGGCACCCGAACCCTCTTCTCGACCGATCTGGGCGCCGCCGCCGTATCGGTCATCGAACGAGCACTGCCCGTGCTGACCCGCGGCGTCAGTCTGCGCGCCATGGATCCCACCGGGCTGGTGGAACACCTGCCGCTGCCGGCGAACCGTCGCTTCGAGGTCACCATGCGGGAGCTTCACCAGGTGATCGACGGGATCATCGCCTCCTACCGGGGGGCGGAGCAGCAGGGCGACGACCTGCTCTCGTTGCTGATGGTGGCGACGGACGAGGGGTCGGGTCAGGGAATGACCGACCTTCAACTGCGCGACGAGGTGATCAGCATCCTGCTCTCCTCGGCCGAGACGACAGCGCTGACCATGAGCTGGGCGTGTCACGAGCTGGGCCAGCATCCCGAGGTGTTCCGCGCGCTGCGGGAGGAGGTCGACCGGGTCCTGCCCGACGGCGAAGCCCCCCGGCACGAGCAACTGGCCGATCTTGAACTGACCCGCCGGGTGGTGAAGGAGACGCTGCGGCTGTATCCCCCGACGTACTTCCTTTCCCGCAGCGCCACGGCGGATGTCCGCCTGGGCGACCACCTCATCCCCCGCGGCAGCACGGTGTTGTACTCCTTCTACTCGCAACACCGCGACCCGACGCTGTTCCGTGACCCGAACAACTTCGATCCGGACCGGTGGCTGCCGGAGCGCGCCGCGGACGTCACCGTTGAGGCGTACATGCCCTTCGGCGAGGGTGCGCACCGTTGCGTGGGTGAGGGATTCGCCTGGGCCGAGGCCATGACCTCACTCGCCATCATCGTGGCCCAGCGCGACCTGCGGCCGGTGAATGGCGCCGCCGTGCGGCCGACCGGAACGGTCACGCTGATGCCCCGCGGCCTGTCGATGGTGCTGCCGAGGCGGACGACATGAGCGTGGACCGCAGGGTGATGGTGGACCGCGTCGCCTGCATCGGCGCTGGACAGTGCGTGATGCACGCGCCGGACGTCTTCGACCAGGACCTGGACGGCGTAGTCATGATCAGGACCACCGAGGCCGACGGCGAGGTGTGGGAGGACGTCCTCGAGGCGGCGACCCGGTGCCCGGTGAAGGCCATCACACTGCCGGGCGCATGAGCCAGAGAGGGGGAGATCCGTGCTGACGGATATCCACACGCCACAGGACCTCAAGGAGTTGACCCCTGCGGCGCTCGCCGTGTTGAGCGCGGAGATCCGCGACTTTCTGGTGACGGCGGTTTCCCGAACCGGTGGTCACCTCGGTCCGAACCTCGGTGTCGTCGAACTGACGATCGCGCTGCACAGGGTTTTCGACTCTCCGCACGACTCCCTTCTCTGGGACACCGGACACCAGGCGTACGTGCACAAGCTGCTCACGGGCCGGCAGGACTTCTCCCGGCTGCGGCAGCGCGGTGGCTTGTCCGGGTACCCGAGTCGCGAGGAGTCCGACCACGATCTCATCGAGAACTCGCACGCCTCGACGGCGCTCTCCTACGCCGACGGCATCGCCCGTGCACGGCAGATACTCGGCGTACGGGACCGCAGTGTCGTCGCGGTGGTGGGCGACGGTGCCCTCACGGGCGGGATGGCCTGGGAGGCGCTCAACAACATCGCGGGTGCCACCGACCGCCCGGTCGTCATCGTGGTCAACGACAACGGCCGTTCGTACGCGCCGACCATCGGCGGCCTCGCACGGCATCTGTCCGGTCTGCGCAGCCGCTCCCAGCTCGAAGGGACGTCACCACTCGACGAGCCGGTCATCTTCGCGCAGCTGGGCATGCACTACATCGGGCCGATCGACGGTCACGACATCGCCGCCCTGGAGGAGGCGCTGACCACGGCGAGGTCCCTCGGTGCGCCTGTGGTCGTGCACTGCGTGACCCGCAAGGGCTACGGGTACCCGCTGGCCGAGAACGACGACCGGGACTGCTTCCATGGCATCGGAGTGATCGACTCATTGACCGGACGACAGCTGAGTGCCCTCTCGGCGCCGAGTTGGACCTCGGTCCTCGGCGACGAACTGGTCCAGATCGGCGCCGAGCGTCCCGACGTGGTCGCGGTGACCGCAGCCATGCTGCAACCGGTCGGCCTGCAACCCTTCGCGGAGAAGTTCGCGGACCGCGTCATCGACGTGGGCATCGCCGAACAGCACGCGGCCACCTGCGCCGCCGGGCTGGCCCTGACCGGGTTACACCCGGTCGTCGCCATGTACGCGACGTTCCTCAACCGTGCGTTCGACCAGTTGCTGATGGACGTCGCCCTGCACCGAGCAGGCGTGACGTTCGTCCTGGACCGCGCCGGGATCACCGGCGACGACGGGCCCAGTCACAACGGCATGTGGGACCTGTCGGTACTGCACGTCGTGCCGGGCCTGCGGATCGCCGCACCGCGCGACGGAACCCGGCTACGGGCGCTGCTGCGCGAGGCGGTGGCGGTCGCGGACGCACCCACGGTCGTCCGCTTCCCCAAGGGCGCCGTGGCGCAGGACATCGCCGCCATCGAGCACATCGACGGGCTCGACATCATCGGTCGATTCGGGTCCGGTCAGGACCTGCTGCTGATCGCGGTCGGGGCGATGGCCGAGCCCTGCGTCGATGCCGCCAGGCAGCTGGCCGACCAGGAGATCGGGGTGACCGTCGTCGACCCACGGTGGGTGCGACCGATCAACCCCGCGCTGCTGGACCTCGCCCGGACGCACCGGTTGGTCGCCACCGTCGAGGACAGCCTGAAGGTGGCCGGGGTTGGTGCCGCATTCGCGCAGGCGGCGACCGACCAGGGCATCGAGGCGCCGTGTCTGACCTTCGGCATCCCCACGACCTTCCTGACGGTGGCGTCACGGTCACACCTGCTCGACGAGATCGGGTTGACCTCGGAAGGGCTGGTCACGAGGCTTCGGCGACTCGTCGCCGACCGGCTGTTGGTTCAGTAGAGGGGCGATGCGGAGATGGACGTCAGACAAAAAAGAGTCCTACTGGCCAACCCCCGAGGCTACTGCGCCGGGGTGGAGCGTGCGGTGCAGACCGTGGAGCAGGCGCTCGAGCTGTACGGCCCACCGATCTACGTGCGCAAGGAGATCGTCCACAACCGACACGTCGTCCAGGCACTGATGGCGCAGGGGGTCGTCTTCGTCGAGGAGAACGAGGAGGTACCGAGCGGAGCGACCGTGATCTTCTCCGCGCACGGGGTGGCGCCGGACGTACACGATTCCGCCTCCGCGCGGTCGTTGCGGGTGATCGACGCCACCTGCCCCCTGGTGACCAAGGTGCACAACGAGGCGCGCCGGTTCGCGTCCGAGGACTACGACATCCTGCTCATCGGCCATCAGGGCCATGAGGAGGTGCTGGGCACCGCGGGCGAGGCCCCCACCCACATCCAGGTCGTCGACACCCCTGACGATGTCGACGCGGTGACGGTACGTGACCCGGGCCGGGTGGTCTGGCTCTCGCAGACCACATTGTCGGTCGACGAGACCCAGCAGACGGTGGAGCGGCTTCGCGAACGTTTCCCGTCGCTGAAGTCGCCACCGAGCGATGACATCTGCTACGCCACGCAGAACCGGCAGGAGGCCGTCAAGGCCATGGCCGCCGAGTGCGATGTGATCATCGTGGTCGGCTCGCTCAACTCGTCCAACTCCCAACGACTGCGTGAGGTCGCGTTGGAGGCGGGGGCGGGCGCCGCGCACCTGGTCGACTTCGCGCACGAGATCTCGCCGGAGTGGTTGCGGGACGCCTGGACAGTCGGCCTCACCGCTGGCGCGTCCGTCCCGAACGAGCTGGTGCAGGACGCACTCGAGTGGTTGCGCGCCCGGGGCTTCGGCGCTGTCGAGAATGTCACGACCGCGGTGGAGAACACGGTCTTCGCGTTACCGCAGGAACTGCGTGCGGCGCTACGCCCAGGCGTCGAGCGGGGGGCCTGAAGTGACCGCTGTCAGTCTCGGTATGCCCGCCGTGCCGCCCCCGCCGCTCGCTCCCCGTCGGGCCAGTCGCCAGATCATGGTCGGCTCGGTGCCGGTCGGCGGCGGTGCTCCGGTGTCGGTGCAGTCGATGACCACCACCCTCACCTCCGACGTCAACGCCACCCTCCAGCAGATCGCCGAGCTGACCGCGTCCGGCTGCCAGATCGTGCGGGTGGCCGTGCCGTCCCAGGACGACGTCGAGGCGCTGCCCGCGATCGCCAAGAAGTCGCAGATCCCGGTGATCGCCGACATCCACTTCCAGCCCAAGTACGTCTTCGCCGCGATCGACGCCGGCTGCGCGGCCGTCCGGGTCAACCCGGGCAACATCCGCCAGTTCGACGACAAGGTCAAGGAGATCGCTCGCGCTGCCGGTGCGGCGAGGGTGCCCATCCGGATCGGCGTCAACGCCGGTTCGCTGGACAAGCGGCTGCTCGCCAAGTACGGCAAGGCCACCGCCGAGGCGCTCGTCGAGTCGGCGCTGTGGGAGTGCTCGCTGTTCGAGGAGCACGGCTTCCGCGACATCAAGATCTCGGTCAAGCACAACGACCCGGTCGTGATGATCCGGGCGTACCGGCAGCTCGCCGAGCAGTGCGACTACCCGCTGCACCTCGGCGTCACCGAGGCCGGCCCGGCGTTCCAGGGCACCATCAAGTCGGCGGTCGCCTTCGGCGCCCTGCTCGCCGAGGGCA
The DNA here is from genome assembly GCF_040654415.1 of Micromonospora sp. NPDC050695. Taxonomy (NCBI): domain Bacteria; kingdom Bacillati; phylum Actinomycetota; class Actinomycetes; order Micromonosporales; family Micromonosporaceae; genus Micromonospora; species Micromonospora sp. NPDC050695. Next base: position 13,495 of record NZ_JBFAHZ010000030.1, read on the forward strand.
TCGGCGACACCATCCGGGTGTCGCTGTCCGCCCCGCCGGTCGAGGAGATCAAGGTCGGCAACCAGATCCTGGAGTCCCTCGGGCTGCGTGAGCGCGGCCTGGAGATCGTCTCCTGCCCGTCCTGCGGGCGGGCGCAGGTGGACGTCTACAAGCTCGCCGAGGAGGTCACCGCCGGCCTGGAAGGGCTGCCGGTGCCGCTGCGGGTGGCCGTCATGGGCTGCGTCGTCAACGGCCCGGGCGAGGCCCGCGAGGCCGACCTCGGCGTCGCCTCCGGCAACGGCAAGGGCCAGATCTTCGTCAAGGGGCAGGTCGTCAAGACCGTGCCCGAGTCGCAGATCGTCGAGACGCTGATCGAGGAGGCGCTGCGCATCGCCGACGAGATGGGCGTCGCAATACCAATCGACTGACCACCCGAGGAGAGAACCATGGCATCGTCAATCAACACCCTTTCGCCCCTGGACCAGCCCTGGTCCGACCCGATCGACGCCGAGGAACTCATCGAAGCGGCCATGGACTGGCACTTCGACCCGAGCACCGGCTCGACCTTCTGGCTGGAGCGGGCCAAGAGCTTCGAGTTCGACCCTCGGAAGGACGTCCGGTCCATCGCGGATCTGACGCTCTTCCCGAACATCGTGGACGAGCTGCGTGACGTACCGATCCGGGACCTCATCCCGCGCGGCTACGGGAACAACTACCAGCAGCCGCTCATCGCCGAGAGTGGCGGGACGACCGGGCCGCCGAAACGCTTGATGTGGATGGCCGAGACCCTGGAGCAGGCTACGGCCTGGCATGCCGCCGGCCTCGCCCAGCACGGCGCGTTTCGGCGCGGCGGAGACTGGCTCTGCATGGGGCCCACCGATCCGCACATGGCGGGCCATCTGATCCGCGCCACCGCGGCCAAGTTCGACGCGATGTGCTTCCTGCTCGACCTTGACCCCCGCTGGGTGAAGCGGTTGATCGAGCGCGGCGCGAACGACGAGGTCGCGCTCTACGTCGAACACGTCGTCGACCAGGCCGAATGGATCCTGCGCAGTCAGGACATCTCGGTGTTCTACAGCACCCCGCCACTGCTCGACGCGCTCTGCCGACGCGGCGACATGGTGGACCTGATCAACGAGCGGGTCGACGTGATCGGCTGGGGCGGCACGAAGATGGACACCGAGGTACGCAACCGCTATCAGCGTGAGGTCTTCCCCGGCGTCAAGTTCATCGGCGGCTACGCCAGCACGATGATCGTCGGCGGCATCGTCGAACGCGCCAATGGCATCGAAGGGGACTCACCGGTCTTCGACCCGCCCTCGCCGGTGACGATGTTCTCGGTGATCGACCCGGCCACCGGCACGAGCGTCCCGTACGGGCAGCGCGGCCAGGTACTCCAGCACCACATCAGCCGTGGTCTGCTCCTGCCCAACAACCTGGAGCGTGACTCGGCGATCCGGATGCCGCATCCCCGCAACAGCGGCGGTGACTCGATCGCCGATGTGCAACCGGTCACCCAGTTCTCCGGCAAGCCGGTTGTCGAGGGCGTGTACTGACATGGCGGAGAGCATCGGCTGGCTGCTGCGCGACATGCGAAAGGCCCGCAGCGGTGGTGCGGGCGCCGTCGCGCGGCGCCAGCGCGACCGACTCGCGAGAGTGGTGTCGCACGCGCGTGCCCACTCTCCCTATTACCGCGAGCTCTACCGAGGGCTGCCGGAAGCGGTCTACGACACCAAGCTCCTGCCGGTCACCGACAAGCGGAAGCTGATGGCTGACTTCGACAACTGGTGCACAGACCGGCGGGTCACCCTCGAACGAGCCCGCTCGTTCATCGACGACCCGACCCAGGTCGGCCGGCCCTTCCTCGACCGGTATCGGGTGGGCACAAGCTCGGGTAGCAGCGGCATCCGCGGCATCTTCCTCTTCGACGACCGAAGCACCGCCGTCACCAGCGCGATGGCTCTTCGCGGGTTCGGGCGGTGGCTCCGTTGGCGGGACGCCTCCCGGATCGTCGGAAGCGGGGCCCGGGTCGCCTCGATCCTCGCTACCGGCGGGCACTTCGGATCCTCGACGGTGCTGCCGCGGCGAGGCGACGGCAGCCGGATCGGCGAGCGGCGGCTCCGGGTCTTCTCGGTGTTCTCACCGCTGCCGCAGCTGGTCGCCGAACTGAACGACTTCCGTCCGGCTGTCCTGATCGGCTACGCGGGACAACTCGCCCTGCTCGCCGGCGAGCAGGAGGCCGGCCGGCTGCGGATCCGACCGACCCTGGTGGTGCTGGGCGCGGAGGGCCTGTCGCAGCCGGGGTACGAGCGGATCGCCTCGGTGTTCCGGGCGCGCATCGGTAACGGCTACGGCGCCTGTGAGTTCATGTCGACAGCCGCCAGCTGCCCGCAGAACTGGCTGCACGTCAACAGCGACTGGGTGATCGTCGAGCCGGTCGACCGCGACCATCGCCCGGTTGCGCCCGGAGAGGCGTCGCACACCGTGCTGATCACGAACCTGGCCAACGAGATCCAGCCAATCCTGCGCTACGACCTTGGTGACTCCCTGTTCGTACGTCCGGATCCCTGCCCCTGCGGTGATCCGTTCCCGGCGATCCGGGCTCGCGGTCGGGCCAGTGAAGCGCTGGTGTTCGACGACGGGCGTGGCAACCAGGTGCCGGTCGCCCCGGTCGCGCTGGCCGGTGTCATCGACCGCGCTCCGGGGTTGGAGTTGGCGCAGGTGCACCAGACCTCGCCGAGCCAGCTCAGCGTGCGGCTACGGGCGACACACCACGCCGACCTCGAGGAGCTCTGGCGGGTCGTGTACGCCGAGATCCAGACGTTCCTGCATGCCCATCAACTCGACGGCATCAGTGTGACGCGCAGCGACGAGGCACCCGAACAGTCCACTGGCGGAAAGTATCGCCTGATCATCCCATTCGCCGGGGCGCCGGACAGGTCGGAGTTGGCGAGGGCGCAGGAGAGCGAGTTCAGATGACCCACACATCGTTGGCCGACCAGACCGTGGAAGACCGGGTCGGCCTCGGCACGTACGTCCTGTCCGCAGCGGAGGCCGAAGAGGTCGCGCTGGTCGTGGACCAGTTCCGGCGCCGGGTGTCCGAGGTCGACCGGCCGGAGACGGTGACCGTCGCGCACCTGCTCCACGGGCGTCTACCCGAAGGGCTGCTGCGGGCGGTCGAGAACTTCCGTCGCTACGGCAGCTCGCATGGGGTGCTGACCATCCGGAACCTTCCCCTGCCGGCGGATCTGCCCCCCACCCCCCGCAGCGCCAATTCGGTGGCAGTGGACTGCACGCCGTCCGCCGCCCTGTTGCTGCTGCTGATGTCCCGGATGGGGGACCCGATCTCGTATGTCGAGGAAAAGCACGGTTCGCTGATCCACGACATCTGTCCCATACCCGGTGAGGAGGACCAACAGCAGAACACCGGAGCGGTCTACTTCAAGCTGCACACCGAGAACGCCTTCCACGCCAGCCGGCCGGACTTCCTCGGCCTGCTCTGCCTGCGACCCGACCACGAACGTCGCGCGTCCTCCATCACCAGCTCGATCACCGAGGCCGTCCGGCTGCTCAGCCCGGCCGACGAGGCCGTGCTCCGAGAACCACGATTCCGTACCCGTCTGGCTCCGTCGTTCTGTCGCGGCCAGGTCCACCGGCCGTACCTCGAGCCGGCGGCCGTTCTCACCGGCAGTGCGAGCTTTCCCCTGCTCACCGTCGACTTCGACGACACCGCACCGGGCGACCCGCAGAGCGCTGCGGCACTGGACGCCCTGCACGAGGCGCTGCAGGCTGTCCGACGCGAAGCCATCCTGGTCCAAGGCGACCTGGCCATCATCGACAATTCGACAACTGTCCACGGACGGGGTGAGTTCACACCCCGTTACGACGGTGCGGACCGTTGGCTGCAACGGCTCTTCGTGGTGCGGTCCCTGCGTAGCTCCCTCGATCTTCTGGATCGCGCCGACGGCTACCGGTGCAGGGCCCTGGCCGTGCCGTGACCCCCACCTGCGGAGGGGTTGGCCTCCGGGTGCGTGCGCCGGGGCGAGTAGAAGCGGGAGCGGTACGCCACCACCACCGCCTCGCCGCGGCTGCGCACCCTCAACTTGCGCAGGATCCTGGATACGTACGCTCGTACGGTCGCGGTGGTGACCGACATCGCCTCGGCGATCTCCCCAGTGGACTCACCACCGGCGAGCCGCTGGAGCGTCTCCCGTTCCCTCGGCAGCAGGGCTCGGATCACGTCGGAGCGGCTGGGACCGTCATAGCCGTTGTCGAAGCAGTCGGCCAGGTAGCCGATCATCTGCCGGGCCAGGGGGGCCGAGACGAAGGCGTTTCCGGCCTCGGCGGCCCCCAGTGCCTGGGGCAGGTCATTGGGCAGGCGGTCCCGCAGCACGTAACCGCTGGCGCCTCCACTCATGCCGTGCCATACGCTCGACCCGCTGCCGCCGATGGCGACCACCACCAGCGCGGCCTCCGTCCGGTCGATCAGCTCACCCACCGTCTGCGGGCCCTCGGCCAACAGGGTGCTGGACAGCACGAGGACGTCCGGGCGGCGCTGCCGGACCGAATCGGTCGCCTGCCCCAGGCTTTCGCCCTCGCCAACGACGTCGTGGTCGGTCAGATTGTCCACCACCTTGCGGATCAACCTACGCCCCATCGCATCGGAATCCGCGATGATCACATGCATAGAGAACCTCGCCTGGCTCGGGCTCCCCCGTGTGGGAGCGATCCGTCGGATCTTGATCGGACTTGCGCTCTGTACCGCGAGGACGGGCAGCGTGCCTTCGCTTGAAATGACCGGCGCCTCGGTCGCGGCTACGCGGCGATTGGTGGCGGACCTACGGCGGCGATGAACGATGGAAGCTGGGTCCAATAAAAAACCGACCTCCCGGTTTTGTCAACACCGCCCGTGAAGGAACGTCACGGAGAGTCATCGACGGCTCGGTCGACAATTGGGCCAACCGAGACGTGATCGACATTTGCGGCATTCTCCAGCCCAATAAATCCATCGGCGGTATAATGCCTTTGAGCAACATCAATAAGTTACCGGGGGGATTTCCATGAGTCAGCAAGTTGATGTCCCACGCCCTCTTTCGCGAGAACTCGGCCTGCCGGCGCCACCTATCCTCTCGTACGAATCCACGGTCCCGCGCTGGCTGGTCCACCGAGCAGCGGTTTCCGAGGTGCTACTGACGAGTTGGCATCGTGCCGACGATGGAACGTTCGCCTGCGGGGTCCAGTGGCCCCGAGGCCACAGCCTCTACGCCGGCACGAGCGCCGAATTCGACGCCCTGGTGATTGTCGAGACCGTTCGACAGGCGGGCATTCTGGTCGGCCACGAAGGATACGGAGTCCCGCGCCACAACCCCTTTATAATGCGGCGTCTGCGTTGGCAGCTCATCGAACCCCTCGTCCACAGCGGGGATCACCCGTTCAACTGTGTGGTCACCGTGCGGGGCATGGACGCGCAGATACGTCCGAACGGCGCGGCCGCCATCAGGTTCGAGTTCGAAATTCACCGTGACGCACGCCCGATCGCCTCGGCGACCGGCTGGACCCGCTGCGTCAGTCCCGCCACCTACCGGCGGTTGAGGTGGGGTGGGGGCGGCCCCAGGCTGGCACTACCGCAGATCTCCCGGCCCGTGGAACCCACGTCGGTCGGTCGCGGCGATCCGCGTGATGTCGTCGTTGCCGGAAGTCCCCGCGACGGCCTGGAACTGAGAGTCCCGATCGACCACCCCGTCTTCTTCGACCATCCCCTCGACCACGCGCCGGGGATCATGGTCTACGAGGCAATGCGCCAAGCCGCCTGCGTCACGTCGGGACGCCAATTCTCCATGGTGGGCGCGGACGTCGACTTCACACACTTCATTGAACTGGACCAACCGTGTCATATTTCGGTTTCGCTGAAACCGAGGTCCGGCAACACGAACGCGGACGTCCGTTTCTCGCAGAATGAACGAACCACCGCCCACGGTGTCGTCATGCTGGCTGAGCAATAGACGCCGAATGCGTCTCCTCAGCCATCTTGAGCAGATCCGGCAGTCTGGGAGCGGGCACCAGGCCGGGAAGAAGAATGCGCCACATCTGCGCGACCGTGTCGTTCAGCCTGGGCCGCTCCTCAAGCACCTGCGCCAACACCTGGAGACCCGTGAATGAACCTACGATGAAATGGGCGATATCGGTGGTATCGACCGTCGGGTCGATGTCACGCTCTTCGACGGCGCGGTCCAGAAACTCCCCGGTCATGGCAATCCAGTCCAGGTAAGGAGTTCTTCCGTCATGCTCGAGGGAGCCCCGCTCCAGGGTGAGCCGAATGCCGCCGCGAATCACCGGATCCCTGGTCATCTGGGTGGCGAGGGCGTGCGAGAGCTTGATCATCGCGGTCAGCGCGCGAGTGCCGGGCGCCGCCGCCCACTCGGCAATTTTCATCCAGGTAACGTGCTGCAACTCGACGACGGCCTGCGCCAACTCTGCCTTGGATCCAAAGTGGAAGTACAGAGCGCCTTTGGTCACTGCCGCCTTGGCGATGATGTCGCCGAGGCTCGTCGACTGGTAGCCGAACTGGTCGAACACGTCCGCGGCTGCCCGGAGGATCGCCGCTCGTGTCTGCTCGGCCCGTGCCTGCCTCACCATAGGCGACATCCTAGGGATTCACGTGGTGCGGCGGCCATGGTCAGCCGGTGACCGGCTTCCGGACCGTCGCAGACCCGAAAGTTCGACGGGTGCTGCTAACCGGTTCCACCGGATTCATCGGGTCGGCGATTCTGGCAGCGCTCCATCGGCGCCGAACGCCTGACATCCGCGTCCTCCTGCGTCCTCGGCACACCAACCCGCCCACCGCAGCCGTCACCGTGGTCTCGGCCGATCTGGCCGACCCCCGCACGATCGCCGGCATCTGTGACGATGTCGACCTAGTCATCCACGCCGCCTCATACATTGGGCCGGACCCGAGGCGGTGCGCCCTGGTGAACGAGGAAGGCACCGCGAACCTCGTCAGGACCGCCGTGCAGGCGGGCATTGGTCGCCTGCTGTACGTCAGCACAGCGGCGGTCTACGGCACCGGACCACATCGTGGAGCCGTCGAGGGCGCGTTGACGCCGTCGCCGTCGTCGCCGACCAGCACAAGTCGCCTCGCCGCCGAACAATCGGTCAGGTCGGCCGGCGGCGTGGTGCTCCGGCCGCACCTCGTCTACGGGGCCGGAGACCGCTGGGTCCTGCCCTCGCTGGTAGCCCTCCTGAAAGCCCCTGGTCTGATTGATGGTGGAACGGCCAAGATGTCCATGATCTCGGTGCGTGATCTGGCCCGCGTGGCCCTGGCGCTGGCGCTGGACCGGCCGAAATTCCCGCACGGCGCGATGTACCACGCGAATCACCCACGCCCGGTCAGCCTCCGTGAGGTCATCGAGGCACTCGCGACCTGCCTGGGCGTCAGCGCACCCGGGACCAACCTGTCTCGTGCAGCGGCCTCCGCCGCCCTCCCACACCTACCTGCTCGCGTCCTCGATCTCGCAGCCACCGACCACTGGTACGACTCGACGAGGATCTGGCGGGACGCTGGCTGCCAGGCCGGCCGCCCCCCGCACCAGGACCTGCATGACGCGACGAACTGCTGCTTACCGCGTTGCTGACAGGCCGGCAATCGCGGAGACCCGGGGCTCTCTCGCTAACGGCACGGCGAGTTCGGCATCAACCGCCTCCAACGCCACCGCGCCGCCGCCACTCCCAACGCCATCGAGAGCGTCAACGCTCGGATCCGCCGCGCCGTGCGCGCCCGCGGCCACTTCCCCAACGAGGGCGCCGCCCTCAAATGCGTCTACCTCGCCGTGATGAGCCTCGACCCGACCGGGCAGGGCCCGCGACGGTGGACGATGCGCTGGAAATCCGCTCTGAACGCCTTCGAGATGGCCTTCGAAGGACGCCTGACCGCGGGCCGAAAGTAGCCCTCAACAACCTGGGTTACACCGTTCGTTTGACAGACCCGCTGCAGCCGCGCTGCTACGTCGCCGGCGAACCAGGAGTAGAGGTCGCTGTCCGGGTCGAGGCCGGCGCGGATCGCGTCGCGCCAGTCCTGCCGATCGAGGACCGCGAGGTACTGCCGCACCAGCTCGTCTCGGTGCTCTGCAGTGCATCCGGATCGTTCCGGGCCTTCTCCGTCAGGTGGTCCGCGATGACCGCCGCGTCGACGTACCTACTCACGGTCGGCGCCTGCCGGACGAGGTGAGCCACGTGGGCGGCGAGCACGGCCGATGCCGGCGGATAGTGCTCCAAAGTCATGCCCATGCCACCGCAGTCCGCCATGATCCTCAACAGCCGGCCCGTGTGATCGACCAGGTCATCGTCGACCTCGCTGCCGATGATGCCTCATGGAGATGGGCTGTCGTGGCGACCTTGCCCGCGAAGTAGCCGTTGAGGAAGTCGCCGTCGCAGGCATGACGTCGCAGCCACTGACGGGAGGCGGCGGCACCGTGGCGGCAGAGCGCCTCGATGACGTACACCCTTCCCCAACCGGTAACGCGTTGGGCCAACCACAACAGGGCTTGTCCGCCCTCGCGGCGACGTTGTAGCGCCTCGGCGGCCAGCGGCCCAAACCGGTCCGACAGCAGGCCGATCGTCTGGATCAGCGGAACGTCGTTATCTGCCCAATCGGTGGCGAGCAGCGCCAGCCCGACTGTCGCGGAACATCGATCAGTGCTGTGCCGCACCAGCCACCGGCCGGTTTTCCGAACCCGCTGCCGATCCGCGCGCAGGGCTGCCGCTGCGATGTGCTCGTTCCGATGGATCGGGACATCGACGTCACAGAACGCGTCAACGAGTTCGTTCGGTGGCGCATCGGCCGTGCCGAAGTGCGCGTCGAGAATGACGGCAACGTCAGCACCGTCGAGTCGCCGATCTCGCCGGGTTTTCGATCGACGCCGCCGCGGGTGACGCTCGTCGTCCGGATACGGCTCGCCGTCACGCGGAGGAGGAGATCCCGGATCTGGCCGATGCAGGCGCAGGGCGTGGTCGAACAGACTGATCTGGGGTCCGAGCGATCCAGGCTCGGTTGTCACGCTCACGGGCGGACCGAGGACTCGATTCTCTCGATCATGGCCGGGATCATGCCAGCACGAGACAGCCACGGCAAACAGCCTAGGCGGTGACGGTGCTGGGCAGCCGGTCGCCGCCGCTGGAATATCGGCTGCGGTCCGGCGCGTCGATCCGCCAAACTAGCGGCCGTGGATCCGCGTACCGTTACCGACCTGGTCGACCTCGTTACTTCCGGCCGGCGGGTGAAGTTCCTGCACTTCTGGGGACACCAGCCGCAGCCGGACGGCAGCGTCGGCGCCGGTTGCCTGAGCCAGTGGTGGCCCGCCCGATTTGCGATCGACGGACGCGAGTTCGCCACCGCCGAGCACTACATGATGTGGGCCAAAGCCATCCTGTTCGGCGACACGAGCATCGCCGAGCAGGTCCTGACCGCGTCGTATCCGCACCGGGCCAAGACGCTGGGATGGCAGGTGCAGGGCTTCGACCAGCCCGTCTGGGAGGCCAACCGATACGGCATCGTGGTCGAGGGCAGCGTCGCGAAGTTCGGCCAGCATGCCGATCTGCGGGCCTACCTGCTCGGCACCGGCGACCGGATCCTCGTCGAAGCCAGCCCTCTCGACGGGATCTGGGGCATCGGACTCACCGCCGACGACCCCTTCGCCGCCGACCCAAGCCGGTGGAAAGGGCTCAACCTGCTTGGCTTCGCCCTCATGCACACTCGTCAACGACTACGCCAGGACAGTCAATGATCGACATGGCACCCGCACCACCTGTCGGTGAGAAGGATCTCCTCGCCGCGTGGGTCGAGGGCAAGAAGCCACGCGTGCGCCAGCGTGGGAGCCGGGTGCCGGCTGGGCTCAGGTTCGCGTTCTACGGACGGGTCTCGACCAAGGACTATCAGGACCCGGTGTCCTCGCGGCGCTGGCAGCTCGACGTCGCAAGTGAACTCGTCGCCGGCCGGGGCCGGATCGTCGCGCAGTTCTTTGACGTCGGCCACACCCGCGAACTGTCCTGGATCGACCGGCCTCAAGCCGCAGCGCTGCTCGCCGCGGTGACCGACCCTGACCGGGGCTTCGACGCGATCGTCGTCGGTGAGTATGCGCGGGCGTTCTCCGGCAGCCAGGCGATACACGTGGCCGCGGTGTTGCAGCGGCACGGCGTACACCTGTGGCTGCCCGAGACCGACGGGCCGCTCGACTTTCAGAACACCACCCATCAAGCGCTGCTGATGCTGCTCGGAGCGCAGGCCAAACGCGAAGTCCAGCGTGCTCGCTTCCGTACCACCATGGCGATGCAGGCACAGACCCGCGAGCAGGGCCGCTACCTCGGCGGCCGACCACCCTACGGATACCAGCTCGTCGACGCCGGAGCACACCCCAACCGCGCCCACGCACGATGGGGACGACGACTACACCGCCTCGAGCCCGACCCGCGCACCGGCCCGCACGTCGCGTGGATGTTCGCCCAGCGCCTCGCCGGACACAGCATCGCCGGTATCACCCGATCGCTCAACGACAAGGGCGTGCCGTGCCCGTCCGCCGCCGACCCTGACCGCAACCCGCACCGCCCCGGCGACGGCTGGCGACTCCGGACCGTCGCGGCGATCCTCGCCAACCCCCGTTACACCGGCCGGCAGGTCTGGAACCGCCACCGCACCGACCACGAACAGACCCAGCACGAACTACCCGGCCTGCTGCAGGCCCGCAGGCTCAACGCCGGGACCCAGTGGGCGATCTCCGCCAAACCCACCCACCCGGCCCTGGTCAGCGTGACCGACTTCGTCGCCGCCCAAGCCGTCACCGCGCTCGCCCAGCCCGGTGACGGCGCCAGGCGCGCCTACCTGCTGGTGGGTCTCCTGCACTGCGGGCAGTGCGGACGGAGCATGGAATCCCAGTGGAGCCACGGCAACCCGTGCTACCGGTGCCGGCACGGCCACACCAGCGCCCAGAACCCTGCCACACGCCCGGCCGCGAATTTGCACCTGCGCGAAGACGTCATCGTCGCCCACGCCCTCACAAAGATAGGCCAGATCGGCAGCGCCGATCCCAAGATCCGACTGGAACTCGCGCACCTTCAGCGATCCACCGAACCGCAGGACCTCGCCCGATTCCTCCGCGACCACTCGATCACGATCATCTGCCATCAGAGCAGCATCGCCCTGGAACTCGACGAGACGATGTTGGAGACCAACCGCACCGATAGAACGACGGTCAGCGCGCTGGCGCGGGTCCCACGCCAGCGCGCTCCGACAGCCCGCAACAAGCAAATCAATCGCTGACCTTGAATGCTTCGCAGGGGTTTGCGTGTCCGAGGGGGGACTTGAACCCCCACGCCCTATACGGGCACTAGCACCTCAAGCTAGCGCGTCTGCCATTCCGCCACCCGGACTTGCACGTTCAGCCTACCTCGCCGACCCAGATGATCTTCGCATCCGAAGGCCGGCCCAGCGGGCCGCACGGGGAGTTACTGTACACGCCGCCCGTGGATCATGCACATCGCCGTGCACCCTCCCCGCCGAGGCGCTCCCACCGCCGCTCAGACCGGCTTTCCGAGGGTCACCGACGAGCCGTCGCAGGCGTGTCCGGGTAGCGGTCGGCCGCCCTCTGCCGGCAGCATTGCCCCGTGGCCCATCCCTCTCCCTTGGCAGCCGCCCAGCACCAGGCCCTCGCCCTGCGTGCCGCGGGTGACCTCAGCGCCGCCTGGCAGCTGTTGGCGGAGGCCGTCGAATCGGCTCGCCCGCAGTTCGGCGAGGACCACCCCGAGATGCTGCACACCGCGCACCTGCTGGCACGGCTGCACCGCGAGGCGGACGACCCGTTGGCTGCCCGCCGGGTGCTGGAGGAGGCGTTCGCGGCGGGCGAGCGGCGTTGGGAGCACTCCGACCCGGTGCTGCTCGCGCTCGCCTTCGAGCTGGCCGAGGTCGCCGAGGAGTTGGGCAACCGGCACGAGGCCCGACGCAACTACACCCGCGTCGCCACCGCCGGGCCGGCCGCGCTCGGCGAGCACCATCCCGCGGTGCGTGCCGCCCGCGCCTACCTCGGCGAGGCCGCCCCCGGCCCGTCGCCGGCAGCGAGCCCGGCACCGACCGATGCCGCCAGCCAGTCGGCGCTGTCCGGTCCGACGCTGTCGCTGGCGACCTTGGCCGCGATGCGGCCGGCGGCGGATGACACCCCGGCCGCCGCGTCGCCGTGGGCTCCCTCGGGGCCGCCGGCCGCGTCCCCGGCAAACCCTCCTGGAGTACGCGCACCCGCCGTGCCCGCCCCGCGTACCAGCCTCGCCGGACCGCCGAGACCAACACCCGCCCGGCCGACACAGCCAGCGGATCGACCGGTCCAGCGACCGCAGTCCGGTCCGGCCGTGCCGCCGCGCCAACGTGTGGGCGACCAGGCACCCCGTCCAGTGGTCGACGTGCCGCCCGGGCCGTCGGCCCCGGTGCCCGCCGCCACGCCCCCGGAGCCGGCGCCCCGATGGGACAACCCGACGATCCAGGTACAGCAGATCGAGCCGCTGCTCGCCGAGGATGCCGCCCGAGCCACGACCAGACCGGTCGGGGCGAGCGGGTCAGGTGCCGAGGTACGCGACGACACCGGGCCGGCGCGACCGGCGAGCGGACCACCCACCCAGCCGGTCGGCGCAACGCCGACGCCCCCGCACCCGGTCTCGGGGCCGCCGGCCCGCCCCTACCCGGTCTCCGCGCCGCCAGCCCATCCGCACCCAGTCTCCGGACCGCCCGCGAATCCGTACCCCGTGTCCGGGCCCTCAGCGCACGGGGAGCCCGTGTCCGCGCCGCCCGGGCACACCTACCCGGTGTCCGCGCCGCCCGGTTACGGGCCCGTGTCCGGGCCGCCGTACCGCCATCCGGTCTCCGCGCCGCCGGTGAGCGCGCCGCCCGTACCCCCGTGGGGGTTGACGGCGCCGCCGTGGGGTGGCGGCGCGGCCCCGCAGGCACAGCCGTCGGCGAACGCCGGGGCAACGGAACCGCTCCCGCCCGACGTCGACCGTGCGGCCGCGTCACGACTGGACCCGACCGACGCCGCGACGGTGGTGCTGCCGGCCGTCCCGCTGGCGAGCGGCGCGGGCAACGACCAGGTGCCGCATCCGCCACTGGCCGCCGCGGGCCCTCGACCGGCCGACCATCACCCTCACCCCGTTCCGGAGCCGTATCCGGATCAGCCGTACCAGTTGGGGCCGGAGCCGTACCGACTGGCGTACGCCGAGGAGGGCGGCGGGTCGGCGGGCCGCAACCGGGCGACGCTGATCGGCGCGGTCGTGGCCGCCGGGGTGGCCGTGGTGGCTCTGGCCGGCCTGGGCGCGGTGGTGTTGACCCGCGACGACGCTCCGCCGATCGGGGCCGCGCCCGTGGCGTCGGTGACGCCGACGGTGGCCGGGCCGCCTCCGGGGGACCTGAAGTTACGTGACAACTCGGTCACGATCACGTTGAGCTGGACGGACCCGGCCGGCGGGACGGTGCCGTTCATGGTGGCCGGTGGTCGGGCCGGTTCGGCGTTGGGTGTGATGGCCACGGTGGAGCCGGGCCGGACGAGCTACACGGTCAACGGGCTGAGCACGCGGGTGGACTACTGCTTCACGGTGCTGGCGGTGTACTCCACCGACAGCTTCGCCACCTCGGGGCAGGTCTGCACGGCGCGGGAGCGGGCCACCCCGCCGAGCTGAGGGGCTGTCCACAACGCACACGCTGGGTATCCACAGGGGTGACGGTGCGGGTTCCCCCGTTCCCGGCCGGGCCATATGATGGCACCCGGCTCAGGGGAGGGGTTGCCGCGAGGCGCGCCACCTGCCACGACTCAGGGGAGGCAGCCGGCTGTGGCCAGCATCGACGACGCCATACGGACCGACGCCCCCCGCTCCCGGTCCCGGTTGCGCGGCGGGCTGGTGACCGTCGGCACGGTGACCGCGCTGCTGGCCGCCATGGGGCTGACCGTCCTGGGGTTGGGGGCGGCGGACAACGCGGTGGCCAACTATGACGCGAGTTCCTGGCTGTGGAGCGCGGCGCGCAGTGAGCTGGCCCGGGTCAACGGGGTCACCGCCCGGGTCGACACCCGCACCGAGATCCCCGGCGCGGCCCGGCACCCGATGCAGGTCACCCAGACCGATCGGCTGCTGATCCTGCGTGACCTGCAGACCGGGCAGGTCAGTTCACTGGACCTGGCCACCCTGCAGCTCACCGCGACCACCCCGACCACCCCCGGCCTCGGCGTGAGCGTCGCCCTGCACGAGGACGCGGCGTTCGTCGTCGACGCCGTGCAGGGCATCGTCCGGCAGCTCGACCCGCGCTCACTGACGCCGGTCGGCGAACCGGTGCGCTACCCGCCGGGCATCACCGGCGGCGCGTTCGACGGTGAGGGGCGACTGTGGATCGCGGTGCCCAGCGAGGGCACCGTGTCCGTGGTGACCGCCGCCAAGCTGCCGTCCGCACCGGCCTCGGGCACGCCCGCCGGTGGCGGGCTCAGCCCGGAGCGGGTCGAGACGTACGACGTCGCGGAGCCCAGCCACGAGCTGGTCGTCTCCACGCTGGACGACGGTGTGGCGGTGCTCGACCGTACGGCGGGGAAGCTGGTGCGGGTGCAGCGCGGCGTGGTGCGTCCGACGCCGTTGACGCTGTCCGGGCCGGCGGAACTGGCCCCGCGCACCAGCGGGCCGCGTGTCCCGGTCACCGTGACCGCGGATCGGCGGGTGCTGGTGGTGGGTGACGGTGGTGAGGAGCGGGCGTTCACGGTGCCGGGCAGCGGCGACCGGCTCAGCCCGGCGGTGGCCTGGGCGGACCGGTTCTACTGCGCCGACGAGGCGACCGGCACGATCTACTCCTTCGACGCCGGTGGCCAACTGGTCGACACCATCCGTAGCCGCGCGAACGGGCCACTGGAGCTGGAGGTCCGCGAGAACCACCTGTTCATCAACTCCCCCGACGCGGCGACGGCCCGGGTGGTGGACGACAAGCACCAGGTGCGCGAGGTCGACAAGTACGCCAATGACGTTCTCGGCGGTGACCCGCCGCCGACTCCCCCGCCGCCGCCCCCGCCGAAGAAGCCCCGGGTGGGTAAGCCGAGCGCACCGCGCAGCGTCACCGCCGCCGCCGGCAACGCCCAGGCCCGGGTGAGCTGGCGGCCGGCCGCCGCGAACGGCGCCGAGATCATGAAGTACGTGGTGGAGGGCGCCGGTCAGCGCCTGGAGGTGGGCGCCAACCAGCGTGCGGTGGAGGTCAAGGGCCTCACCAACGGCGAGACGTACCGGTTCGCGGTGCACGCCGTGAACGCCAAGGGCGACGGTCCGTCGCGCAGCAGCAACCCGGTGACCCCGACCGCCGCCGTTCCCGATCCGCCGGCCAGCGTGACCGCGAAGGAGCGGCCGGACGGCACGGTGCTGGTGAAGTGGCCGGCGGCGAACGGGCAGGGCAACAAGATCGCGAAGTACGCCGTGACGGCCAGCTCGGCGGGTACGAACGCGCCGGCCGGCGAGTCGACGAAGACCGAACTGGTGGTGCCCGCCGGGGAGCTGGAGTTCGGCACCCAGTACGCGTTCACGGTGGTGGCGGTCAACGACAAGGGCGCCGGTTCGGCGGCCTCACCGGTCAGTAACACGGTGGTGCCGTTCGCGGCGCCGGGCAAGCCGCTCGATCTGCGCGCCGGCACGGTCGCCGACCAGCCGGGCGCGGTCACCGTGCAGTGGGCGCCGGCGGAGGCGAACGGCCGGCCGGTGACGAAGTATCTGGTGGACGTCGGTGGGCGGGTCAGTGAGGCGACCGACACCCGTGCCACCGTCACCGGTCTGGGCAACGGCCAGAACGTCGCGGTGAAGGTGAAGGCGGTCAACGAGGCCGGTCCCGGTCCGGAGGCCACGACGACGGCGCGTACGGTCGCCGAGCCGCGGGTCACGGTGACCGGCTCGTCGGCGACCGCCACGGCGGCGACGGTGACGTTCACGGTGGACGCGGGCGGCGGCAAGGCCACCTGCTCGGTGAGCACGCCGGGTGAGCCGGCGAAGACCGGGGCGTGCTCCAGCATCACGGTGCCGGGGTTGACGCCGGGCACGAAGTACACGTTCACGGTGACGGCGAGCAACGCCGCCGGCAAGGGCAACGCGACGAGGGCGCAGGACACGCAGCCGCTGTACGGCATCGCCACCTGCAACAACGGGCCGGACGGCGACCAGCGCACCTACTGCAACAAGGACGTCGACGGCCGCAACGGCAACGAGATCTTCTCCGTCACCCGGCAGGACAACGACAAGCAGGTGG
This sequence comes from Micromonospora sp. NPDC050695, assembly GCF_040654415.1. NCBI lineage: Bacteria > Bacillati > Actinomycetota > Actinomycetes > Micromonosporales > Micromonosporaceae > Micromonospora > Micromonospora sp. NPDC050695. Next base: position 29,759 of record NZ_JBFAHZ010000030.1, read on the forward strand.
GCTGGGCCAAGCCGGGCCGCCGGCTCCAGGCGTACTGCAAGAAGTCGGGTGAGGACGTCGACTCCTGGATCTACAACAGTCAGAAGCACAGCACCTGGTGGGTGCAGGTCGAGTACAGCGGGAAGAACTACATCCCGTGGGCCTGGCTCAACCTGGAGGGCGGCGACAACATCAACGTCCTGCCCACCTGCTGATCCACCAGGCAAGGAGCACCGCCGACCGTGAACACCAACGAGCCGCTCACCCAGCCGGAGGTCCAGGGCTTCGCCGCCCTGGCCGCCCGGCTGGCCGAGAACGTCAACGCGGTGGTGCTCGGCAAGCCGCAGGTGGTGCGGCTGGCGTTGACGGCGCTCTTCGCGCAGGGTCACGTGCTGCTGGAGGACGTACCGGGGGTCGGTAAGACGACCCTGGCGCGGGCCATCGCCGCCACGGTGAAGGGCCAGTGGCGGCGGATCCAGTTCACGCCCGACCTGCTCCCTTCGGACGTGTCCGGTGTGACCATCTTCAACCAGGCGAGCCGGGACTTCGAGTTCCATCCGGGGCCGGTCTTCGCCAACATCGTCATCGCCGACGAGATCAACCGGGCGTCACCGAAGACCCAGTCGGCGCTGCTGGAGGTGATGGAGGAGCGCACGGTCACCGTGGACGGTGTCCGGCATCCGGTGCCGTCGCCGTTCCTGGTGGTGGCCACGCAGAACCCGGTGGAGATGGACGGCACCTACCGGCTGCCCGAGGCGCAACTGGACCGGTTCCTGGTGAAGCTCTCCGTCGGCTACCCGGACGAGGCCGTCGAGGTGGAGGTGCTGCGCGGCGCGACCGTGCGGTCTCCGGAGGCGCTCGCCCCGGTGACCGACACCGCCACCGTCGGGGAGATGGTCCGGATGGCCCGTCGGGTGCACATCGCCGAGCCGCTCTACGCGTACGCGGTCCGGTTGGCCGCCGCCACCCGCACCCACCCGCAGGTGCGGGTCGGCGTCAGCCCCCGAGGTGTGATCGCGTTGACCCGGGCGGCGTGCGCGTACGCGCTGATCGACGGGCGGGGCTGGATCATGCCGGAGGATCTGAAGGCGCTCGTCGAGTCGGTGTTCGCGCACCGGCTGCTGCTCACCCCGGACGCCCAGGTGCGTGGGGTGACCGCTGCGGAGGTGCTGCGCCAGGCCGTCGCGTCGGTGCCGGTGCCGCTGCCGTCGGGGCAGCCGGCTCCGGTACAGGGCTGACCGGCAGCAGCGGCATGGGGATCACCGCCCGAGGGGTCGGGCTGCTCGTCGCCGCCGTCGTCCTGCTGGGGGCGGGCTTCCGGTTCGCGTACCCCGAGCTGACGCTGCTCGGCGCGGCGGCCGGCGCGGCGGTTGGCTACGCGGCGCTGGTCGCGGCCTGGCGACCCCGCCTGACGGTGACCCGGCGGGCCGACCCGGACCGGGTGGCGCGGGGCGAGCCGGCGAGCATGACGGTGACCGTCCGCAACACCGGCCGGCTGCGGTCGGCGAACCTGCTGGCCGAGGACCGGTGCGGGGACCGCACGGTGCCGGTGCCGCTGCTACGGGTGCGGCCCGGCCGGGACACCGAGGTTCGCTACGAGGTGCCGACCGACCGGCGCGGGGTGGTGCCGGTGGGGCCGCTGCGGGTGACACGGCGCGATCCGTTGGGGCTGGTGGCGTTGGCCCGCCCGTACGGCCCGACGGCACCGGTGTGGGTGCACCCGCGGATCCATCCGCTGACGGCGGTGCCGACCGGCGCGGGACGCAGCCTCGACGGCCGGGTGGACGGGGTGCCGCACGGGTCGATCACCTTCGACTCGTTGCGGGAGTACGTGGTGGGCGACGAGTTGCGCCGCGTGCACTGGCGTACCAGCGCGCGCGTGGGTGAGCTGATGGTGCGGGAGAATGTGGACACCAGCCTGCCGCGTCTCGTCGTCCTGCTGGACAACCGCGCGACCGCGCACCCGCAGCGGGTGGACGGTGTGGCGGAGTCGTTCGAGTCGGGTTGCGAGGCGGCCGCGTCGATCGTCACCGCCGCGCACCGCGCCGACCTGCCGGTGGTGTTGCTGCTGGTCGTCCCGGAACTCGCCGAGCGGGGCGACGGTGACGCCGCGCTCGGGCCGTTGGACCGGCTCGCCGCCGCCGAACTCGCCGACGACGACGACGCGTTGCGCGCGACCACCACCCGGCTGCGGCAGGACCAGCTCGGCGACACGCTTGTCGTCCTGACCGGGCCGGGTGGCCGGGCCGAGTTGGGGCACGTCGGCGCGCTGCGCGGCGCGTACCCGTCGGTGGTGGTCGGGGTGTTCGGCGCGGCCGAGCCGACACCGCCGGGCGCGGCGGGCCTGGTGGTGGTCGACGCGGCCGACGGGGAGCAGTTCGCCGCCGAGTGGGACGGGGTGCGCCGGTGGTGACACGGGTGCTGCGGGCGGCCGTGGTCCCGCTGGCGCTGATCGGGCTGACCGCGCTCGCCGGGGTGGTGCTCGGTCGGGTGTACGCCGGTGACCTGCTGACCCGGCTGGTCGTCGGCGCCGCGGTCGGCTCGGTGCTGGTCAGCGTGGCCGCCCGGCGGCTGCCGTCCTGGCTGGTGGCGCCAGTGTCGGTGGCCGCGATGGCCGGTTGGACGCTGCTGTCGCTGCGGCTGGCGGCCGCCCGCGCCGACCTGCCGGGCAGCCTGCTGGAGGTCACCGCGGACGCCGCGCGCAACGGCATCCCCCGGCTGCTCACCGCGATGATTCCGGTGGAGCCGACTCCGGACACGGTGCTGGTGCCGGTGGTCGCGGCCTGGCTGGCCGGGTTGGCCGGCGCGGAGGTGGCGCTGCGGACCGGTCGGGTGTTGCTGGGCTACCTGCCGGCGGCGGGCCTGTACGCCGCCGCCCTCTACGTGGTCGGACCGAACGCCGCGCCGGCGGTCGGGGTGACGGTGGCGTTCGTCGCTGTCGCGGCGGTCGGCCTGGCGGTGCCGGCGGGTCCGGCGGCGGCCGGCGGCGATCCGAGCGCCGACCTGGCCCCCCGGGTACGCGCGGCGGTGCGGCTGCGACTCGCCGTCGCCTCGGCGCTCGGTGTGGCCCTGGTGGTCGGGCTGGTCGCACTGCTCGGCCCGGTGGTCGCCGGGCAGGTCGACGGCCGGCCGGTGGACCCACGCCGGTACGTGGAGCCGCCGCAGGTGCAGTCGCTCGACGAGAACCCCTTGATCAGGATCTCCGGTTGGGCGTTGCACCCGGAGCAGAAACTCCTCGACGTGAGCACGGTGCCGGCGGAGGACGCAGCGGCGGCGGCCGACGGTGACCGCGCGCGAATCCGGTTGGCGGTGCTCAGCGACTACGACGGGGTGACCTGGCGGGTCGGCGCGACGTACCGCAACGCGGGCCGGATCCTGCCGGCCAGCATGCCGGCGCGGGACAACACGGTGCAGACCGTCCGGCAGGAGATCACCGTGGCGGAGCTGAGTGGTCGACTGCTGCCCGCCGTGGCGACGCCCCGCGAGGTCAGCGGCGCGCGGGTGGCGTACGACCCGGCGACCGGGACGCTGATCCGGCCGGAGGGGCTGACGCCGGGGCTGCGCTACACGGTGGAGTCGGCTCGCGAGCGCCCGGGCAACAACCTGCTGACCACGGCGAACGTGCCCGCCGGCGACGAGGTGGCCCGGGTGCTGCGGGTCGCCGACGGGGTGCCCGACACGCTGCGCCGGCTGGCCGCGCAACTCGCCGAGGAGAACGGCGCCCCGTTCGCGCGGGCGTCCGCGATCGAGCAGTTCCTGGGCGAGCACTACCGGGTCGCTGCCGACGCGCCGAGCGGGCACGCGTACCCGAACCTGGGTTTCTTCCTTTTCGGACCGCGTGACGGCGGCGGGCAGGAGGGCACGTCGGAGCAGTTCGCGGCGGCGTTCGCGGTGCTCGGCCGGCTCAGCGGGCTACCGACGCGGGTGGTGGTCGGCTTCCGGTCCACCGGCCAGGGGCCGGTGCGGGCCGGTGACGCGTTCGCCTGGCCGGAGGTGCTCTTCGACGGCCTGGGTTGGGTGCCGTTCGACCCGATGCCCCGCCCGAACGAGGAGCCGAGGCCGGTCGAGGAGGATTTCCGGCCGGCACCGGAGGATCCACCGCCGTCGGAGGCGCCGGCGCCCACCGTGGAGCCGACCGCCTCGCCGGAGCCGGTGGCCGCCTCCGACGGGCCACCCGTAAGCGGTGGGTTGTCCACGCCGGTGCTGGTCGCCGGGGGCGGCGGTGGCCTGCTGCTGCTGGTGGGGGCGTTGCTGCTCACCCTGTTGGCGATGCGCCGCTCGCTCACCCGGACCCGCCTGGCGCAGGGTGATCCGGGCCAGCGCATCGCCGGGGCCTGGCGGGAGGTCACCGACGCGCTGCGGCTGGCCGGTCGGCCGGTCGGCGACGACCTGGCCGCCACCGAGGTCGCCGGCCAAGCCCGCCGGGCCCTGGCCGACGCGCGGCGCGCCTCGGGCAGCGCCGTCACGGACGATGACGCCGCCGTGCCCGGCGCCCCGGCCGCGAACGTCGGCGGTGCGCCGGGCGCGGCCGGCACACCGAGCAGCGGCGTCGGCGGTGTGCCGGCCGCGGCACCGGAAGCGACAGTCGACGACCTGGCGGCCCTGCTCAACCAGGTGGGCTTCGCCCCCGGCGCCGCAACAGCCGACCAGGCGGCCCGCGCCGCCGCGGCAGCGACGCAGTACGTGGCGACACTGCGCGCGGCCCGCCCCTGGTGGCGCCGCGTGCTCTGGTCCATCCACCCGTCCCCCCTCCGCCAATCCCGCACCCCCCACTCCTCCCGCACCCCCCACTCCCCTCGGTGATCAAGAGGTTTGCGTCAGATCTGGCCCCGTTCCTGACGCAAACCTCTTGATCACCGAGAGCGGGTGGTCGCTCGCCGTACGCGCTTTTGGTAATCGGTGGCTACTGCCAGGACCAGGGGGCCCCAGGCTAGGAGTGGGGCGTAGTACCGCAGGACCTCCCAGTCGGGCGGCGGATGTGCCGGCTCGTCCTCCCCGATTCCCACCCAGGTGGAGTGCACCAGATGGAACCTCTGGTTCAGGAGGAAGTACGCGCAGATGGCGACCAGCAGCCAGCCCCCGGTCAGTACGACGAGCACGATCGGGCGCGCCGGGATCGGACGACCCCCGAGCAGCGGGACCGACCGAGGCACCCGTTGTCCCCAGCGATGCACGAGCCCGAGCGTTGACAGGGCCAACCCCATCGACAGGGCGGACAGGAAGATCATGTACCACCGGGTGACGGCATCGTCGGTGAACACGAGGGACAGTCGCCAGGCCGCGGCCCAGCTGGCCGTGGTCGCGGTGCGGCCGGGAAAGCGGACCGCGCACACGATCACCACCGCGAGGATGGCGCCGACTCCGACCGCTCCCCATCCCGCCCAGAACGGCAGCGTCTCGACGCGGTCCGCCCCGCAGCCACCCGCCGGGTCGACCAGATCAGTGCGGTCACAGGCGGTGTAGCCCCACCGGCCACCCGCGATCCAGTACAGGCGCAGCGCCACCGCACCGACGACGAAGACGGCGCACGCCATCGCCCAGCCTCTGCGTGGAGCGGCGGCGGATCGGCGCGTGCGAGCGGCGACAGTCATGACGCCATGGTGGGTGGCGATGAACGGACTCCTCCTCCCCTGTGCAGGGGAGTGTGCTCCCGTTGACGGGGGATGGGTCCGTTCCGGCTCGTGTGAACTACTCAGGGCCAACGAGACCAGGACGGCGGCAGGCAACCGGGTGGGAGCGCCGATGGACCAGCACTACGACGGCTTTCTCGCCGACCACTACACGTGGATGTTCGGTGCGCCCCACGCCGCCCTGGTCGAGGAGCAGCTCGGTGTTCTCCGTCGCGCCGGCGTCGCCGAGCCGACCGGCACCGGCGTCGCGGTCGACCTCGGCTGCGGCTCGGGTTTCCAGTCGATCGCCCTGGCCCGGATGGGTCATCCGACCATCCTGGCGGTCGACAGCAGCGCCAAGCTCCTGGCCGAACTGGAGCTCTACGCCGGTGACCATCCGGCCATCCGCGTCGTCCAGGACGACCTGTGCGAGGTCGCGGCGAATCTTCCCGCCGGCACCGCCGAGCTGGCCGTATGCATGGGAGACACGCTCACCCATCTGCCGGACCGCACGGCCGTCACCCAACTCCTGGCCGATCTGTACGCCGCCCTGACCCCGGGCGGTCGCCTCGTGCTCAGCTTCCGTGACCTCAGCACGAGCCGTACCGGAACGAGTCGGATCATCCCGGTGCACTCCGACGCCGACACGATCCTGACCTGCATCCTGGAGTACGGGCCGGACGTCGTCACCGTCCACGACCTGCTCCACCAACGGACGGCCCAGCGCGACTGGACACTGTCCACCAGCGCGTACCGCAAGCTGCGCATCGCGCCGGACTGGGTGGCCGACCGCCTCGCCGAGGTCGGCTTCCGCCACGTCCGCCACGCGCCCGCGCCCCGGCGGATGACCCTGGTGACCGCCGCTCGGCAGTAGTCCTGATCTGCGCGGCGGACGGGCACCCGAGCACCACCGTAATCCGCTGGCCCGCGCGCCGGACAACGATGACCATCAGAGCGTGGATCAGCATTCGAGCGACATCATCGACTACTACACGCAGCGCTACCGCGAGGATCAGCGGCTCACCGGCCGGCCGCAGGCACGCCTGGAGTGGATCCGCACGATGCAGCTCCTGGGGGATCTCCTGCCCGGCCCGGGCGCTCGCGTCCTGGACGTCGGTGGGGGCACCGGCGAGTACGCCTGGTGCGACGCGCCGATCGGCTGCGGGCGCTGCGGGAGGCCGTCCGGGTCACCCGTCCCGGTGGTCGCGTCGTGGCCGCGGCCATCTCCCGTTTCGCCGGCGCGCTGGACTTCGCGGCCACCGGACGACTGGACGCCAGGACACTCGCGGAGGCACGGACCCTGCTGACCGACGGCACCAACGATCCGCGGATCGGTTTCACCCACGCCTACTTCCATCGCGCCGAGGAGGTGGCCGACGAGTGCGCGGAGGCGGGGCTGACCGGGGTGGTCGTCCACGACGTCGAAGGCCCGGCGTGGACGGCGGCGGACGCGGCGGCGGGCGGGCCGACGCAGGACGCCGTCTTCGCCGCCGCGGTGGACCTCGCCCAGGTGTACAGCAGCGAACCGGCGCTGGTCGGGTCGAGCGCGCACCTGCTCGCCGCCGGGCGCGTCCCGCAGCGGTAGCGGCAGGTCGGTGTCAGGCGGTCAGGCGGCGGACCAGCTTGCGCATGCCGGCCTGCCACCCGTCCGGGTCCTCGGCCCGGCGGCGCGCGTAGTCGGCGACCTCCGGGTGCGGCAGGATCAGGAAACGCTCCTCGGCCAGCCCGGCGACGGCCGCCTCGGCGACCTCGTCGGGGGTGAGCACCGCGCCGGAGGCGGCGATCACCCGGGCGCCGAGGTGACCCTCGACGATCCCGTCGGCGAGCATCGGAGTGTCCACACCCTGCGGGCAGAGCGCGCTCACCCGGATGCCCCGGTCCCGGTAGGTGATGGCCAGCCACTCGGCGAAACCCACCGAGGCGTGTTTCGTCGCGGTGTACGCGGCGTCGCCCACCGCCGTGAGCACGCCCGCCGCCGAGCAGGTGTGCAGCAGATGGCCGCCGCCACGGGCGAGCATCCCGGGCAGCACCGCACGGGCCGAGTAGACGTGGGCGAGCACGTTGACCCGCCACGCCCGGTCCCAACCGGCGTCGTCGACCTCCACTCCCCCGCCGGTGGTCACGCCCGCGTTGGCGCAGAACAGGTCGATGCGGCCGTACCGCTTCTCGGTGTCGGCGACCAACGCGCGGACCTGGTCCTCGTCGGTGACGTCGAGGGCGGCGGCGTGCGCGACCGGGCCGATGCCCTCGGCCACCGCGCGGGCCGCGTCGGCGTCCAGGTCGGCGACCACCACGGCGGCGGCACCCTCGGCGGCGAACCGGCGCGACAGCGCGGCCCCGATGCCACCGGCGCCGCCGGTGACCACCACGATCCGGTCGGTGAGATTCATGCGGACGCTCCCACCGGTTCGACGCCCAACTGGGCGATGAGGGTGAGCAGCGCGGTCGCGCCGCCGGCGGCGACCTCGGGGGTGGGCAGCAGCGCGAAGACCGGCACGTCCACACCGGCGTCGGCGTAGCGGCGCACCTGGGCACGACACCGCTCCGGCGTGCCGTGCACCACCAGCGCGTCGACCACCTCGTCCGGCACCGCCGCGTTGGCGCCGCGCCGGTCACCGGCCGCCCACGCCTCCCACATCGGCGCCAGCACCGTGTCGCGGCCGAGCCAGCGGTGAAACTCGGCGTACGCCCCGACGGTGAGGTAGCTGGTGATCAGCCTCCGGCCCAGCGCTCGGGCGTACGCGGCGTCCTCGGTGGGGCAGACGAAGATGCGGGCGGCGACCTCGAATCCGGGGCGGCGCTCACCCAGCTCGGCGAGGGCGCGCGGCACGTCGTCGGCGCTGAGCCAGTTGAGGATGACCCCGTCGGCCTCCGCGCCGGCCAGCCGGAGCATCCCCGGCCGCAGCGCGGCGAGCAGGATCGGCGGCGGCACGGCCGGCGGCCGCTCCAGCGTGAAACGCCGCACGGTGAACGTCTCGTAGACCTCGTCGACCGTCTCGCCGCGCAGCGCGGCCCGCAGGAAGCGAAGGACATCACGGGTACGACGGAACGGCTCGTCGAACCGCACCGCGTTCCAGTCCCGTACGAGCACCGGCGAGGACGCGCCGATGCCGAGCGAGAATCGGCCCGGTGCGGCCTCGGCCAGCGCCGCCGCGCTCATCGCCAGCAGACCGGGGCCCCGGGTGAAGACCGGGGTGATCGCGGTGCCCAACCGCAGCCGGGGTTGCCAGGCCGCGGCCAGCGCCAGCGGGGTGAACGCGTCGGTCCCGGCCACCTCGGACGACCAGACGTCGGTGAACCCGGCCCGGTCGAGCGCCGCGTAGACCGCGTCATGGTCGGCCAGCGCGATCCCGCCCAGCGGCACCGTCATACCCCATCGATTCGTCACCGATCGATCGTGCCCGTTGACGGGGTCCGCGAGCAAGATCCCCGTACTGGGCAGAATCGCCGGCTTCCGGCCGCCGGCACCGCCACCGGGTGCTACGACTGCCAGGTGGACCGGACCACCGGCGCAGGCCGCTGAGCATGGGTTCCAGGGGGGCGGGACACCTGGAGCCGGTCCCGGCGGCGGCAACGCCGGGCCGGGCCACCTTCCTGGAGCTGTTCTTCGATCTCGTCTACGTCTTCGCGCTCACCCGGATCTCCGCGCGCGCGTTCGAGGACCTGACCGAGAGCCCGGCGCGGGAGCATGGCTGGGCGGCGGTCACCGGCAGCGGTAAGACGCTGCTGTTGCTGCTCGCGCTCTGGTCGGTCTGGCAGGGCACCGCGTGGACGACCAGCCGGTACGACCCGTACAAGCTGGCGCTGCAGACCGTCGTGCTGACCGCCCTGGTGGGTTCGATGGTGATGGGGGTGGCGATCCTCCGCGCGTTCACCGAGACCGGGTTGATGTTCGCGGTGGCGTACGTGGTCGCGCAGGTGTCCCGACCGCTGATCCTGTCGATGGCGCTGGGACCGCACCCGTACCGCCGCCTGAAGGTGCGCATGACGGTGGTGTTCGCCTCCACCGGGGTGTTGTGGATCGGCGGGGCGCTGCTGCCGACCAACACTCAGGTGCAGCTCTGGACGGCGGCGCTGGTCATCGAGTACACGGCCGCCCGGTGCGGCTGGCCGGTGCCGGGGCTGGGCCGGTCGACCATCTCCAAGTGGGAGATCGCCGGGGAGCACCTGGCGGAGAGGTACCAGCAGTTCTTCCTCGTCGCGCTGGGCGAGACGATCCTGGTGGCCGGCTTCGCCTACAGCAAGGGGCCGTACGAGTCGGGGCACGTGTGGGCGTTCGGGCTGGCGCTGGCCACGTCGATCGTGCTGTGGCGGATCTATGTCCAGCGCGCCGGGCAGATCCTGGCCGAGGCGGTGATGAAGGCCCGTCACCCGGCCACCATCGGACGCTCGGCGGCCGACACCCACCTGGTGATGGTGGTGGGTCTGGCCGCCACCGCGATCGGCTACGAACTGATCATCGAGGAACCGTTGATCCGGATTCCCGGTGCGTGGCTGGCCATGGTGCTCGGCGGGCCGGCGCTGTTCCTCGCCGGTCGGGCCCGCTTCGAGTACGAGGTGTTCGGGCGGGTCTCCCCGTCCCGGTGGATCGCCGTGCTGGTGCTGGCGGCGGCGGCCGTACCGCTGCTGCACCTGCCCGGTCTGGCCGCCACCGCCGTCGGGGTCCTGGTGCTCGGTGGCGTCGCGGTCGCCGACGCCCGCCGGGCGCACGGCGCCCCACCGGAGGCCGCCGCGCCACCGTTCTGACCCATCGGCGTACGCGGACAGCCCGGCTAGTCTCGGCGGGTGACCTTCTCCCTCGTCGCCCGTTCGGCCGACGGCCGCCTGCACGGCGTCGCCGTGGCCAGCAAGTTCCTCGCCGCCGGGGCGCTGGTGCCGGCGGCGGAGGCCGAGATCGGCGCGCTGGCCACCCAGGCGCACGTCAACCTCGCCTACCGCCCCCAGGGGCTGACCCTGCTGCGCACCGGGGTGGCCGCCGTCGACGTGGTGGCCGGCCTGATCGCCGCCGACCCCGAGCGGGAGCACCGCCAGCTGGGTGTGGTGGGAGCCGACGGTCCGGGCGCGAGTTGGACCGGTCCGGCCTGCCATCCGTGGGCCGGCGGGCGGACCGGCGACGGCTGGGCCGCCCAGGGCAACGTGCTCACCGGCCCGGAGGTCGTCGACGCCCTCGCGGACGCGTGGCTGGCCGGGGCGGCGCTACCGTTCGCCGAGCGGCTGCTCGCCGCGCTGCGCGCGGGCGACGAGGCCGGCGGGGACCGGCGCGGGCGGCAGAGCGCCGGACTACTGGTGGTCGAGCGCGGCGGCGGGTACGCCGGCGGCAGCGACGTGCTGGTCGACCTGCGGGTCGACGACCATCCCGAACCGGTCACCGAACTCGGTCGACTGCTGGCCGTGCACACCATGCTGTTCAGCCGTCCCGACCCAGCCACCCTGCTCGACCTGAGCGGCGCGGTCGCCGACGAGGTGGCGACGTTGCTCACCGCGCTCGGTCACCCGGTCACCGGGGGCGGGCCGGAGGCGGCGCTGATCTCCTGGGCGGGCCTGGAGAACCTGGAGGAACGGCTGGTCCCGGGCCGGATCGACCCGGTGGTGTTGACGCACCTGCGCCGCGTCGCCCCGCACGTCCCCGCCCCCCGCTCCGCGAGCTGACCCCCGCCGTGCTCGGGGGTGGGTCACCGGCCGAAGGCGAGCCAGCGGAAGCCCGCGACGTCGATCTCGGCGCGCTCCGCGGGGGTCAGCGCCGCCCGACCGGTGGTCTTGCGGATCAGGGTCAGTCGATCCCAGCGCAACCCGGCCGGCGCCGGTCGCCCACCGGTGAGCAGATCAGCGATCACCACCGCCGCCTGCGGGGTGAGCCACGGTGGCCGGTCCAACGCGGCCGCCAGGTCCAGGCCGTGTACACCGACCTCGACCACCCGGGTACGCAGGAACTCGGTGAGGCGCATCGCGTCGCCGTGCCGGGTCCGGACCACCCGCTCGGGCGCGGCGGCGGCGACCGCCGCGTCGGCGGCCCGCCACGCGTGCTCGAACTCGCCCCGCACCGCCGACCCGCCCACCGGCCGGACAACCCGCCCACCACCCGCGATCCGCCCAGCCCCAGACCGCCCAGCCCCAGACCGCCCAGCCCCAGACCGCCCAACCTCAGACCTGGCGGCCTCGGACCGCGCGGCCTCGATCCGGGCGGCGTCGACCTCGGGGGTGAACTTGGCGGCGCCGAAGTAGCCCGCGACGTCCACCTCGGCGTGCGGTGGGGCGGGCGCGGCGAGCATGTCGGCCAGCCGTCCGGCGCCGATGCGGACGTGGGCGATCAACTCCCGGACGGTCCACGGCGGGCAGTCGGTCGGCCGGTCGAGGTCGACGTCGTCCAGCTCGGACAGGATCTCGGAGAGCCGTACGCACTCCGCGCGGAACGCCGCCCGGACCGGGTCCACCGGGCGGCTCAGCCCTTCACCCGGGGCACCAGCCGGTGCACGATGGTCAGCACCAGCGCCATCACCACCGCCATCGTGCCGGCGATACCGGCGGCGCTGCCCGCGTACCCGATGAAGAGCGGTCGGCGGGTCAACTCCTCCGGCCCGGTGCCCCGCAGCTCGACCAACCAGGACAGCGCCACGCCGCAGGCGATCAGGGCGAGCACGCCGGCCACCCCGAGCACCAGCGCGGCGACCCGGTGCGCGTCGCCGGGTGCGACCTCGGCCTGCTCCCGCTGGGTGATCAGCAGGAGCAGCCCGGCCAGCGCCGCCCACACCCCCACCAGGAGGTACGCGGCCACCGCGTCGCTGGGTCGGTGCCAGCCGGCGGAGAGGGTGGCCACCCCGGCGACGGCGGCGTACCCGGCGCCGAGGAAGGCACCGACCGCGCGCACCTTGCGTGGCAGCACGAGCACCAGCGCGACCGCCACCGACGCGGCCACCGCGGTGTGCCCGCTGGGCAGACTGTTGCCGACGGCGGCGCGCTCCGGGTCGAGGCCGTAGTCCGGCCGGTTCAGCCCGTACTTGAGCAGCTGGCTGGAGACGTTCGCACCGGCGATCAGGAGCGTCGCGGTGATGGCCAGGGCGATCCGCCCCCGGATGAGCGCGATGAAGCCGATCACCGCGGTGGCGGCCAGCAGGGACACCACCGACATAGCGTTGAGGATCCGGTCGACGGGACCGTCGATGCGGTCCTGCCCGATCCGGTTGCCGGTCAGGGCGACCGTGTCCACCCACTGGCCGATCCCGGTGTGCACGGCCACCCGCCAGACGGCGAGGAAGGCAGCCGCCTGGACGAGGGCCAGTACGACCATCCAGACCGCAGTCCAACCCCGTGCCGTCGCGCGCATCCGCACACCGTAGCGGCCTGCACCGGTCCGTCGGCCGGTGGCCCGCCGCCCGTCGATGGTTAGGTTGAGCGGAGGCGAGGAGGTGGCGGTGGGCGACACACCGGAGTGCGACCCGGGCCAGGTCGAGCCCGGCGCACAGCAGCGGGCCGGTGACGATCCGGGCCGCGGGCCGGCGCGGGCCGAGTCGCTGGCGGATCTGCTGGGCGGACGCAGTGGCGCCGTCGACGCCACGCTGCCGCCGGTGGCGTTCGCGGCGGGTTGGCTGCTCGGCGGCGAGTCGGTGTGGGCCGGGGTGGGCGCGGCGCTGGCCGTCGGCGCGGTGGTGGCCGTCGTCCGGCTGCGTCGGGGTGACCGGCCGCGCTCGGTGCTGATCGGTCTCCTGGCCGTCTGCGTCGCGGCGTTGATCGCGGTGCGCACCGGCCGGGCCGAGAACTTCTTTCTCATCCAACTGTTGTCGAACGCCGCCAGCGCGCTGCTGTGGACGGTGAGCATCATGGTGCGATGGCCGCTGCTCGGGGTACTGGTCGGCGCAGTGCTGGGCCAGCGGAGCCGGTGGCGGCGTGACCCGGCGCTGCTGCGCGGGTACGGCCGGGCCAGCTGGGTGTGGACGGCGACGTACGTGCTGCGGCTGGCGGTGTTCGTGCCGCTGTACCTGGGTGGGCAGGTCCTCGGGCTGGTGGTGGCTCGGGTGGCGCTGACGTGGCCGCTGGTCGCGGCGGCGCTCGCGGTGAGCTGGATGGTGCTGCGCCGGTCGTTGCCGCCCGGGCATCCGGGGCTGCGGCACCCGGTCACCGGGGAGCCCGCCGCGTGATCGTTGGCGGCTGAGCGACCCGACACGCCGAGCGCCGCGCTGCTGAACTGCCACCGATCACCGTGCCACCGATCGCGGCACCCCCGCCGCACCCCGCCGCACCGCACCGCGCGTTCCGGGGGCATAAAAGTGGAGAGGCCGCCACGGGGGGAGCGGCCTCTCCGGTGACGTACGTTACTCCGTCACGGTCGTTGGTGTGATCCCGCGAGGGACGGAATTTCTGGGCTTTTTCGCGGCTTCCTCAAGTCCGGGCGGTGGGGTGGGCCGGCCGATCCGCTGCGTTGTCCGGATGGCCGGCCCACCCCGGCCTGACCGTGGGTGTCAGGCCGTCCGCCGGCCGGGTCCCGTGGTCCCCCGGACCCGGCCGAACCCCGGGGTGGGCGGGTGCGCCACCCACCCCGGGTCGTCGTCAGCCGTTCGGGAACAGGCTGCCGTAGTCGGCGTACGCCATGGCGACGTCCGCCTGTGCCCAGAACCGGTGGTAGTTGAAGCTGGGCTCCGCGCCACCGTCCAGGTACGCCTGCACCTTGGGCCAGTCCGGGTCGTTCTTGTAGAAGGACCGGATGTCGAGGAAGCTCTTGCCGGCGGCGATGGCGTCGCCGTTCGGCATCTTCCCGGTCCAGCCCGGCGGCACGTAGAGGCCCTGACCGGTGGACGCGTTGTAGACGTCGTCGAAGCGCCGGTAGTCGCCACGCTTCTCGGTGGTGGAGACACCCTTGGCGTCACTCGCGGCGGAGAGCGCGTCGAGCAGCCCCTTCGCCGTGTCCTTCGCCGCCACGTTGCCCGACTTGGCCGCGTACGCGATCAGGGTCCGGGCGTAGGCGGCGGTGACGCCGACGTCCTGGCCCTTGGTGGTGACCGCGACGTGCAGGCCGGTGTTGGGCTGCGGGCTGCTCGGGTTCCAGGTGGTGGGCTGGCCGGTCCACGCCATGTCCGACGGGATCGACCAGTTGGTGCCGAGGGTGGTGTTGGCGATCGCCCACGGCACCCACTTGTCCAGCAGTGCTTTGGCCTTCGCGTTGCCGGTCTGCAGGTACAGCTCGGCGATCCGCTGCATCGACCAGGCCTGCATGCCGAACCACTGGTTCGACGGCGGGTCGTTGTAGACCGGGTCGACGTCGTAGAACATGCCGTAGAAGGTGCTGGTGCCGGCCGGCGGCTGGGCGTAGCTGCCGTCCCAGCTGTTGGTCGCGCCGCCGGCGATGCCACCCTCGGCGGACTGCAGCCAGGTGTAGAACTCCAGCTGCCGATCGAAGCTCTTGGTCCAGTCGGCGACCGCGGTGGCCGACTGCGGCTTGAGCTCCGGGGTGTTGGTCAGCGCCCAGGCCGCGAACGGGTTCTGGTAGCCGAAGTGGTTGTGGCTGGACCCGATGCGCCAGGACCAGTTCTGGCTGGTGTCGTACGCGCCGCCCCAGGCGTAGTACCAGGACAGCAGGTAGTGCGCCGAGTCCTTGCCGCTGCCGGCGGGGCAGGTGCTGGCCCCGACGCAGTTGCCGATCTTCTTGAAGTACTTGTCGAACATCGCGTACCGCAGGTAGTCGCCCATCTTGGCGGCCTTGGTGATGGTGGCGGCGACGTCGGCCTGCTTGTTCTGCGCCTTGGCCCAGGTCAGCGCCCAGTACGCGGCCTGCACGGCACGGGCGTCGGCGTCCGGGGCGTTGGTGTACTTCCACTGCTTGGCGGGGGTGCCGGTGTCCTTGACGAACAGGTCGAGGTAGCCGTACTGACCGCCGTGCTTGAAGGTGTCACAGGAGGGCTGCGGGACGGTCTCCCACACCGACTCCTGGGTGCCGCGCTGGAAGGTGTTGATGTACGCCGGCTTGGTGGTGCCGTCACCGCAGTGGCCGAAGCCGTAGGTGTTGTCGACGTCCATCAGCCAGTGCATGCCGTAGATGTCGCCGGTGCCGTAGGTGGACTGCAGCTCCGAGCGGAGCGGGTCCTGGCCGACGGGCACGTTGGGCTGCAGGGCCGAGGGGTACTGGCTGGGCAGGCTGTACTCCGCGGCGTACTGCGGGGTGCCGGCGGACCCCGCCGTGGGCTGGTCTGAATGATTCGGAATTATATATTTTTCCATCACCGTCCAGGCGTTGTTGAACGGCGCCCAGTTCTGGGTGACCCGTCCGTAGTTCGCCTCCAGCCAGAGCCAGAAGCTGAACGCCTCCGAGGTGGTCTCGTGGCCGTGGTCGGGCGCCTCGACGATCAGCGTCTCGACCGAGTGGTAGGGCACGCCCTCGGGGCTGAAGTAACCCGAGTTCTTGATCTTGCCGTACTGGTCGAGGAACTTCTTGATGTAGGCGTTGTCGCCGCCGGGGGTGTCGTTGTCGACCTCGGTGGCGGTGACCGCCAGCGGGGCGAGACCGGTGGCGGAGGCGGTGATGGTGGCGGCGCCGCCGACGGTGTCGGAGTCCTCCGCCGCGGCGACCGTGACGGTGGCCCCGGTGTTCCAGTTGGACGGGGTCAGCGTGACGGTGGCCGGCGAGACCGTGACGTCGCTGTCACCGGTGCGGGTGAGGGTGACCGGCACGTTGGCCGTCGGCGCGGCGCTGAGCTTGAGGTTGAAGGTGCTGGTGCCACCCTCGCTGACGCTCACCGCGGACGGCGTGGCGACCAGCGTCGGGCCGGTGGCCTCGCCGACGGTGAACGCCTTCTCGGCGACCCCGATGCCGTTGGCGTTGTCGTACGCCTTGGCCTGGACGGTGTAGCTGCCGGCCGGCAGGTCCTCCTGGGTGTAGGCGTACGGAGCGGACGTGTCGGTGTTGATCAGCAGGCCGTTGCGGTAGAACTCGACCTTGCTGATCGTTCCGTCCGGATCGCTGGCGGTGGCGGTCAGCGGCACGTCGGCCGGCGCGGTGAACGGCCCGGTCGGCAGACTGAGGGAGACCGACGGCGGCTGGTTGGCCGGGGTGCCGTTGCAGGGGGTGCCGTTGAGGGTGAACGCGGTGGGCTTCGGGTTGCTGCCCGAGTGGGAGCCGTTGAAGCCGATGGTGGTGGAGGCCCCCGTGCCGAGGTTGCCGTTGTACGACTCGTTGGTCGCGGTGACCTCGCTGCCGGTCTGGCTGAATCGGGCCGACCAGCCCTGGGTGACCCGCTGGCTGCTGTTCGGGAAGGTCCACTTGAGCGTCCAGCTGCTGATCGCGTCACCGAGGTTCTTGATGGTGACGTTGGCGGTGAACCCGGTGTTCCAGTCGTTGGTCGCGTAGACCACGTCGCAGGCGGGTGCGGCCTGCGCGGCGCCGGCCGGCAGGGTCACCCCGCCGACGGCGAGCGCGGCGGCGGCGATGACCGCCACGCGGCGGCGTCGTGCCAGTTGTCTCATGTGCGCGGTGTCTCCTCGGGCCAGGCCGGGATGGTCCCCGGCGGGGCGCCTGCCCGCGAGGGTGGTGGTCCGCGGGGGATTCGAGGCGCCGGGAAGGTGGTGTCCCCCGTGCCCGGCCGGGGTTGGGCGGTGCGGCCCGCACGGGAGTGGTCCCGCCGGCTGCGGTCGGGTGCCGTGACCGGAAGTCGTGCTGCCGGTTGCCCTCGGCGGACCCGCGCTCACGCGATGTGGCTCCTGTCGCGTCGAATCGACAGTGTGCCATGGAAGCGCTCCCACAACAAGCGCACGAAGGATCGAATCAGCTCCGTGTTTCGATCTCGTTTTGGGTCTTTCACAAAGGCGTGACGGGCGTTAGAGTCGCAACATCGGTCGATGGGAGCGCTTCCATCGACAAGGTTCCAACTAGAAGATCGCCGGGACCGTCTCTGACGGACCCGGGGAACCAGCCCGAAGGCCGACGGCGGGCCAGCCCGGACGCCGCCGTCAGCCATCGTCCCGCCACACGGAGGGAGGTGGAACCAGAGCCACTCGCGTGGCCCGGCTCCCGCGCGACACGCACGGCAGGACCCAAATTCCGCCCGTGTGTGTGCAGTTACGGTGGGGACGGGGGTTGCCCTCCCCCGTCCCCACACTAAACCCCCGTACACGATGGGAAAAGAGGCCGACGGGACAGGCGCGGCGCGCCGCCCGGTCGGCCTTGTTCGCTGTCCGGAGCCCTCATCCGCCTCAATCCGACATCGCCGGCCGCCAGGACGGCCGGCTGACCGGGAGGGCCGCTCCTGCCCTATTCTGGGAGCGCTCCCGAATCTCGGCGGTGGCCCCGTATCCACGAGGAGAATCCATGTCGATACCCACCGGGCCCGCCGGCCCGCTGCGCTTCCCCGACGACTTCGGATGGGGCGCGGCCACCTCCGCGTACCAGATCGAGGGCGCCGCCAAGGAGGACGGTCGCGGCGAGTCGATCTGGGACACGTTCAGCCGCGTCCCCGGGCGCACCCGCAACGGCGACACCGGCGACGTCGCCGCCGACCACTACCACCGGTACGCCGAAGACCTCGATCTGATGCGCGACCTCGGCCTGCGCAGTTACCGCTTCTCCATCTCCTGGCCACGCATCCAGCCCGACGGCGCCGGCGCGCCCAACCAGCGCGGCCTCGACTTCTACCGGCGCCTCCTGGACGGTCTGCACGAGCGCGGCATCGCCCCGATGGCCACCCTGTTCCACTGGGATCTGCCGCAGGCGTTGCAGGACGCCGACGGGTGGGAGTCGCGCGACACCGCGCTGCGCTTCGCCGACTACGCCGACGCGGTCTTCACCGCCCTCGGCGACCGGGTGCCGGTCTGGCTCACCATCAACGAGCCCAAGACCGTGGTGCAGAACGGCTACCTCATCGGCCACCACGCCCCCGGCCGGCAGGACCCGGACGCCGCCTACCTGGTCGCCCACCACCTCCAGCTCGCCCACGGGCTCGCCGTGCGCGCGCTGCGCGCCGCCGACGGCACCGCCCGGATCGGCCCCGCGCTCAACCTGCACCCCTGCTACCCCGCCGACGGCTCGCCGGAGGCGGCCGCCGCCGCCCGACTCTACGACGGCTACGAGAACCGCCTCTACCTCGACTCCCTGCTCAAGGGCAGCTACCCGGAGGACGTGCTGGCCGATCTGGGGCCGCAGAGCCGGATGGTCCAGGGCATCCGCGACGGCGACCTGGCGGTGATCTCCTCGCCGGTCGACCTGCTGGCCGTGCAGTACTACACGCCCATCTACGTCACCGCCGACGGCGGCACCCGGCACCGCTGGCCGACCTCCGAGGCCGAGTGGCAGCAGATCTACCCCGACGGGATGTACGACATCCTGACCCGGGTCACCCGCGACTACGGCCCGATCCCGCTCACCGTCACCGAGAACGGCCTGCCCACCCCCGACACCCTGGCCGCCGACGACACCGTCGACGACAGCGGCCGCATCAGCTTCCTGCGCGACCACCTGGCCGCCGCGCACCGCGCCATGACCGCCGGGGTGCCGCTGGAGAGCTTCCACGTCTGGTCGATGCTGGACAACTTCGAGTGGGCCGAGGGCTACGACCAGCGCTGGGGCCTGGTCTACGTGGACTACTCCAACCAGCGGCGGGTGCTCAAGCGCAGCGCACACTGGTACCGCTCCGTCATCGCCGACGGCGGCTTCTGAAGCGGGCAATCCCGGACGGACGGCCGGGCCCGGACGGCTCGGCTCCGGCACAGAGCCGTGACCGTCCGGGACACGGTCGACCTCGTCAGCGCGGCAACGCCTGCTGCAACTCCGCCCGCAGCGCCGGGGTGAGCATCTCCCCTGCCTGCTTGGCCAACCGGGCCATCTCGTAGCCCACCACACCGATGTCCGCGTCACCGGCGGCGAGGGTGGCCAGGATCGATCCGTCGCGCACCTGCATCACCAGGAAGTAGCCCCGGCCCATCTCGACCACCGTCTGCTTGACGACGTCTCCGTCGAACATCTGGGCCGCGCCCGCGGTGATGCTCATCAGCCCGGAGGTCACCGCGGCGAGCTTGTCGGCGTGATCGCGCGGCAGATGGTCGGAGATCGCCACCAGCAGCCCATCGGAGGAGACCACCACCGCGTGCGCCACACCCGGCACCCGCTCCGCGAAGGCGCTCACCAGCCAGCTCAGGTCCCGCGCCTCCTGGCTCAACGTCGTCACTGTCGTCGTCCCCCTTCGTCGTGCCCCCTGGACGGTGGCACGGGTATCTCAGTGGTGTCCTCGGCCTCGGCGCGCCGTACCCCGCTGTAGAGCCGGGAAAGCATGCCGCCGACCGCCTCCGGGTCCAGATCGTCACGCGCCGGGACCGAATCGGGTCGGGCCGGGCGGGTGACCGCGGAGAGCTGTGCCATCGGGACCCGTACCGGCAGGCCCCGTTCGTTGGTGCCGCCGGTCAGCGGGGTGGCCGGCGGTACGACCGGCCCGGGCCCGGCCGGCGCGGCCGGGCCCTCACGGGACCACCAGCCGCCCCCCGGAGCCGACGCTCCGGCCGGGGTCAGCACGTCCTCGGCTCGTACCGGCACCGGGCGGGTCTGACGTGGCACGGCGTTGACCGGCGGACGACCGGCCACCGGCAGATCCAGCGGCGGCGCACCCGCTGCGTGGGCCATCCGTGCGTCCGCCGGTTGCCGCTGCACCCCCACACCCCGGCTGGCACCCGCGGCCAACATCCGGGCCGGCGCCGGCGGATCGAGCTCCACGCCGCCCGCCGGCGCCAGCAACGCGGCCGGCAACGCGAGCCGGGCGACCAGGCCGTCCTGCCCACCCTCGAGCCGCACCCGCACCCTCAGGCGGGCGGCCAGGTGGCTCACCACGAACAGGCCCATCCGCTCGACCGCCGCGACATCCGCGGCCGGCGGGGTGGCCAGCACCTCGTTCGCCTCGGCCAGCGCCGCCGGGCTCATGCCCAGACCACGGTCGACGATCTCGACCAGCGCGGCGGGGGCGTCGAGCCGGACGTTCACCGCCACCATCGTGTCCGGGCGGGAGAACACCGTGGCGTTCTCCAACAGCTCGGCGAGCATGTGCACCAACTCACCGACGGCATGCCCGACCACGTACGCGTCGCCCACCGACTCGATCCGGACCCGCTGGTACTGCTCGATCTCGGCGGCGGCGGCGAGCAGCACCGCGCCCAGGCCGACCGGCCGGTTCCACCGGCGGGTGGAGTCGGTACCGGCCAGCACCAGCAGGCTCTCGTCGTTACGGCGCATACGGGCGGCCAGGTGGTCCAGTTTGAACAGGTTCTCCAGCTGGTCCGGGTCGCTCTCCTCGCGCTCCAAATCGTCCAGCAGCTCCAACTGCCGCTCCACCAGCACCTGACTGCGCCGGGCCAGGTTGACGAACATCGCGTTGACGTTGCGCCGCATCATGGCCTGCTCCACGGCGACCGTGACCGCGCTCCGGTGCACCGCGACGAACGCCTCGGCCAGCTCGCCGATCTCGTCGAGCGAACGGACCACCGCCGGGGCGACCTCGATGGGCTGCACCCCACCGGTGACGGTCCGCAGCCGGTCCAGCGCGTCCGGCAGCTCGACCTGCGCGATCCGCAGCGCCTGGCTGCGCAGCAGCCGCATCGACCGGGCCACCGACCGCCCGACGAGCAGCGAGATCAGCAGGGCGACCAGCAGCACCGCGACGACCCCGCCGACCACCAGCAGGGTGGTCCGCAGCTGCCCGGAGCTGGCGTCGTCGGCCTGCCGCACGGCGTCGTCGAGCACCCCCGCCTCGAGCTGCCGCAGCAGTTCCTGACGTTGCTGGCTGGCCGCCCACCACTGTTCCGAGGGCAGCACCGCGGGCGCGGCGTTCCCGGCCGGCAGGCTGCGCTCCTCCAACTGGGTGGCGACCAGGAACATCGGATTCACCGAGGTCTCGTCGTACCGGCGGATCTGGTCGGAGGTGGCGGCCACCCGGAACGCGCCGAGGGCGGTCAACTGCTGGGCGCGCAGGTCGGTGAGGAGCACCCGGTCCTCGGTGCCGTACCTGCCGGCGCGGGCGGCGGCGTACAGCTGGGCCCGCACCCGGGAGGACAACTCCTTGACCCGTGCCAGCTGCACGTAGCGCAGCACCGCGTCGTTCAACCCCGCCTGGTCCTGCCCCGGCGTCGGCTCGGCGAGCAGGTCGAGCAGCGCGCCCACGGCGCGGTGGTAGTTGCTCAGGATGGTGTCGTTGCTGAGCACCGCCGGCGGGATCACCACCCGGACGTCGATCACCTGGTCGTACGCCTCCTGCACCTCGGAGAACGCCACCCGCCAGGACGCGTCGGCGTCGACCAGCGGCGCGGCCGCCCGACTCAGGTCGGCCATCGCGCGGTCGGCGGCCGCCTGCAACGGCTTCAACCTGCTGGCCGCGGCCTCCCGGTCGGCGCCCCGGCGCAGCTCACTCAGCTCCCCCGCCGTACGGTCCCGCTCCTGCTGGAGCTGGTGCACCGCCGCGGTGATCTGCCGGCCGATGCCGACCTGCCGGGCGAAGTCGTTCAACGCCGTCGTCCGCCCCACCAGCGCGCTGGTCTGCACGCCGGCGAGGACCAGGAACGCCACCGACGGCACCAGCAGCACGGTCGCCAGCTTGGTGCTCATCCGCCAGTCCCGCAGACGGAACGGGGACCGGCGTCGATGTGGAACGACCCGGACGTCGAAGCGACGCCGACGATGGTTCGACACCGTGCCGCTCGCCGGCTCGGGACCTGCCGCCACCCTGCCTCCTCCGTCCTACCGCGTCCACCGCGGTCCGGGGAGCGCAGTCCATCCAACCAGGCTCGGGAGCGCTGTCAACGGCCCGAACGAGGCGAAAGTTCAGGAAGGATACTGCGGGTGGGATCGTCCTGTCGTCGTCGGTAATACCAGCTCATCCGTCCGGCCGATGTCGGCGAGCGCAACCGCGTCTCCGAATCGGCCCAACGCCACCAACGCGGCCCC
This sequence comes from Micromonospora sp. NPDC050695, assembly GCF_040654415.1. Lineage (NCBI taxonomy): Bacteria > Bacillati > Actinomycetota > Actinomycetes > Micromonosporales > Micromonosporaceae > Micromonospora > Micromonospora sp. NPDC050695. The sequence continues at coordinate 52,244 of NZ_JBFAHZ010000030.1, forward strand.
GGTGGCACCGATCTCCGGGTTGCGTTGGTGCGACACCGGCCGCGGCGCGAGCGCCGCCGCGAACGCCTGCCGCCACCACACCGAGGCGGCCACCGCGCCACCGCCCAGCACCACTCCGACCGGTTTGTCGATGGTGGACTCCAGCACCGCCAGGTCGTCGGCGACCAGCCCGCACAGCCCCTGCATCAGTCCGGCCAGGATATCCACGGCGGTGGTGCTGAAGCTGAGCCCGCGCAGCTCGCCGGAGCCCGCCGGGGCCAGCCCGGGAGGCCGGTCGCCGCCGAAGCGGGGATCGGCCGGCCGACCGCCACCCGCCGGCACCAGCGCCAGCGCCGCGTCCAGCTCCGCGCCCCGGGGCAGCCGCAGCTCCCGGTTGGCCCAGGCGAACAGGTTGCCGCCGCTGGAGTACGCCGCCCCGGTCACCACGTGGTCGTGGTCGACCCGGTAGCGCCAGAGCTGTTCGGGCAGCCGGGGCAGTGGCTCACCGGCGGGGATCCGCTGCATCAGTCGTACGGCCGCGGAGGTGCCCACGGTGACCGCGGCCCGGCTCGGGTCGACGCAGCCCGACCCGACGTTCGAGGCGGCGCCGTCGCCGACCGCCGGTGACCACCGCGCCCGCGCCAGCTGCGGCCAGCGGCGGGCGTGGTCGGGCCGCAGGCGGCCGTGCCAGTCCAGCTCGCCCAGGGGCGGCAGGTCCTGCGGTCGCGCCCCGGCCAGTGCCAGGGCCTCCTCGTCCCAGCGCAGGCTGCACAGGTCCAGCAGGCCGGTGCCGGAAGCCTGGGAGACCGACATGGGCACCGCCTCCAGCAGCTCGCCCAGCACGTACTCGGGCAGACCGACGAACCGGGCGATCGGGGTGCCGCACTGCTCGCGCAGCCAGGGCAGCCGCACCGACCAGTAGGAGCGGTGCCACCAGCAGCCGGTGCGCTGGTGGAAGTCGTCCGGGTCGGCCGGGCCGGGTGCCCCGGCGACCGGCGTCGGCCGGGTGTCCAACCAGGTGACGACCGGGCCCAGCGGGGCGCCGTCGCGGTCCAGCGGGAGCACCGAGTGCCACTGGGCGGAGACGGCCACCAGGTCCACGTCGCGCAGGTGACCCCCGTCGGCCAACTCGTCGAGGCACTCGACCAGGCAGGCGAGGTAGCCGGGACCGGACAGCGTGCCGGTGCCGTCGTCGCCGATCGCGAGGCTGACCTTCCGCCGGGCCAGGGCACCGGGCAGCGGCTGGGTGTCCCCGTCCAGCACCAGCCCGCGCACCGAGGAGGTGCCCAGGTCGAGCGCGAGAATGTTCATCGCCGGTCAAGTTACCCGGTGCCAACGCGGCCGCGGGCGCGTAGGGTGGATCACATGCTCGCGCATCCGACCTGCTGGTGGCCCGCCGACCCGGCGGCCACCCTCCGCGCGTAGCTCCATCCACGCGGCCGCCATCGAGGCGGCCGCCGGATCTCCGGCCCCGGATGGCCGCCCCGACCGGCGGCGCCCGGCCCGACGGAGACTCCGATGACCCACCTGACCGACCTGCTCGCCGCCGTGACCCGCGGTGTCGATCCGGGCCCCTTCGCGCTGCTGCGCCGAGAGGGCGCGGACGACCTGGAGCTGTTCACCGGCCCCGTCGACACCGTCGACCTCCTGGCGGACATACCGCTGCCGGAGGGCGCGCCCGGGGCGCGGACGCTGGCCCTGGTGCCGTTCCGGCAGATCACCGAACGCGGCTTCGCCTGCGTCGACGACGGTGCCCCGCTGGAGTGCCTCCGGGTCCACCAGCACGGGCGGATTCCGCTGACCGACGCCCTGGCCGCGCTGCCCGACGAGCCGGTCCGCACCGTCGACGCCGCGTTCGACGTCACCGACGAGGAGTACGCGCAGACCGTGGGCCGGGTGCTGGCCGAGGAGATCGGCCACGGCGAGGGCGCCAACTTCGTCATCCACCGCACGCTGCACGCCACCGTGCAGGGTCCGCCGCTGGTGGCGGCGCTGGCCGCGCTGCGCCGACTGCTGGTCGCCGAACGCGGCGCGTACTGGACGTTCGTGGTGCACACCGGCACCCGGACCCTGGTCGGCGCCAGCCCGGAGCGGCACGTCAGCGTCGACGACGGCCTCGTGATGATGAACCCGATCAGCGGCACGTTCCGACCCGCCGGCGGCACGCCGGACCGGGCGGCGCTGCTGCGCTTCCTCGCCGACCCCAAGGAGGTCGAGGAGCTGTACATGGTCCTCGACGAGGAGCTGAAGATGATGGCCACCGTGGCCGAGCACGGCGGTCAGGTGATCGGCCCGTACCTGAAGGAGATGTCGCACCTCGCGCACACCGAGTACCTGCTCGCCGGGCGCGGCACCCGCGACGTGCGGGAGGTGCTGCGCGAGACGATGTTCGCGCCGACCGTGACCGGAAGCCCGATGGAGAACGCCTGCCGGGTGATCGCCCGGCACGAGCGTCGCGGCCGGGGCTACTACGCGGGTGTGCTGGCCCTGCTCGGCCACGACGAGGCCGGCCGGCAGACGCTGGACGCGCCGATCCTGATCCGTACCGCCGAGATCTCCCCCACCGGCCGGCTGCGGGTGCCGGTCGGTGCCACCCTGGTGCGGCATTCGACGGCGGCCGGCGAGGTGGCCGAGACGCACGCCAAGGCCGCCGGGGTGCTGGCCGCGCTCGGTCTCGGCCCGGCGGCGCCCGCCGGCGACCGCGGGCCGGTCCCGCGGCTGGCCGACGACCCGGCGGTACGCGACGCGCTGGCCGCGCGTAACACGCCGCTGGCGCGGTTCTGGCTCGACCAACGGGCACCGGACGCGCCGGGCCTGCCCGGGCTGGTCGGCCGCCGGGCGCTCATCGTGGACGCCGAGGACACCTTCACCGGCATGCTGGCCCACCAACTGGGCGCGCTGGGGCTCGCGGTCACCCTGCGGCCGTGGCACGCCGGTGGCCCGGTCGACGACTACGACCTGGTGGTGGCCGGCCCCGGGCCGGGCGACCCGGGTAGCCCGGACGAGCCGAAGATGGTGGCGCTACGCGAGCTGCTGAGCGGGCTGCTCACGGACGGCCGGCCGACCCTCGCGGTCTGCCTCGGCCATCAGGTGCTGGCCGGGCTGTTGGGGCTGCCGCTGCATCGCCGGGACGCGCCCTACCAGGGGTTGCAGCGGGAGGTGTCGCTGTTCGGGCGGACCCGCCGGGTGGGTTTCTACTCGACGTTCACCGCCCAGGCGGAGGCGGATCGGATGGACACCGCGTACGGGCCGGTGGAGCTGGCCCGGGACGTACGCGACGGCGCCGTGCACGCTCTGCGCGGGCGGGGTTTCGCCGGGGTGCAGTTCCATCCGGAGTCGGTGCTCAGCCCGGACGGTGTGGTCGTCCTGACCGAACTGCTGGGCGACCTGCTGCCGGCAGCGCGGGCGGACGAGGTGCCCACCGCGGGCGGGCGCGCATAGTCGGCCCGGCCGGCGGGTAGGGCTGGAACGACCGGCGACGCGGACGGGCCGAGAGCCCCCGCCCGCGTCGCCGGTCGTCCGCTGCGGTCAGCCGGCCAGGCCCGCCTTCAGCGCGGCCCCGATCTGCACGGCGCGTCGCGCGGTGAGCGCGCAGGCGCCGAGCGCCACCGCGTCCGGGGCGATCTCGCCGTTGTTGCTCGTGTGCGAGGCGCCGTACGGGTTACCGGCGATGAACTGGCTGGTGTCGACGTACGCGGGGGTGACCACGACGCCACCCCAGTGGTAGAAGACGTTGAAGAGCGACGTCAGCGTGGTCTCCTGCCCACCGTGCGAGGTCGCCGTCGACGTGAAGGCGGAGTACACCTTGTTGACCAACGCACCCTGCGCCCAGAGCGGACCGGTGGTGTCGATGAACTGCTTCAGCTGGGCGGCGATCATGCCGTAGCGGGTCGGCGCGCCGAAGATGGCCACATCGGCCCAGGCCAGGTCGTCGATCATCGCCTCGGGCACGTCCTGGGTCTCCAGGTGGTGGGCCTGCCAGCCGGAGTTGGAGCGGATCGCCTCGTCCGGTGCCAGCTCCCGCACCTTGCGCAGACGCACCTCGGCGCCCGCGTCCCCAGCGGCCTCGCAGACGGCCTGCGCCATCTGGTATGTGATGCCGGTGGCGCTGTAGTAGATCACCGCTACCTTGGTCTGGGCAGCCATCAGATGTTCCCTTCTCGTCTGGGTCAGCTCCCGCGACTACCCGTGGCTCGCACGGTCAAACGCCACCCTTGACGGGCTCAAGTTTTCCGCAAGTTCCCGATCGTCTGGACCCGGCGACCGTCGCGGACGGCGATCCTGATGTCACCGGTGCCGACGGAAGCCATCCGCCGCCCCGCACCGACAGCCTGAACGGGGGATCGCGCTCCGCCGGCAACGACGCTGGCGCAGCGCGATCAGGGGAACGCCCCCGCGCTCACCCGCCGCGAGTCAGCGGACCAGGGCCACCATCAGCCGTTCCAGCTCCGCCGCCGGGTCGGCGGTGAGCCCGGTGTGCACCGGCCCGGTCTGGATCATCGTGCTGCGGGGGGCGGCCAGCCAGTGGAAGCGCTCGCCGAGCCGCATCCGGGTCGCCGGCCCGTCGCCGGAGCAGGTCCGGTCCCAGGAGTCCAGCACCGCGGCCACCGCCGGCAGGTCGACGTCGGGTGCCAGCGCTCCGACCCGGTCGGCGTCCAGGTGGGTACGCGCGGCCAGGAAGTCACGCTGCTGGCAGTAGAGCAGCACCCCGACGTTGATCTGCTCGCCGCGCTCGATGCGGGGCACCAGCCGGATCAGCGCGTACTCGAAGGGATGCCTCACGCCACGCCCCCTGCCGGCAGCCAGTCCGCCGTCCGGGCGACCCGGCGGGACAGGTGCGCCACGTACGCGGCCCGCGCCTCGTCGGCCGAGTCGAAGTCGGCGGCGGTCAGCCACTGCGCCGGCACCAGCGCCAGCACCTCGGTGAGCAGTTCCGGGGTGATCCGGGGGGCCAGCTCGGCGTCGGCCTCGGCGAGCCGGTCGGCGTACGGGGCGAGGACGTGGTCGTCGGCCCGGTAGGCCCGGTGCACGGCTGCTTCGGCGCGCGGCCAGTTGTGGTGGAAGTACAGCGAGGCGCCGTGGTCGATGAGCCACAGCTCCCGGTGCCACACCAGCAGGTTCGGGTTGCGCCAGCTCCGGTCGACGTTCTCCACGTACGCGTCGAACCACAGCACCCGCGACGCCAGCATCGGGTCCACGGGGTGCGCGACGGGGTCGAAGCCCAGCGCCCCGGGCAGGAAGTCCATCCCCAGGTTGGCGCCGCCGCTGTTGCGAAGCAGCTCCTGCACCTCCTGATCGGGCTCGGCCCGCCCGATCACCGGATCGATGTCGAGCACGACCAGCGGCGGCACGCGCAGCTCCAGCCGGCGGGCCAGTTCGCCGCAGATCACCTCGGCGACGAGTGCCTTGGGGCCCTGCCCGGCGCCACGGAACTTCGCCACGTACGTGCCGAGGTCGTCCGCCTCCACGACACCCGGCAGCGAGCCACCCTCGCGGAGCGGGGTGACGTAGCGGATCGCGGTGACCTGGCGGAGCACGTCGCCCACCCTACTGTGATCTCCGCCGGCACCGCCGTCACCGTGGCTGCCGCAGCCCCCGCAGGAGCAGGTCGACCAGTCGCCGGGGGTCGTAACGCGGGTCCTTGTCGCCGCCGATGCAGAGGTTGCCGATGCCGCGCATCAGTTCGTGCGCGGACGTGCCGGGCGTGATCTCCCCGGCGTCCACGGCGGCGTCGAGCAACTGCGCGCAGGCGGGCACCAGCTGGTCGAGGAAGTAGGTGTGCAACGCGTCGAAACCGCCGGTGTCCGACTGGAGGGCGTTGGCGAGCCCGTGCTTCGTGACCAGGAAGTCGATGAAGCGGTCGACCCACTGCCGGAGTGCGGCCGACGGAGAGTCGGCGCTGGCCAGCAGCGCGGGGCCGGCCTCGGCGCACGCCTGGACCTGGTGCCGGTAGACGGCGACGACGAGGTCCGCCCGGGTCGGGAAGTGCCGGTAGATCGTGCCGATGCCAACCCCGGCCCGGGCCGCGATCTCCCGGATCGGGGCCTCCACGCCGGAGGTGACGAACACCGCGGCGGCGGCGGCGAGCAGCGTCTGCTGGTTGCGTACGGCGTCGGCCCGCTTTCCCCGGGCCGGCGCCTCCCCGGGCAGGCTCGTAGCGGACACCACTGCTCTCCCTCCCACCGGGCGGTCACCGCTCCCCATGGTAGCGGAGCGGCGATCCGCTTCTACCGTACCCGGCGGTGTCAGTCGAGCTTGTCCCGCAGGTCGTCGACCTGCTGCTGGAGGCGGTCCACCGCGCTGTCGTTGTTGACGAAGGTGGTGATGCCCGCGGCGAGGCCCAGGCCGATCAGCACCGCCAGGATGCTCAGCACCAGACCGCCGATGGCCACCCCCCGACCGGTCACCCCGGGCCGTCCGGCCATCTTCAGGCCGACGATGCCGAGGATGATCCCGATGATGCCCAGCACCAACCCGACCCAGGCCAGGATGGCGGTCAGCACACTGAGCAGGCCGGCCACGCCGAAGACCAGAGCGAAGGTGGCGGCCGCGCTCGTCTTCGCGCGGGCGTCCCCCCGATGAGACCGGGATCCGGCCGATACGCCGGCACCCCGGGCCGGCTCGCTTGCGGCAGTCATGAGACTCCCTTCCGCACGCGCGGCGCGCGTACTTCCGGCGGGCGTTTTCCCACGTCGACCCGCGTTACGCCTCCCATCGCCGCGATCGTGTCGGTGGCCCGCCCTAGGCTGGCGGCCCGGCCACCGGAAAGGAGTTCGGCGATGCCTCCGGACCTGAGCGCGGCCGAAGCGCTGGCACTGCGGATGACCAGCCTGCTGCTGCGCCCGCACCCGGGCGTCCACCCCGACACCGTCGCCGAGGTGGTCGAGTGGTTCGGCGCCATGCAGGCTCAGGACCTGGCCAGCGGTCTGTGGTCACTGGGCGCCGACTGCCCGGGCACGGTGTGGCCGACGTGCAGGCGGCACTGGAGCGGCGCGAGGCCCTGCGCACCTGGCCGATGCGGGGCACCGTGCATCTCGTCCCGCCCGCCGACGCGCGCTGGATGCTGGAGCTGACCGGTGTCCGTTCGCTGGCCGGCGCGGCCACCCGCCGGGCGCAGCTCGGGCTCACCGACGTCGACGCCGACCGGGCCGTGGACGTCCTCGGTGCCGCGCTGGCCGGCGGCGGCCGGCTCACCCGGGCGCAGTGCCTGGCCACCCTGCGCGACGCCGGGCTGGGCACCGACGGCCAGCGCGGCTACCACCTGTTGTGGTATTCGAGTGTGCGCGGGGTGACCTGCGTGGCACCGAACGTCGGCACCGAGCAGACCTTCGCCCTGCTCGACGAGTGGGCGCCGGACGCCCGTCGGCTGGACCGGGACGAGGCCCTCGCCGTGCTGGCCCACCGCTACGTCCGCGGGCACGGCCCGGTCACCGACCGCGAGTTCGCCGGCTGGTCCGGCCTCACCCTGACCGACGCGCGGCGCGGCCTGGCCGCCGCCGGCGACACGCTGCGCACGGTACGGGTCGGCGGCGAGTCGATGTACGTCGACGCGGCACTGGCCGACGCGCCGCGCGCCCCGATCGACGAGGTGCGGGTGCTGCCCGGGTTCGACGAGTACCTGCTGGGCTACCGGGACCGCACGTTGATGTTCGACCCCGCCCACCAGGCCGCCGTGGTGCCGGGCAACAACGGCATCTTCCAGGCGACGGTGGTCCACGCCGGCCGGGTGGTGGGCGTGTGGAAGCGCCGGGTCGGCCGATCGGCGGTCACCGTGACGATCCGGCCGCTGTCGCCCCTGAAGACGGCGGCACGCGCCCGGGTGGAGCAGGCCCTGGGAGGCTACGCCGCCTTCCTCGGGCTGCCGCCGCGCTTCGAGTGGCAGGCCTGAGCGGCCGGCGGGGGCGGTCGGCGTCAGGCCTGGGGCGGGCGGGCCGGGCGGGGGCGGGCCTCGGACAGCAGCGCGGCGATCCGGGCCACCCGGGGGTCGGTGCGGATCTGCGCCACGCTGGCCGGCAATGGCAGCCGCCAGTTCGGATACTCGTCCACGGTGCCCGGCATGTTGGGTTGGCGTACCTCGCCCAGCACGTCGTAGAGGGAGACGCCGAGCAGCCGCGTCGGGCTGGCGGCGAGCGCGGCATGCATCGCCACCACCGCCTCCTCGTCGTCCGGTGGCGGGTCGGTGGCCGGCAACAGGCCCTCGGCGCGCAGCATCGCCAGCAACCGGTCCCGCTCCTCGGCCGCCCGTGCCCGCTCCACCGCCGTGTCGGTGCTGAGCAGCTTCAACTCGTCGCGCACCCGCACGTGCTCGCCGGCCAGGAAACCGGGCGCGGTCGGCAGGTCGTGGGTGGAGATCGTGGCGAGCGCGTTGCGGGGCCACCGGCTCGGCGCGACGAAGTCGCCGTCGTCGTCGCGGGCGAACCACAGCACGGTCGAGCCGAGCATGTTGCGCCCCCGCAGGCCCCGCGTCACCGCCGGCTGGACGGTGCCGAGGTCCTCACCGACCACCACAGCGCCGGCCCGGTACGCCTCCAGCGCGAGGATGCCCAGCATCGCCTCGGCGTCGTAGCGTACGTAGGTGCCCTCGGCCGCGCCGGCGCCCGGCGGCACCCACCACAGTCGCCACAGCCCGGCGACGTGGTCGACCCGCAGGCCACCGGCGTGCCGCAGGGTCCGCCGCAGCATGTCCCGGTAGGCCGCGTACCCGGTGGCGGCGAGCCGGTCCGGTCGCCACGCGGCGACCGTCCTCCAGCGTCACCACGCCCGGCCCGGGCAGCGCCCGGGTGGCGCCGTGGGTCAGCACCACGGTCGGCGGCAGCGCGGCCTTGTCGACCGCGCGGGCGGCGGCGAGCGCGTCGGCGATGGCCGCCGGGCTGGTGGCGTCGACGCCGAGCAGGCCGAGGACGCCCACGACGGTGTCCGGGGCGACCTCGACGCGGCGGTGCCGCCAGTCCTCGTACCAGGTGGACACGCCGTGCGCGGTGGCCAGCGCGGCCAGTCGTCGATTCATCCGTCCCCCGCTTCACGACGCGACCTTCGACCACCTTGCCACGGCCGGACGCGCGGCGCAGGACACGGCGAGGGGCCGGCGGGCTCGCCCGCCGGCCCCTCGCCACCACGATCGCGCACCATCCTGGTTGTCGTGGCATCGCACGCCGCCCGACACCACTACATCAATGATCGAGCACGACCATCGCGTGGAGCACGACCATCGCGCGGGGCGCGCGGTCAGTCGGCGAGCGCGCCGGCCGCCCGGCCCTCGTGCAGGGTCAGGTTGCGGCCGGTGCCCGGGTCGAACAGGTGGATCTTCTCCAGGTTGAACCAGACCCGGCGGGACTGCCCCTCGGCGACCGGGGACTCCGCGGACAGCCGGGTGACGAGGTTGCCGCCGGCGCCGGCGAAATCGGCCGAACCCGCGTCGGCGGCCAGCTCCTCCAACTCGGCGGCGCTGGCCCGCTCCCCCTCCACGGTGAAGTAGACGTACTTGTCCGAGCCCATCGACTCGACGATCTCCACGGGCGCGTCGAACTCCAGGCCCCGCCGACGGGTGTCGTCGTCGATCAGCTCGGCGTCCTCGAAGTGCTCGGGTCGGATGCCGAGGATCAGCTCGCGGGGCGCGTCCGCAGCCTCCAGCTCCCGGCGGACCCGGTCGCCGAGCGGCACGTCACCCAGTGCGGTACGCAGGCTGCCGTCCTGCACGGCGGCGTGCAGGAAGTTCATCGACGGCGAGCCGATGAAACCGGCCACGAAGAGGTTGCGCGGGTGGTCGTACAGCTCCTGCGGCGGACCGACCTGCTGCACCGCACCGCCCCGCATGATCACGACCCGGTCGCCGAGGGTCATCGCCTCGGTCTGGTCGTGGGTGACGTAGACGGTGGTGGTGCCGAGCTGCTTCTGCAACCGGGACACCACCGTGCGCATCTGCACGCGCAGCTTCGCGTCCAGGTTGGACAGCGGCTCGTCCATGAGGAACGCCTTGGGCTGGCGGACGATCGCCCGGCCCATCGCCACCCGCTGCCGCTGCCCGCCCGAGAGGTTGGCGGGCTTGCGATCCAGCAGCGAGGTCAGCTCCAGGACCTTCGCCGCCTCGTCGACCTTGGCGTTGATGGTCTCCTTGTCCAGCTTCGCCAGCCGCAGCGGGAACGCCATATTCTCCCGCACCGTCATGTTGGGGTACAGGGCGTACGACTGGAACACCATGGCGATGTCCCGGTCCCGGGGCGCCTTGTCGTTGACCCGCTGCCCGGCGATGCGCAGCTCTCCGGAGCTGATGTCCTCCAGCCCCGCGATCATGTTCAGGGTGGTGGACTTGCCGCAGCCCGAAGGCCCGACCAGGATCACGAACTCGCCGTCGGCGATCTCCAGGTCGACGTCCTGCACGGCGACGGTCCCGTCCGGGAAGCTCTTGCTCACCTTGTCCAGCACGATGTCAGCCATGACTACTCACCTATCCCTTGACTGCGCCGGAGGTCAGACCGGACACGATGCGACGCTGGAAGAAGAGAACGAACAGGATGATCGGAACGGTGATCACCACGGCGGCGGCGCAGATCGCCCCGGTGGGGTCCTCGAACTGCGAGGCGCCGGTGAAGAACGACAGCGCGGCCGGCACCGTGCGTGACCGCTCGGTGGAGGTCAGCGAGATGGCGAACAGGAAGTCGTTCCAGCAGAAGATGAACACCAGGATCGCGGTGGTGAACAGGCCGGGCGCGGCCAGCGGGGCGATCACCCGACGGAACGCCTGGGCCTGGGTCGCGCCGTCCATCTTCGCGGCCTTCTCCAGGTCCCACGGGATCTGCTTGAAGAACGCCGACAGCGTGTAGATCGCCAGCGGCAACGCGAAGGTGATGTACGGCAGGATCAGACCGGGCCAGGTGTCGAAGAGGCCGAGCTGCCGCTCGATCTCGAACAGCGGTGACACCAGCGACACCTGCGGGAACATCGCGATCAGCAGGGAGACGCCGACCAGCAGCCCCTTGCCGGGGAAGTCCAGACGGCTGATCGCGTACGCGGCCATCGCGCCGAGCACCACCGCGACGAGCGTGGCGATGAGCGCGATGCCGATCGAGTTGATCAAGGCTCGGACGAACTGGTCGGTCTCGAAGATCGTCTTGTAGTTGTCCAGCGTCCACTCGCGGGGGAAGAACTTCCCGTCGGTGAGGGTGGCCGGCGTCTTGAACGACAGCGAGGCGATCCACAGGACGGGGATCAGCGCGAAGACGACCACGAGGACGTCCAGCAGACCCCAGCGCAGCTTCGCCCGGGTGGTGGTTTCGACAGCCATGTCAGCGCCTCTCCCCGTCGTCGCTGCCGGGAGCAGCGGTACCGAAAAGCTTCACGAAGACGAAGGCGATGATCGCCACGGTGATGAAGATCAGCACCGACATCGTCGAGCCGATGCCGAGGTTCAGACCCCGGATCAGGTTGTTGTAGGCGAGCATCGACACCGACGAGGTCTCGTTGCCGCCGGCGGTCAACACGAAGATGTTGTCGAAGACGCGGAACGCGTCCAGGGTGCGAAACAGCAGGGCGACGAGGATCGCCGGCTTCATCACCGGCAGCATCACCTTGGTGAACCGCTGCCAGGCCGTCGCCCCGTCGGTGGAGGCGGCCTTGAGCAGGTCCTCGGGGACCAGCGCCAGCCCGGCCATCAGCAGCAGCGCCATGAACGGCGTGGTCTTCCAGATCTCGGCGAGCATGATGATCGCCAGCGAGCTGGCCCGCTCGGTGAGCGGCGCGCCGTCGCTGAACAGGTCGGCCAGGTAGCCGGTGCCGGGGGTCCAGGCGTACCGCCAGGAGAACGCGGCGACGACCGTGACGATGCCGTACGGGATGAGCGCCGAGGTGCGGACGATGCCCCGCCCGACCAGCGTACGGTGCATGATCAGCGCCAACCCCATGCCGAGCACCAGCTCGACGGCCACGGTGACCACCGTGATCAGCGCGGTCACCCCGAACGCGGTCCACCAGAACTCGTTGGTGAGCACGGTGACGTAGTTCTCCAGCCCGATGAACTCACGCTGGTCGGGGAAGCGCAGGTCGTAGCGCTGCAACGACAGCCAGACCGAGTAGATGATCGGGTACGCGGTCACCGCGACCATCACCAGCGCGGCGGGCGCGCAGAGCAGCCAGCCGAGCTTGCGTTCGGCCTTCTTGTTCTCGCTCAGCGGCGCCGTGCGGCGGCTGCCGCGCTGGGTGGGAACGCTGGCGGACGCGGAGCTCTTCTCTGGGGCGGTGTCGGTCGGCGTGGCGGGAAGGGTCACGGCAGGACCCCCTTCGACTGGAGGGCGTCGGCGATGGCGCCGCGCAACTCGTCGGCGGTCTGTTGCGGACGGATCGCCGACGGCGGGGACAGGATCGCCGACATGACGGTGGAGATGCTCTGGTACGCCGGGGTCAGCGGCCGGGTCGCCGGCTCCTTCAGCTCCTCCAGGATGGTGTCCTTCATCGGGTACGCCTCGGTCATCTCCGGGTCGTCGAAGACCGCCTCGATGGTCGGCGGCACACCGTCGTTGATGGCGGAGAACTTCTGGTGCTCGGCGCTGCGGAGGCACCGCGCGACCTCGAAGGACAGTTCCGGGTGCTCGGAGTAGGAGCTGACCGCCAGGTTCACCCCACCGATGGTGACCTTGCTGGGGGTGCCCCCGTCAACGCCGGGCACACGCGCCCAGCCGACCTGCTTGGCCAGGTCCGGGTTGGCCTCCTGAAGCGCCGGGTAGACGAACGGCCAGTTCACCTGGAACGCGCCCGCGCCGGATTGGAACTCCAGCCGCACCGGGTCCTCGGTGGCGTTGCTGAAGGACGGCGAGGTCACGCTCGACGTGGCGAAGCGCTGCAACTGTTCCAGCGCCCGGACCGTGCCGTCGTCCATCACGGCCTGCTTGCCGTCGTCGGAGAGGATCTTTCCGCCGGCGCTCTCGGCCAGGGTGTTGTAGAGCACGACCAGGCCCTCGTACTGGGCGCCCATGGTGAGCACCTGGTACGGCTTGCCCTGCTCCTTGAGCTGCTGGGCCGCGTCGATCATCTGGTCCCAGGTGGCCGGCGGCTGCGGCACCAGGTCCTTGCGGTACCAGAGCAGCTGCACGTTGGTGTTCTTCGGCGCCGCGTAGAGCTTGTCCTCGTAGCGGGCGGTGTCCAGCGGGCCGGCGAGAGTGCCCTGCTCGACCTCGGACTTGTCCTGGCCGGTCCACTCACGGATCCAGTCGGCGCTGGCGAACTCCTGGGTCCAGGTGACGTCCAGGCCGAGCACGTCCATGCCGGTGTCCTTGGCGGCCAGCCGGCGCACCATCTGCACCCGCTGGTCGTCGGCCTGGCGGGGCAGCACCCGGTAGGCGATCTCGTACCGTCCCTGGGCCTGCGCGTTGCAGTCGTCGACGACCTTCTGCAGGTTCTGCTCGGGCGGGTAGTACAGGTTGATCGTCGGTGGGCCGCCGGTGTCGTCGGCGCCGCACGCGGCGAGCGGCGCGACAAGCGCCAGCGCGGCAGCCGCCGCACCAACCCGGACAACCGGCCGACGCCGGTGTCGGGCCGTTCCGGGGTCTGTCATCGCCCTCCCCCTCTCTTCGGCGAAACCGGGGAGGGCATCCGCGCCCCGGCGCACGGCGGGCTGCCTCCGAGCCGAGGAGCTGCGAAAACACTCCGCTCGGGCACTCCGTGCGGCTACACTGCCCCACTCGCCGAGCCGCGAAACCTGCCGGTGACAGGCAGGGCGGGACCGGACCAACGACGCCACGGTGCTCACCGCCGAGGAACCGGGGGCTGTCGCTGCTCCCGCCCCCTCGGTGGGGCGAGCGCCCCGCAAGATCCGCACAACATCCCGGAAACTGCTGCCTCCGGGCCGCCGGAGGCAGCAACAACACCGAAACTGCGCGGATCTTGAAGGGCTTCTCGACTAGCCCTGCATTCCGCACGTGGGTGATCGTGGGCGGGTTTCGGCGCGGCGGGTTGGTGGTGAGGGTGGCTGATGGCAGCGTGCCGGGCTGTGAG
>NZ_JBFAHZ010000031.1:0-65794 GCF_040654415.1 Micromonospora sp. NPDC050695
TCCTCACGATCGGTCAAGGTCAACATGTTGCGCACAGCGGGAATCCTGTCCCACCGACCCACCAAGATCAAATGCTACGACCGCCTGAACTCGCCTCCCGCTGGGCGGCTGCAAAGGCGCGTTCGCGGGGGTGGCGCAAAAAGAGGCTCACCACGATTACGGGGAAGTCACCAGTCGTTAATAATGGCGAGATCGGGTCCAGCAACCTTTTCGGGGATAGAGATCTGTCGATACCAAGACGCCTCCGGACTCGACACTCACGGCAGTCCGGAGCGACTGTTAGATGGATCACACATCCAACCATTACCGTCCATGCCTTTCGGAGAGATCGAACGCTAACCTCTATATACGGCCGTCGCGAGCGTGCCACCCCTTCAGCAATGACGCCGGGGAATCGGTTTCCGGACACCAGACGTGATCAACGCCGGAAATTGGTCTCGCGCTGCCCGCCCTAGAGGGAGCCGGCGATCTCCCCTTCCACCTAGAGGGAAAGCGCAATGATGCTGCCGAATCATCTCAACAGCATGCCCGCTATGACGTCCACCTGCCGACCGGCATTGTGGTCGGTGCGCCTGATGTTCTTTCTTACTGGGGCGCTGTTCGCCACCTGGGCGGCTCGCATTCCAGCGATACAGTCGCAGTTGGACGTCGATCATACCGGCCTAGCTATCGCATTCGCTGGACTGAACCTGGGCGCTATTGTCGGACTACAGGCGGGTGGTTTTATAACCCCCCGGTTCGGCAGTCGCGCAGTCCTCCGCCTCGTGATGCCGCTGTTCGCCCTGAGTCTCTCAGTGGTACTACTGGCCAACAACCTGACCGGCCTGTCCATCGCCCTCGGGGTGTTTGCGTTCGCCAACAGCTTGGTCGACGTCTCCATGAACGCTCACGGCGTCGCGGTCGAACGGATTGCTGGCCGCCCCCTCCTCAGCAGCATGCACGCGTACCATAGCCTCGGCATGATCAGTGGCGCCGGTCTAGGTGCGCTGGCAGCCCAGGCGGGACTCTCCATCCGGCTACATTTTTCCGTCGTCAGCCTGCTCATCGCCGTAATTGCCCTCTTCGGGTCCCGCGCACTGCTCCCCTCGGCAGTCGATACCGCGTCAGCCCCGGTGCCGGATGGATTCACGGCGCCACGCCGAGCGCGGCACTGGCCGAAACGGCTGGTGATACTCGGCGGAGTGGCGTTCTGCGTCGCTCTAGCCGAGGGCGCGGCAAATGATTGGGCTGCGGTTTACCTGCACGAGCGCGGTGCCAGTAGCTCCCTGGCAGCGGTCGGTTTCGGCGCCTTCGTAACCGCGATGTTTCTCGGTCGGCTGGCGGGTGACCACCTGGTCTCTCGGTTCGGGCCGGTACGTCCATTCCTGCTCGGCACAATGACCGCCGGCATTGGCATGGGAGCAGCGCTGATTATCGGTGGAATGTGGATCGGGATTGTCGGCTTCGCGTTATTCGGTTTCGGTATTTCCTACACGCTGCCGGTCGCGCTGTCCGCCAGTCGTGACGTTTCAGAAGTTCATCCGACCCGAGCGATAGCCAACATATCCACTCTTGGTTACATGGGGTTCTTCTCCGGACCGATGCTCATCGGGATAGTGGCTACCCCCACGAGCCTCGCCATCGGTCTCGCGGTGCCCGTCGCGTTCGTTTTTCTCGCGGGACTAGGCGCGCGGGCGGTAAACATACGGGAACAAGGCCCAGTCGCCATCACGCCCTCCGGAGACAGGAGTCAAACTTACAGATAAACCTCATCGCAACAAGTTCATCCTCAGCGCCAGTCGATTACCTGCAATGAAATAGCTACATGAGTCGACTACCAACCCGGGGGAGAAGTTGAGCGACGAATCAAGTCGTACTTACGACTATTGTGTACTTGGTGGCGGGGCCAGCGGGCTGGTGGCTGCTGTGGAGCTCGCGACGAACGGCAAATCGGTACTGGTGCTGGAGGCGGGAGACCGAATCGCACCGGGTGCCAACCTGCGTACTGCCGAGCAGGCCTGGGAACGGGCACTGTCGCCGGGAGATCCGCGTAAGTCGTCCAATCCATGGACGGCGAGCGCGCTTGGCGGCGGCACCGTTTTCTTCGCTGGCATCACATTCCGTTACCGCGAAATCGATTTCGCTCCTAGTCGCTTTTTGGCAGGCGACGCGCTCGACGGAACCTGGCCTGTCAGATACGCCGATCTTCGTCCCTACTACGACGAGATGGAACGACGACTCGGCGTGGCTCGGACGCTGAGCGGGGATCTGTGGCAACCGCCATCCGCCGGCGCACCACTGCCGCCTCACGACCACGACGAGCGGGGGCAGATACTCGCTGAGGCCGCGCGAGGGCTCGGCCTGCACCCGTTCCCTACGCCGTTGGCGATCAACTCGCGTGCTTTCCAGGGCCACCCGGCCTGCACGGGGTGCAGCGGCTGCACCGAACATGTCTGCCCGTCAGGGGCGAAGGGGGATGCGGTCCGTCGCGTCCTCGATGTCCTGCCCTCGGCGAGGGATATGACGGTGCGCACGGGCGCACGCGTGCTTCGGCTGATTCCGGGCAGGAGGGAGCAGGTTCGGGCGGTGGAGTGGCTCGACGCTGACGGGAAGACCCGGCACCTCACCCAAGCCCGGCAGTTCATTCTCGCTGCCAACGCCGTGCAGACCGCGCGTCTGTTGCTCAACTCGACCGCGAAGTGGGCGCCAGACGGCATCGGCAACAGCTCCGGCCTGGTCGGCGCGGGCTTGTCGGTGAAGCTCAGTGGCTATGTCAGCGGGGTACGGGCGGTTTCCAAGGGCGCACCTCCTGGAGGGCCTCACTCGACCGTGGCGTTCAGCGACTACTACCTGCATCCCGACATCCCCGGCCAACTTGGAGGGATCATGTACCAGGCCAACCCGGTAGTCGATGACGACGGCCGCACCGTGCGGGTGCACGTGCTGGCTGGTGACCAGCCCGTCGAACGCAACCGGGTACGCCTGGCCCACCAGAGGGACACATGGGGGATACCGAAGGCGGTGCTCGACTACCGGATTCACCCCCGCGACGGTGATCGCCTCCGATTCCTCGCGCAGCAGGCCACTAACCTGTTGCACGCGGCTAAGGTGTCCCGGATCCGGTTCGAACCGACCGAGTTCCACCGCGGCAGCCGCCACCTGCACGGCACCTGCCGCTCCGGCCCCGATCCGAAGGAATCGGTGACCACGCCGGACGGCCGACTACACGACGTCGAAAACGTCCACGTCGTGGACGCGAGCCTGTTCCCCTTCGCTGGTGGCGTCAACCCGGTACTCACCATCCAGGCGAACGCGTTGCGCATCGCCCGGAATCTCTCCGCCCGGCCGGCCGCCGCACGCCCGGCCGATCCCAACTGCGTCGACTGACCCGCAGACCAGAATCCGCGCACCTGACCTGATTGTCGAAAGGATGCAGATGTCCTCCATGTCAGCCCTGATCGAGCGGGCGAAACTGGTTACCGCCAGCCCCCGGTGGGATCTGGAGAAACGATTTCCGGTAGTAGCGGACCGCGCCGAAGGGTGCCACGTTTGGGACGCCAACGGCGACCGCTACATCGACTACACCTCTTGCAGCGGTGCGGCGCCGCTCGGCATCGGACACCCATCCGTGGTGCAGGCCGCGATCGACGCGCTGCAACGGGGCGGCATCGTCCCGAACACCCTTTCGTTGCCTCGGATCGAGACGGCCGAGTCCTTGCTCAGCTTCTTCCCTGGCACCGAACGGGTCCGGTTCTTCCGGACGGGATCGTGCGCGACCACGGCGGCGGTCCGCATCTCCCGCGTACACACTGGGCGCCGGCTGGTCCTGACCAGCGGTTTCCACGGCTGGCACGACTGGCACCTCCAATCCGCGTTCGGCGGACTGCCTGGCCGGGACCCCGAGACTGTGGACTTCGGGTACGACTTGGAGCAACTCAGCACCCTGCTCTCCGAGCGGTGGCAGGAGGTTGCCTGCGTCATCGTCACCCCGGAGGTCTGTTTCTTCTCTCACGATTACCACATTGAGCTCGCGCAGTTGGTCCGCAGTCACGGCTGCCTGCTCGTCCTCGACGAGGTGATGACCGGCTTCCGGTACGACCAGGGCGGTTACGCCACCGCCGCCGGCATTCAACCGGACCTGTTCACTCTGAGCAAGGGACTGGCCAATGGCATTGCCCTGTCGGCGGTTGCCGGGCGGGGCGAGATCTTCGACGGCGCGGAATCAGCCTACCTGGGCTACACATACCAGCGTGAGGTCATGCCGTTCGCCGCAGCCAAGGCCAGCCTGGAGGTGTTCCGCTCCGGTGAGCCGTTTACGGCTATGAAGAAGGTCGGCACCGTACTCATCGAAGGGCTGAACCGACTCTTCGAGCGCTCCGCCGTACCAGCCATCGCGTTCGGTTGGCCGTCAATGTTCCGGGTGCTGTTCGTGAACGACGACATCGGGCAGGAGTTCTACGCCGGCCTGCTGCGTCGCGGCGTGCTGATTGAGTACGGCGGCGTACACATGATCTCGGCCGCGACATCCGACCAAGACCTCGCATACACCCTGGAGGCCGCCGAGGAGAGCCTGAATGAGGTGCTCCGGACGGCGCGACCTGAAGTCGGCCGATCAGGCCCGACCTCGGTCACCGACGAGCACGTGTTCGCGCTCGCCGAACGGGCCTTCGGCGCAACAAGGAACACCCTCCAGAAGTGGTGCACAGCCAGAAGTGGTGTACAGCGCTGAACCAGAGAGCAGGGTTGGCTCGCCGCGCTGAAACTGCGCCAGGGCGCATCCGACCGACTGGCAGGTCAACGGCGACGGATTCCAGGGCCTAGTGCCTGCTGGACGGGACCGAAACCGGCCGGAGGCAGTGCTGCCCAGCCGAGAACGCATCGATGACGGCGCAGGCGCAGCCGGTCTCGTCTGCCAGCTCCCCACCCTGCGGCGTCCACGGGCGGCTCGCCCGTGGACGCCGTCAGCGCGTTCGTCCCGACCGGTCGCCGAGGACCAGCGCGTCACACGTCGATCGACACGGTCGGGCAGCAACTGCACCGCGTAAAACAACTCTGCTACCCGCGCGGCATCACGCACCGCCCGCCGCACCACACCCCACCACCACCGAATGCTTGGAGCCGGATCATTATCCCTTCTCACCAGGCTGGAGTTGTTTTTCGTCCGGAAAGCTACCGGTACGCGAACACGAGACCCCTGCATCCGATGTAGTGCGCGGGCGGGCGGGGTCAGAGGCGGTCGGCTCGGGTGTGTAACAGGTCGTGCACGTTGTCGATGTCCGTCGGTGAGGTTCGCGAGGCGAGCCAGTACATGACACCGGTCGGGATGAAAAAGAGCTGGAACGCGGCCAGCCCGACGGCGAAGTTCAGCGGTGGCGGGAATGCCGCTCGAAGCGCCTGGAAGGCCACCCCGACCAGCCCGTTGCCGGCCGCGCGACCGACCCCGTTGACCAGGTTGCCCAGGCTGTACACAGTGCCCCGGTGCTCCGGTGGGTTGACGTCGGCGATCAACGCGAACCAGTTCGGCGAGTTGGCCGACGTCAACGCGAGCGCCACGACGGCGGTGAGCAGGCTCAGCCCGACCGACGGCTCGGTGAACACACTGGCCAGTACCGCACCCACCACCGCGCCGCCGCCCGCGCCGTCCGGCACGTCGATGGTCACCGGTACGAAGAACAACACCAGGTAGAACGGCAGCGCGGCGAGGATGCCGATGGAGGCGACGAGTGCCCGCCCTCGCGGGGTACGCCGTTGCACAGCGTCACCGATCAGCCCGCCCAGGATGGACAGCACCCCACCGAGCTGGAACAGTGTGGCGAAGACGCTGCCCACCACGACCGCTGTCGACGTGGAGTAACCCTGGGCCTCGGCCCGTTCGGCGAAGAGCACCGGCAGCCAGACCAGCGAACCGAACGCGGCCTGCGCGGTCAGACCCTGCAGGATCAGCCACCGGTTGGTCCGCCGGGCCAGGATGCGCGGCAGGTCGGCGCGGCTGATCCGGTAGTCGTACTCGGTGCCGGCGTCCAACCTGCCGGCCAGTTCCGGCTCGCTCTGGCCACGCCGGACGTCGTACGTGAACAGGTAGGCCAGCGTGGCGACCAGGCCGACGCCGGTCAGCAGCAGGAACGGCCGCCGCCAGTCGGCCGCCCCGAGCAGCCCGCCGACGAGCGTGCCCGCGAGGGTGCCGACCCCCTGGGAGAGCCCCCAGAAGCTCATCACCAGCCCACGCCGGGTCGGCGAGATCAGGTCGGTGACCACGGAGAATCCCACCGAGCCGACCGCGCCGAGGCCGACCGCCGCGACCAGTTGCGCGGCCAGGAACGTCAGGTAGCCGCCGGCGAGCGCGCTTCCGCCGGTGCCCGCCGCCCAGAGCAGTGTGCCCACCATGAGCAGCGGTTTGCGGTTGGTGTGGTCCCCGACGTACGCCCAACCGACCGCCGCGACCGCGCTGACCAGGAAGCTGACCGCTGTGACCACGCCGAGCAGCCGCCCGGACACGTCGAACGCGTCGGAGATCGGGCCGTACAGCGGGGGGAGCAGCCCGATCGCCACGTTGTCCAGTGAGGCGAGCAGTACGAACACCACGACGCTGTACAACCGGTGCGCAGGCCCACCGCCCTGACCGTGCGGGCGCAGGCCGGGCCCGCCACTGGTCACCGTCATGACCGGCAGCCAACCAGACCGCGTGAAGGAGATCGTCACGCGGGTGGGTGCCGGTCACCGTCGACCGGCACCCACCCGCGTCGATCCCGACGGTCAGCGCCGGTCGAGCACCAACCCGCGCGCCGCGGCGTACTGGTCGCGCACGGCGGGGACGGCCGCCGCCGCGTACTCCTCGGTGCCCTCGACCGCCCAGACGGGCGGTGCGTCGCCGCCCAGGGCGACCCAGGCGGCCTGCCGGGCGGCACCGTCGGCGACGTACTCCCCGGCTGGCGGGACGACGACCGGGCAGCCGAAGACCTGCGGGGCGATCTGCCGCACCGCGGCCGACCGGGCCCCGCCGCCGACCAGGATGACCCGGCAGGCGGTGGCGCCCTGCGCGGTCAACGCGTCCAGCCCGTCGGCGAGCGCGCAGAGCATGCCCTCCACGGCGGCCCGCGCCAGGTGCGCGGGGGTCGACGTGCGCAGGGTCAGGCCGTGCACGGCACCGGTCGCGAGCGGTCGGTTCGGCGTCCGCTCACCCTCCAGGTAGGGCACCATGACCAGCCCGTCCGCCCCGGCCGGCGCGGAGAGCGCCAGTTCGGCCAGCTCGTCCAGACTGACCCCGAGCATCGCGGCGGCGGCGTCCAGCACCCGGGCCGCGTTGAGCGTGGCGACCAGCGGCAGGAAGCGACCGGACGCGTCGGCGAAGCCCGCCACCGCACCGCTCTCGTCGGCGGCCGGCACGTCGGCGACGCTGAACACGGTGCCGGAGGTGCCGATCGACACGACCACGTCACCCGGGCCGGCGCCGACGCCGAGCGCGGCGGCGGCGTTGTCCCCGGTGCCAGCCCCGAGCAGCGCTCCGCCCGGCCCACCCAGTACGTCGGACAGCTTGCCCGCCGACTCCGCCGGACCGAGCACCTCGGGCACCACCAACCGCCGACCGAAGCCCCGCTCCAGCAGGTCCAGCCGGTATTGCCCGGTGGCCGGCGACCAGTAGCTGGTGCCGCTGGCATCACCCCGGTCGGTACGCAGCGCGTCCAGCCCCGGTGCGCCGGCCAACCGCCAGGTCAGCCAGTCGTGCGGCAGGCAGACGGCCGCCACCTGAGCTGCCCGCTCCGGCTCGTGCGTGGCCAGCCAGCGCAGCTTGGTGAGTGTGAAGCTGGCCACCGGAACGCTGCCGGTGGCCTCGGCCCAGAACCGACCTCCCACCGCGCCGCCGCCGGCCTCCTCGATCAGGTCGGCGGCGGCGTCAGCGGATCGGGGGTCGTTCCACAGCAGAGCCGGACGGACCACCCGGCCGTCCTCGTCGAGGCAGACCATGCCGTGCTGCTGGCCGGCGACCGAGACCGCAGCCACGTCGGCCAACCCGCCGGCCTGGTCGGCGGCGCTGCGCAGCGCCTGCCACCAGGCTTCCGGGTCGACCTCGGTGCCGTCCGGGTGCGGTGCCCGGCCCTGCCGGAGCAGGGCGCCGGTCTCCGCGTCCCGGATGACCACCTTGCAGGACTGTGTGGACGAGTCGACGCCCGCGACCAGCGGCATGGCGCGGCCTCAGCGAGCGCCGAGCAGGTGCTCGACGGCGAGCTGGTTGAGCCGGACGAAGGCGAAGCCCCGGGCGGCCACCGCGTCCACGTCGACATCCTCGAACGCCGACCGGTCGGCGAGCAGCTCGTCGTAACCCTCGCCGTCGTTGAGCGTCGGCGTGCTCAGCTCGCCGACCTTGCTCGCGGCCAGCGCCTCGACGACCTCCGGGTCGGCGCGGAAGGCCGCCGCCCGCTCCTTGAGCAGCAGGTACGTGCTCATGTTGGCAGCCGCCGACGCCCACACCCCGTCCATGTCCTCGGTCCGGGAGGGCTTGTAGTCGAAGTGCCGGGGGCCGTCGTAGGTCGGCCCGCCGTTCGGGCTGCCGTTCTCCAGGAGGTCCACCAGGGCGAACGCGTTCATCAGGTCACCGTGGCCGAAGACCAGGTCCTGGTCGTACTTGATGCCGCGCTGGCCGTTGAGGTCCAGGTGGAACAGCTTGCCCTGCCAGAGCGCCTGCGCGATGCCGTGGGCGTAGTTGAGCCCGGCCATCTGCTCGTGCCCGACCTCGGGGTTGAGGCCGACCATCTCCGGGTGGGCCAGCTGGGAGATGAAACCGAGCGCGTGCCCGATGGTGGGCAGCAGGATGTCGCCGCGCGGCTCGTTGGGCTTGGGCTCCAGGGCGAACCGCAGGTTGTAGCCCTTGTCGATGACGTACTGGGTGAGCAGGTCGACGGCCTCGCGGTAGCGGTCCAGGGCGGCGCGGACGTCCTTGGCGACGTCGTACTCGGAGCCCTCGCGGCCACCCCACATGACGAACGTGCTGGCGCCCAGCTCGGCGGCCAGGTCGACGTTGCGCAGCACCTTACGCAGGGCGTAGCGGCGGACGTCGCGGTCGTTGCTGGTGAAGCCGCCGTCCTTGAAGATCGGGTGGGTGAAGAGGTTGGTGGTGACCATCGGCACCACGAGGCCGGTCTCGTCGAGGGCCTTGCGGAACCGGGCGATGTGCTGGTCGCGGGTGGCGGCGTCGGCCCCGAACGGGATCAGGTCGTCGTCGTGGAAGGTGATGCCGTACGCGCCCAGCTCGGCGAGCCGGTGCACCGCCTCGACCGCGTCGAGCTCGGGGCGGGTCGCGTCGCCGAACGGGTCGCGGGCCTGCCAGCCCACGGTCCAGAGCCCGAAGGAGAACTTGTCGGCGGGGGTGGGACGGGGTGCCATGAGCAACCTCCGGGGTGGTGGTGTCCGCTATTTGTTCAGCGATTGAATTATTTGCCCACCGTATGGCACTGTCAAGGGGTGATCCGCACCCACGCCCCGGCCGGCGCGGTCCGACAGGGCAGCCTGCGCGAACTCAACCTCGCCCTGGTGCTCGGCCGGATCGCCGCCGCCGATCGCCCCCCGTCCCGAGCCGACCTGGCCACGGCGACCGGCCTGACCCGGGCCACCGTCTCCGCGGTGGTCGAGGACCTGCTCGCCGGCCGCCTCGTCGACGAGGCCGACCCCGCCCCCCGGGCCGGCGCCGGCCGCCCGGCCCGCGGACTGGTGCTGGCCGACCAGGGACCGGCCGGGCTCGGCCTGGAGGTCAACGTCGACTACCTGGCGGTCTGCGTGGTGGACCTCGCCGGCCAGGTCCGGCACCGCACGGTGCACCGGGCCGACCTGCGCCCGGTCGCTCCCGCCGACGCCCTGGCCCGACTGGTCGAGCTGGCCGGCCAGGCCCGCACCGACGCCGCCCGGCAGGGCCTCACCCTGGCCGGAGCCGCGCTCGCCGTGCCCGGCCTGGTGGACGACGCGGGGCTGGTCCGGCTCGCACCCAACCTCGGCTGGCGCGACGTCGCGGTGCCCGCGCTGCTCGCCGCGCACCCGGCGCTGACCGAGCAGGTGCCCGGCGTACCGGCGTTGGTGGTGGACAACGAGGCGAACCTCGCCGCTCTCGGCGAGCTGCACTCCCGACCGCCCGGCCCGGCCAGCTTCCTGCACATCTCCGGCGAGGTCGGCATCGGCGCCGGGATCGTGCTGGACGGCGCCCTGTTCCGCGGCGTCCGCGGCTGGAGCGGCGAGATCGGGCACCTGCCGGTCCACCCGCAGGGCCGCCCGTGCCGCTGCGGCGGACGGGGCTGCCTGGAGCAGTACGCCGGCCAGGAGGCGATCGTGGCCGCCGCCGGGCTGGCCCGGGCGGAGCTGCCCGCCGACACCGCCACGGCCCGGCTGGCCGAGCTGGCCGGGGCGGGCGACGCGGACGCGCTGCGGGCTCTGCAGGATGCCGGGACGGCACTCGGTGTCGCGGTGGCCGGCGTGGTCAATTTGCTGGACCTGGACACCGTGGTGCTCGGCGGCGGGTACGCCCCGCTGGCGCCCTGGCTGTGCCCGCCGGTGCTCACCGAGATCGCCGCCCGGGTGCTCACCGCCGCCTGGTCGCCGGTCACGGTGCGGCCCTCGACACTCGGCGCGGAGGCCGCAGCGGTCGGGGCCGCCGGTTCGGTGGTCCGCCACATCATCGCCCGGCCCGCCGGATGGCTGGCCCGCACGGGCTGACCGTCCCCGGCACGCTGGGCGTCTGTCACAGGGCCTCGGTACGCTTGCCGTCAGGCAACGATCCGCAGGCGAGGAGTCCACGGCACCATGCGCACAGGTCGTCAGACGCGGGCCGGCGTCCGGCGGTGACCACGACCCGACAGGGCGGCATCGCCGGTCCGGTCAGCGGCGGTGGGCGGGTACCCCGTCGGCGGGCCGACCAACCGCTCCCGGCCGATTCCCGGTTGGCCCGCGAGCTGCTCGACGGGCTCGCCGAGGCCGTGCTGACCACCGACGAGGCCGGCCGGGTCACCCTGGTCAACGCGATGGCGACGGAGCTGCTCCCGGAGATCACCGCCGGCACCGAGCTGGGCCGGTGCCCGGTGCCGGCACTGGCCCGGGCTGTCACCGACGACGCCGAGCGCTTCGACGGCGATCATCGCGGCCGCCGGCTGCGCGGCGCGCGGCGGCAGCTCGCCGGCCACCGGTACGCCTGGTACATCCGGGACGTCACCGAGGAGCAGGCCCGCAGTGAGGCCCTGCTGGCCGAGCGGTCCCGCACCGCGTTCCTCGCCCGGGCCGGCAGCCGACTCGGATCGTCCCTGCACCGCGACCAGACGCTGCGGGCCACCGCGACGCTCGCCGTCCCCTACCTGGCCGACGCCGCCGTTGCCCTGCACCGGCCGTCCGCGCCAAACGAGCCGCACCTGCGCTGGGTCCGGTACGCCGACGGCGAGCCGTCCCCGAGCACCGGGCTCGCCGGGCCGGAGCTGACCGACACCGTCCCCGGGCTGACCGAGGCGCTGGCCGGCGACCTCACCGAGCCGAGCCCCTGGCTGGACGCCGACCTCGCCGACCTGGCCGCCGTGCTGCCACCCGGGTTCGGCCGCCCCGGCACCGTGCTGGTCAGCCCGATGCGCGCCGCCGGCGGCCCGGCCGGCGCCCTGCTGCTGATCCGCCAGGCCGGGCGGGCCGGCTTCGACCGGCGCGACATCGACCTGGCCCGCGAGTTCGCCGCCCGGGCCGGCGCCGCGCTGGCCACCGCCGATTTGTACGGCGAACAGGCCCACCTGGCCCGGGTGCTGCAGACCAGCCTGCTCCCCCCGGAGCTGCCCACGGTGCCCGGCGTCAGCCTGGCCGGCGGCTACCGGGCCGCCGGCGACACCCTGCGCATCGGCGGCGACTTCTACGAGGTGTTCCCACACCGCGACGGCGCCCTGTTCGCGCTCGGTGACGTGTGCGGCAAGGGCGTCGGCGCGGCCGTGCTGACCGGCCGGGTCCGCCAGTCGATGCAGACGCTGCGGCTGGTCGAACAGCGCCCGCTGGAGCTGATCCGGCTGCTCAACCGCGCGTTGTTCGACGCACCCGACGCGGCCCGGCGCAGCCAGTTCACCACCCTGCTGCTCGGCTCCCTGCAACGCGGGCCGACCGGCGTGGACGTGCGGATCGCCGGTGGGGGCCACCCGGCGCCGCTGCTGGTCACACCCGGCGGCACGGTCACCCCGGTCCCGATCGGCGGTATGCCGGTCGGCGCGCTGGCCACCGCCCGATTCGCCGAGACCCGGGTGCACCTCGACCCGGGCGACCTGCTGCTCGCGTACACCGACGGGGTGACCGAGGCGCGTGGCGGCCGGCGTGACGTGGAGATGTTCGGCGAGGACCGATTGCGGGCCGCGCTCGCCTCGGCGGCCGGGCTGCCGCCGGTCGCGCTGGTCGAGCGGCTGCTCCAGATGATCGACGAGTGGCAGGACGGGCAGGCCCACGACGACATCGCCATGCTGGCCGTGTGCGCGTCGGCGCCCCGGTGACGACGAGCCTCACGGTCGTCGTCGTCGTCGTCGCCGCCCGACCGGTCGGATCAGGCGGTCCGCGCCACCGGCGGCTCGCCGGTGGGCCACTCCCGGTGGGTGTCGACCGGCCGGTCCGGGGTGCCGGGCGCACTCGTCCACATCCCGCGGGGCTGCCGGTCCGGATCGCGCGGCAACTCCCCCGCCCGGCCCGGGGGCCGGTCCGGGTCGTCCAGCCAGTCCGCCCGGCCGGTCGGTCGGTCCGGGTCCTCCGGTCCACCCGGTACCGGCGCGTTCTGCGCCTGCTGCCGACGAGCGGTCTCGTCGAATTCCCGCATCCCGCGCAGCAGTGCGTCACGGCCGGCCGGGCTCATCCCGGTCAACACGGCGGTCAGCCGCGCCTGACGGTCCGCCCGCAGCTCGGCGAGGAGCCGGCGAGCCTCCGGGGTGAGGTGCAGGGCGATCTCCCGCCGGTCGAAGCGACCGGGCTCCCGCTCCAACATCCCGGCGGCGACCAACCGGTCGCAGAGTCGGCTCGCTGAGCTGAGCAGCATGTCGAGCCGGGTGGCGAGCCGACGCAGGTTGATAGCGTCGTACTGCTCCACCACCATGACAGCCCGTAACTGGACTCCGGACAACCGGTTGGTGGTCTCCTCCCGGGCGGATTCCCACACGCTCAGCAGGGCAGCCGCCGCCGCGTCCAGTGCGGCAGCCATACTCGTCTCAGGGTCCGGTGGACCGTTCACTTCGGCCATGGTGGCCCGAGACTACTCCGAACCCACAGGTGGTTGGGCTTTGAGCGAGGGAGTGGTGATGAGCGAACCGGTCAATCGGGCACGACGTGCCCTGAACGAGACACCCGCGGACCGGATCGTCGGCGGTGTCGCGGATGTCCTCGCCACCGCGTACGGGATCACCGACGCCGAGCTGTACCAGGTCGACTACCGGCTTTCGCAGCTGCTACCCCTCACGGAGGGTGACCCCATCACCGGCCCCGGGCACCCCGCGTGGCGCTCCTTCGACCACCAGTCGCCGCTGCTCGCCGACGACACCGGCTGGTTCCCGGTCAGCATGCGCGGTGAGCGACGGGGGGTGCTGCGACTGTCACCGGTGCCGAACGACCCGGCCGTCCTCAGCGAGCTGGACGAGATCGCGACCGCGCTGGCCCACGAACTGGCCGCCGTCTCCGCCGGCACCGACGTCTACCGCGCGGCGCGGCGCAGCCAGCGACTCACTCTGGCCGCGGAGATGCAGTGGGACCTGCTGCCCGGCCGCAGCCGGATCCGACCGTCGTTCAGCCTGGCCGGCCAGCTCGAACCGGCGTACGCGGTGCGCGGCGACAGCTTCGACTGGTCCGACGACGGGGAACGGCTCTGGCTGTCGACCGTCAACGGCACCGGTGAGGGTGTCGCGGCGTCGCTGCTCACCTCGCTGGCCACCCAGGCGCTGCGCAACGCCCGCCGGGCCGGACTCGACCTGGCCGACCAGGCCGCCCTCGCCGACCAGGCGATCTACGACCTGTACCGGGGTCAGCAGCACATCTCGGCGCTGCTGATGGAACTGGACCTGCGCTCCGGCGTGATGACCGTGGTCGACGCGGGCTCTCCCCGGCTGGTGCTGCTGCGCGACGGTGAGGTCACCCCGCAGCCCCTGGAGGCGCAGTTCCCGCTCGGCATGTTCGAGGCGACGGACTACCACGAGCAGAAGTTCGCGCTGGAGCGCGGCGATCGGGTCTTCGTGGTCAGCGATGGGGTCCTGGAGGCCACCGGGCAGGACGCACGCTACGGCGAGACGGCGCTGGACCGGTTCCTGCGAAGGACCGGTCCGATGGAGCCGTTGGACGCCGTCCGGTCGTTGATCGGCGACCTGCGGGCGTTCGTGGCCGGCGACCTGGTCGACGACGCGGTGGTGGTCTGCCTGGACTGGACCGGCCCGCAGACCTGACCGACGACGTCAGTACGCGCCCCGGCTGTTCAGCACCGCGCCGAAGGTCTTCCAGAGGATGGTGAGGTCGGCGGCGAGCGACCAGTTCTCCACGTAGTAGAGATCGAGTCGGATGCCGTCCTCCCAGCTCAGGTCGGACCGCCCACTGACCTGCCACAGACCGGTCATGCCGGGCTTGACCAGCAGCCGCCGGGCCACGTCGCCGTCGTAGCGGGCCACCTCCGAGGGCAGCGGCGGACGCGGCCCGACCAGGCTCATCTGACCCAGCAGCACGTTGACCAGTTGCGGCAGCTCGTCCAGTGACCACTTGCGCAGCAGCCGTCCGACCCGGGTCACCCGGGGGTCGTCGCGCATCTTGAACATCAGGCCGTCGGTCTCGTTACGGGCGGTCAGCTCGGCGAGCAGCGCGTCGGCGTTCACCACCATGGTGCGGAACTTGAACACCCCGAACTCCTTCCCGCCCCGGCCGACCCGGACCTGGCGGAACAGCACCGGCCCCCGGCTGTCGAGTTTGATGGCCAACGCGATGACCGCGATCAGCGGACAGAGCAGCGCGAGCGCCAGCGACGACACCGACCGGTCGACGAAGCCCTTCACCAGCTTGCGTGCGCCACGGAACTCGGGTGCCTCGACGTGGATCAGCGGCAGTCCGGCGACCGGCCGGGTGTGGATGCGGGGGCCGGCCACGTCGGTCAGCGCGGGCGCCACCACCAGGTCGACGCCGGTCCCCTCCAACTGCCAGCCGAGCCGGCGCAGCCGGGCCGCGGTCAGCTCACCGGAGGCGGTGACCGCGACGGTGTCCGCGCCGATCGCGGTGGCCGCCTCCGGGATGCCCCGGAACGATCCCACCACCGGTACGTCGCCGAGTCGCTGCGCCACCGGCGCCAGCAGCGCGTCCGGGATGCACGCTCCGACGACCTGGTAGCCGGCGTACGGCTCCCGGCGCAGCGTGTGCACCAACTCCAGCACGTGCGCGGTGTCGCCGACCACCAGCACCTTGCGGGACCAGCCAGCCCCACGGGAACGGGCCCGGTGCAGGCGCTTGCGGGCGGCGAAGCGGGCCACCTCCAGCCCGGCGGTGCCCACCGCGAAGGAGATGCCGAGGAAGCCTCGCGAGACACCGACGTCGGCGATGTACCCGGCGATGGCGATCGCGCCGGCCAGTCGCAGGCTGGCGGAACTGACCCGGCGGTACTCGTCCGCGCCGTAGCCGACCACCCGGTCGTCGTAGCAGCCCAACGCCTTGAGCGAGAGCAGCCAGGCCAGCACCAGACCTGGCGCCACCAGCACGTACGGGATCTTCGAGCCGCTCGGTTCCTCGTCACCGAACCGGGCGATGTGCCCGACGAGCAACGCGATGATCAGGATGGTGGTGTCCAGCACCACGAGGACCCGGACGTACGCCCGTTCGTCGGCGCGCTCCACCAGCCCGGCGGGGCGGGGCTTCGGCGTCGCGGTGCTCGCGGGGGTCAACAGCGTCGACGCACTCACCGGCCCTCCCACTCTGCTCAGGACGGCCCCGGCCGACGCGTCGGACCGGAGGCGGACCGACGATGCCGGAACACGTCGACATCCTGCCCCGACAACTATGGCGGCCGATTGCTTCGGACGTATTGCCGTCACTTTTCTTCAGCGGCGATGGACGACCGAAAGGTCCCGCCGTACCCCTGATCAGGTACGACGGGCCCGTGCGTTGCTGTGCGTCGGCTCAGCGCGGCGCCGGGGGGCGCCGGGCGATGGCGCTGAGGAAGATGCTGCCGATCTCGTTCGGGTCCTTCGTGACGAAGACGTCGCCACCGGTCACCTTCGTGATCGACTCCAGCTCGGCCTTGCTGACGCCCTCACCGATACCGATCATGATGACCTGGACCGGCCGCTCCGGATCGGCGACCCGCTTCAGCTCAGCGAGCAACTGGCCCTGGGAGATGCCGTTGCTGTCCTCGTTCTCGCCGTCGGTGAACAGCACGATCGAGTTGACCCGGCCGGGCTGCCAGTCCTCCTGTACCGCCTTGTAGGCGGCCAGGGTGGTGTCGTACAGGCCGGTGCCGCCGTCGGAGGGCTTGATGGTGGCGAGTGCCGCCTCCAGCTGAGCCCGCTGCCCGGAGAGCGGGCCGATGCCGACCAGCTCCTTGTAGTCCCGGCTGCCGACCAGCTTCGTGGAGAAGGTCCACAGGCCGATCGACCAGGAGTCGTCGAAGAGGCCGAGGCCGCGGCGCGCCGCGTCCACGGTGACCTCCTCGCGGCTCCGGTTGTTGGCGGAGGGCACCGGGTCCTTCATCGAGCCGGACACGTCGATGACGGCCAGCATCCGACCGGACTGGGTGGCGATCGACCAACTGGAGACGACCCGCTGGATGGCGGCCGGGTCCAGGCCACCCGCCGCGGTGCCGCCGTTCGCCGGTGCGGTCGGCGCGCCGCCGGAGGGGCTCGGAGCACCCTGCGGCGCATTGAAGCCGTCACCCCAGTTGCCGTCCGGCGCGCGCAGCGACTGCGCCGCCAGGCGGTCGCGGAAGCTGGGACTGGTAAGCAGCTCGAACAGCACCCGGGCCGCCGACGCCTTGGTCGGCTCGATGCCGGGCAGCACCGCGTACGGGTAGTCCAGCGGCATCGGGGCCGGCTCCATGTAGAGCGCGGCGAGCGGTACCGGCGGCTTCTTGCTGTTGTAGGCGATCACGTCCTCTTCGGAGAGCGCCGCCGCACCGAGGCCGCTGGCGATCGACGTGGCGTCGTTCGCGGTCGGGAAGCGGGCCAGCAGGTCGTTGCGCAGCGAGGACCGCCCGGTGGCCAGCGCCCGCAGCGCGCCGACGGTCGTGCCCTGCGTGTCGCCGCCGGAGGCGCTGGCGGCCGCGGTCAGCGAGAGCAGGCCGGACAGGCCGGCCGCGTCCCGGGTCGGCTCGACGATCCCGGTGCGCAGCGGGGCGCTGGTGTTGCTGACCTGCTTGAGCAGGTCGGTCCAGTTGAACTTCTTGTTGGGCCAGCCCAGGCGGGCGGCGATCGGCTCGGGCATCGCCACGACGATCGGGCTGCGCGCGATGGGCGCGCCGTTCGTCGGCGCGAACGCGCTCGCCTCCTTCTTCAACCGCAGCAGCCAGGTCGAGGAGTCGGGCACCCACACGTCCGGGCTCACGGCGGTGCCGCTGGCCTGCCCCACACCCGCGAGCACGGCACCGTGCTTCGCCGCCACCACGGCGGCAACGTCGACCGGGTCGGACGCGGACACGTCCACCCGGATGCAGGTGGGCCCCACCGCGGCGCCGTCCTTGACCCACTGGGACGCGGCGGCGTCCACCGCCGGCGCGAGCTCGGGTGCGACCGCCACGGCGAGCCGGATCTCGCCCGAGCAGCTCGGTTGGATCAACTCCCGATAGCCGAACCAGACACCGGTCGTGACGACGAGCACCGTCGCCGTCGCGGCGGCGGCTGCTAGATGGAGTTTCGAACGCATGCGATGGCGGCCTGCTGACACGGTGACCATCTTGCGTACAACGTGCCGTCCGTGCCATAACCGTTCGGACTAAAGTTACACTGAAGAGACAGTTGATCACTGATTAACGACTCAGCGTGACGACACAGTCCCGTGGTGTTGCGAAGCCGGCATAACGGTTCACGGCAGCACGCAGGTCGGGCTCGGCACGGGCACCGGTTCCCCGACCGGCTCCGGCACACCGGTGTCGACGTTGCGCCGGAAGACGCGCACCATGTCCGCCCGCTCGTCGGCCACGTAGAGATGCTCGCCGATCAATGCGAAGTGCCGGGGCCACTCGCCGCCGGTGTCCACCTCGGCGACCAGCTCGGGCAACTCCCCCGCGAGATCGAAGACGGCGATGGTGCCGACTCCCCGGTTGGCGACGTAGAGGAAACGGCCGTCCGGGCCGACCGCGACCTCCGACGGCTGGACGTGACCCGAGCGTTCGCTCGCCTCCACCCGACCACGCTGATGCAGCGCGCCGTCCTCGGTCAGCTCGTACGCGGTGACCGAGGCGTCCAGCTCGCCGACGAGGTAGCACCGGCGTCCGTCCGGGTGCCGGGCCAGGTGCCGTGGGCCGGTGCCGGGTGCCGTCCGCACCCGCGGCCCGCGGGGCACCAGCCGCCCGGTCGCGACGTCCAGGTCGTACCGGTAGACCGAGTCCGTGCCGAGGTCCACCGCGAGCAGCGGCCCTCGGCCGGCCCCCGGCGAGACCATGTGGGTGTGCGCCTGCTCCTGACGCTCCGGGTCCGGACCGTGCCCCTCGTGCACCACCAGGTCGGTGCGCTCACCGGGGACGCCCTGCTCGTCGAGCGGGAACACCGCGATGCTGCCACCGCCGTAGTTGGCCGCCACCAGGTGCGTGCCGTCCGGGAGCACCGCCAGGTGGCAGGGCTCGGCCCCGCCGGTCGGCCGGCTGCCGAGCGGGTCCAACGCGCCGTCATGACCGACCCGCCAGGCGCTGATCTCGCCGTCCTTCAGCTCGTTGGCCGCGTAGAGGACGGGCTGGGTGGGGTGCCGCGCCAGGAAGGAGGGGGACGGGGTGACCGCGACCGTGCCGAGCGGGGTCAGTGCCCCGGTGGCCGGGTCGCGGCGGGCCGCGACGATGCCGCTACCCCGTCCGCCGCTCTGCGCGGTGTAACCCCCGATGTGGACGACCTCGCCCTGAGCACTCACGTCCCACCCCTCCGCCGGTTTTCCTTCGTCGATCCAACCAGAGGCTGCCCACGAATCCCGCGCGTTAACCGGCTTTCCGGCACCCGGATCGACGCCGCCGCGTGGTCGCCGACGCCGATCCGGGTGGGACGCGCGCGGGTCAGGCGGCCGGCACCGGCTCTCCACGCTGGCGGGCCACGTGCTCCACCAGGGAGATCAACACCAGTTTGCCGGACTGCCGGTCGCGGGCGTCGCAGAGCACCATGGGCACGTCCGGATCCAGGTCGAGCGCCCGGCGCACGGTGTCCAGGTTGAACCGGCGGGCGTCGTCGAAGCAGTTCACGCCCACCACGAACGGGATGCCGCGCTGCTCGAAGTAGTCGATGGAGGGGAAGCAGTCGGCCAGCCGCCGGGTGTCGGCGAGCACCACCGCGCCGAGCGCGCCGAAGGCCAGCTCGTCCCAGAGGAACCAGAACCGGTCCTGGCCCGGGGTGCCGAAGAGGTAGACCTGAAGATCATCGTTGATGGTGATGCGGCCGAAGTCCATCGCCACCGTGGTGGTCGACTTCCCCTCGACACCGGAGATGTCGTCGGTGCCGATCCCCGCCCCGGTCAACACCTCCTCGGTCTGCAACGGGCGGACCTCGCTGAGCGCGCTCACCAGGGTCGTCTTGCCGGCCCCGAAGCCACCGGCGATGAGGATCTTCAGTGCCAGCGGGATGGTGACGCCGGAGCCCGCATGGTCAAAGTTCACGGAGTCCACTGACCACCGCCTTGAGAATGTCGTCGTCGGGAAGTTTGCCGGCGCCCGGCGGCTCGTGCACCGCGACCAGGCCCTGGGCGAGGAGGTCACCGAGCAGCACCCGGACGACCCCGACCGCGAGATCCAGCTCGGCCGCCAACTCGGCCACCGACACCGGTCGGCGGGCGAGCGCGACCAGCCGCCGATGCTCCGGGAGCAGCCGGGGATGGGCCGCCGGGTCGAGATCCGATCCGGCGAGCACGAACGCGACCAGGTCGAACCCGTCGGCGGCGGAGCGCACCCGACCGCCGGTGAGGATGTACGGACGCGCTACCGGCCCGGCGTCGTTGTCCAGCCACTCGTGCTGGGGGCCGGGTGGCTCAGCCCACGTCACCGGCACCCGCCGACGGTCGGGCCGGAACGGTGAGGTTCTCCCCCACCCGGATGACCAACATCGCCATCTCGTACGCGACCAGACCGATGTCCGCGTCGGCGTCGCTCACCACGGCCAGGCAGGTGCCCTGGCCGGCGGCGGTGACGAAGAGGTACGCCGACTCCATCTCCACCACGGTCTGCCGGACCGGACCGCCGTCGACGTGCCGGCTGGCGCCCCGGGCCAGGCTGGAGAACCCGGCGGCGAGTGCGCAGAGGTGCTCGGCGCCGGAGCGCTCCAGCTCGGCCGAGGAGCCGAGCAGCAGCCCGTCCGCCGAGAGCACCACTGCTTCCCGGGCGGCCGGGACGCGTTCCACCAACTCGTCGAGCAGCCAGTCGAGGCCGGCGCTCTGCTTCGTCGAATGCGGCACTAGGCGTCCCTCTCAGTCGCGGTCGGTGATTCGGGGGCCGGCACCGGCCGGGGATGCCTCGGTGCGACGGCCCCCGGCTCGGCAGCCGGATCGGTACCCGGGTCGGCGCTGACCGGGCTGGTCGGATTCGGTCGGGTGGCCGGGCTCGCCGGGTTGGCGCGACCCACCGGAGCGGCTGGGATGGGCTGCGTGTCCGCGTCGCCCGAGCTGGTCTCCGGGGCCGGTGTCGCCGCCGCCGGGGTGACGACGGTGGCGCGCCCCCGGGCGGTGCCGGCCTGGAGGGCGGCCATGACCCGGCGTACCTCCTCCGGAGAGCGGGGCGACGGGGTGTCGGTGACGGTCGAGCGGGATCGGGTGGCGGGGGTCTGCCGACGTACCCGGCGGGGCAGGCCGTCCAGCTCGTCGCCCGCCGCGTCCGGCGATGCCTCGCCGGTCGGCGCGACCGGCGCCGGTGCCGCGACGGGCGGAGGGCTGGCCGGCGGGGCGTCGACGGTGAGCGACCGGGTACGGCCGGTCCGGGGGCGGGGAACGCTGCCGCGACGGACGGTGCGGGCCAGCCGCCGGTCCGGGCCGGCCGGCGCGGCACCCAGCGTGGCCGGGTCGGGACCGGCCGGCGGCTCGGTGGTGACCAGCTCGGCGGGGACCAGCACCACGGCGGTCACCCCGCTGTCCCCGGACGATCGCAGGCGCACCCGGACGCCGTGCCGGGCCGCCAGCCGGGCCACCACGAACAGGCCGAGTCGGGCGCTCTGCGCCGGGTCGAACTCGGGCGAGCTGGTCAGCCGGTTGTTGGCGCTCTCCAGCGCCGTGGCGGACATCCCCAGACCCTGGTCGGTGATCTCCAGGGCGTACCCGTTGGCGACCTGCTCCCCCGAGACCGTGACCCTGGTGTCCGGCGCGGAGAAGGCGGTCGCGTTCTCGATCAGCTCGGCGAGCAGGTGGATGACGTCGCCGACGGCCCGGCCCAGCACGCCGGCCGGCTGCACGGCGGTGATGTCCACCCGGTCGTACGCCTCGACCTCGCTGATCGCGCCCCGGATCAGGTCGACCATCGCGACCGGGTTGCGCCAGCCCCGGCCGGGCGCGGAGCCGGCGAGGATCACCAGGTCCTCGGCGTGCCGGCGCAGTCGGGTGGCCAGGTGGTCCACCTGGAACAGTTCAGCCAGCTCGTCCGGGTCCTCGGCGCGCCGCTCCATCCGATCCAGCAGGTGCAGCTGCCGGTGCACCAGGCCCTGGCTGCGGCGGGCGATGTTGAGGAAGACCTCGTTGAGCCCTCGGCGCAGGGTGACCTCGTCCACCGCCGCCTGGACGGCCGTCCGCTGCACCTCGGTGAAGGCCCGCCCGACCTCGCCGATCTCGTCGTGGCCGTACTCCAGCGGGGGCGCCTCCCGGGCCACGTCGACCTGCTCGCCGCGACGCAGCCGGGCCACCACGTCCGGCAGGCGGTGTTCGGCCAGCTCCAGCGCGGCGGTGCGCACCCCGCTGAGCCGTCGGACCAGCGTGCGGCCCACCCGCAACGCCACCAGCACCGAGACCACCACGGCGAGGAGACCGAGCACCCCGGCGGCGGCCAGCCGGACCAGGATCCGGACCGCCATCGGCACCGAGCGGTCGGTGAGACCGTCCGCCTCGGCCAGCTCGAAGTCGCGCAACTGCTGCTGGACGGCGTCGTAGCTGGCCTGCCAGGCCGCCGCGTCCACCGGTGGTCGACCGGACCGGTTGGCCGCGACCAGCGCGTCCTGCATGGCGCGCAGGCTGGTGAACGCGGCGCTCTCGGTCAACCGCTGGTACGCCGTGCGCCCGGCCTCGGGCAGGTCGGCCACCGCGCTCTCGGTGAGCCACCGCTGGTTGCCGATGGCCTGCACGAGCTGGGCGTGTTCCCCGTCGGCGAACCGGCCGGCGGTCAGCACGCCGGCCAGCATGGCGTCGGTCTGGCCGAGCAGTTCCCGCGAGCGTCCCAGGGCGGTGAGCGCCAGCGCCTGCCGGTTGATGGCGGGATCGTTCAGGGTCGCCATCCCGGCGAACGCCTGGAAGGCCGCGGAGACCATGCCGCTGTACAGGCCCAGCGCGCCGGTGCGGTCCATCATGCGGTCGTCGATGAAGTCCCGGCCGGTGGGCAGCGCCGCCAGTGCGGTGAGCAGCCGGTCGACGCGGTCCTCCAACAGGTCGTCGGCGGCGTCGCGCAACGCCTCCCCGTCCACCCGACGGCGCAGCTCGGTGATCGCCCGGTCGGTGCGCTGACGCTGCTCGGCGAGGGCCGGCAGCTCGGTGGTGCCGGCGAGCTGCACCACCGACAGCCGGCGTTCGCGTTGCAGCTCGCTGACCACGGCCTCGCCGGGGCGCCCCAGGTCGTAGAGCAGGGTGCGGGCGGAGAGCAGGTTCAGAGCGGGGCCGAAGGTCAACGTCGTCGCGAAGATCCACAGTGCCAGCAACGCGGTCACCGGAGCGACGACCAACGCGGTCAGCTTCGAGCGGATCGGCCAGTCGCGGGTTCTCATCAGACCTCGCCCGTACAGGGGTGGCAGGAGGGGCGCCGGCACCGGCCGGGCAGCGCGCGGACCGGCTGGGCCCGGCGGCGACGCCGGACATCGGCGCGCGCGCCTTGGGCAGGATACGTAATCGCGGCCGGTTGCACTACCGCCCGTCGCGCCGACATCGACGCTCCGGAATGCGCCGCCTCCACGCCGGTTGGTCGGCGGGGCGCCCGTTTCGGTACGGGACGGCTCAGGTGTCGTCGGCGCTGCGCGCCGTTTCACCAAACGCACTTCTGGAACGAGTCAAGTTTTGCCTCGCGGGAGGGCGGCACCCCACGTCAGGGCCGCAATCGGAAGCGGACCGGAGGGACGTTTCCGGACGGCGGACGCGGGCCGACGAGGAAAGTGCCCCGGAACGGGATTGGCGATCAGTACGCCGAGGGAATACCAGGTGACGAAGGAGGAGCCCATGTCGCCCACGCAGGTAATCGTCATCGTGCTCGTCGTGCTGGTGATCGTCGCCGCGCTGGCCGTGGCCGTCCGGTCGCTCGGCCGGCGCCGCGCGCTGCGCAACCGTTTCGGGCCGGAGTACGACCGGGTGGTGGCCGAGCAGGACAGCCGGTCCGCCGCGGAGCGCGAGCTGCGCGACCGGGAACGCCGGCACGCCGAGCTCACGCTCACCCCGCTCAGCCCGGAGTCCCGGGCCCGCTACGCCGCCGCCTGGGAGGAGATCCAGGTCCGCTTCATCGACTCGCCGGGCGAGACCGTGGGCGACGCGGATGAACTGGTCACCCGGCTCATCGAGGAGCAGGGCTACCCGACCGGGGACTTCTCCGACCACATCGCCCACCTCTCCGTCGACCACGCCCGCACTCTGACCAACTACCGGGACGCGCACGAGATCCACCTGCGCAACACCCGGGGTGAGGCGAGCACCGAGGAACTGCGCCAGGCGGTGGTGCACTACCGGTCCCTCTTCACCGACCTGCTCGGTGAGGAACCGGTCGGTCACCGCGCACCCGAACAGCGCCACCCGGACACCCCGCACGACGCCACGAGCCGCTGAGGAGGCCGCCGATGCGCCAGGAAGAGCAGCAGGTGAGCAACGACCACCCGGAGGCCGTACGGTCAACGCCGGTTCCGGTACCGCCAACCGGTGACCGTGCCGATTCGCCCGAGGACGCCCTGGACGAGCGGGGTGCCTTCGACGACCCGGACGCCGGCCGCGAGCCCACCGACGGCACCGGACGGGACGCCGCGTACGACCCCGCCGACGAGGACCTGACCGACGACACCGACACCCGCCACCGGGGGGACGACCGGTCCACCGACGAGGGTGGGTTCCACGAGCCGGGGCCGCTGCCGACGGTCTTCGGCGCCACCACGGTGGGCGACGCGGTCGCCGCCTCCGCACTGGCCAGCCCGCGTCGACAGGACCAGCCGGACCCTCGGGCCGAGCGGACCGCGGAGCCGGGCGACGGTGCCGAGGACGGCGAGCGTGAGGGCCTGCGGGCCGACCCGACCGCCGAGCTGCACCGCCGTGACGCGGACGTGGACAGCACGGACGTCTACGACGCGGACCGGCACGACGCGGACCGGCCCGACACGGATGGCTACGACACGGACGGCGACGGCCGCGCCGACGCGGACACGTCCGCGCGGACGGTCGTACCGCCGGGGGCGACGGACGGCGCACCGGAGCGGCGCGACGACCTGACCGACGGCTCGGACATCGCCACCGCGGGCGCGGTCGGCTACGGCAGCGCGACACCGGAGATGGTCGACCCGGACGCGGACGCCGAACCGGTCACCACCGAGGCCAGCGGCACCTCGCTGGAGTCTGCCGGCACGTCCCGGCCCGCCGGGTCGACCGTCGCGGCCGAGCCGGCCACGCTCCTCGACGGGGACACCGCGCAGGGCTTCCGGGACCGGTGGCGCGACGTGCAGCTGCGGTTCGTCGACGACCCGCAGGCCGCGGCCGGCGAGGCGCAGTCACTGGTGGAGGAGGCCATCCAGGCCCTCTCCTCGGCGCTCGCCGCGCAGAAGAGCACGCTGGGTGGTTGGCAGGACGCCGGCTCGGCGGACACCGAGCAGCTACGGATGGCGGTCCGCAACTACCGCGACTTCCTGGACCGCGTACTCGGTCGCTGACGTCACCCGACCCGAAGGGCGCCCCAGCCGTCAGGCCGGGGCGCCCTTCGGCGTGCGGTCGCGGGTCGCGAGACCGCCCGAGCGGGCCGGAACACAACCGGAACCGCCGTGCAGGCGTGAAACCGCGCGTACCGGGGTAATAGGGCGCGCGCATCGAACCGGTGCCAGCGTCGGGACGAGGGGTGACGGGATGGACGGCGGCGGTCTTCGGCTCAACATGAACGGGCTGGACTACCTGATTCTGGCGCTGTACTTCGTCACCGTCCTCGGGGTGGGCTTCGCGGCCCGACGGGCGATCCGGACCAGCGTCGACTTCTTCCTCTCCGGCCGGTCCCTCCCGGCCTGGGTGACCGGTCTCGCCTTCGTCTCGGCGAACCTGGGCGCCCTGGAGATCATCGGCATGGCCGCGAACGGCGCCCAGTACGGCGTGATGACGGTCCACTACTACTGGATCGGCGCGGTGCCGGCGATGGTGTTCCTGGGCATCGTGATGATGCCCTTCTACTACGGCTCCAAGGTCCGCAGCGTGCCGGAGTACCTGCGGCTGCGGTTCAACCGCCCCACGCACCTGCTCAACGCGCTCAGCTTCGCCGTCGCCCAGGTGCTGATCGCCGGCGTGAACCTCTACGCGCTGGCCCTGGTGATGCAGGCGCTGCTCGGCTGGCCGCTCTGGACCGCGGTCGTCGTCGGCGCGGCGATCGTGCTGGCGTACATCACCATCGGTGGTCTGTCCGGGGCGATCTACAACGAGGTGCTCCAGTTCTTCGTCATCCTGGCGGGACTCATCCCGGTCACCGTGATCGGCCTGGTCAAGGTCGGTGGGGTGAACGGCCTGATGGACGCGGTGCGGGACTCCAAGCTCGGCGAGGCGGGCCTGCACGCCTGGCAGGACACCGGCAGCACCGCCAACCCGCTGGGTGCGCAGTGGATCGGTATCGTCTTCGGCCTCGGTTTCGTGCTGTCGTTCGGCTACTGGACGACGAACTTCGCCGAGGTGCAGCGCGCCCTCTCGGCGAAGAACATGAGCGCCGCCCGGCGTACGCCGATCATCGCCGCGTACCCGAAGCTGTTCATCCCCCTGGTCACGATCATCCCGGGCCTGGTGGCCCTGGTGACGGTCAAGGGCCTGGGCGCGGAGAGCGGCGACCTGCAGTACAACAACGCAATCCCGCTGCTGATGCGTGATCTGCTCCCCAACGGCGTGCTCGGGGTGGCGGTCACCGGCCTGCTCGCCTCGTTCATGGCCGGCATGGCGGCCAACGTGAGCGGCTTCAACACCGTCTTCACCTACGACATCTGGCAGGCGTACCTGCGTCCCGGCCGGTCGGACGAGTACTACCTGCGGATCGGTCGGTGGGCGACGGTCGCCGCCGTGGTGGTCGGGATCGGCACCGCGTTCATCGCGGCCGGCTTCAGCAACATCATGAACTACATCCAGGCGCTCTTCTCGCTGTTCAACGCGCCGCTGTTCGCCACCTTCATCATCGGCATGTTCTGGAAGCGGATGAGCGCCCTCGCCGGCTTCTGGTCGCTGCTGCTGGGCACCCTGGCGTCGCTGGCCACCTACCTGCTCTACAAGGGCGGTGTCATCGACTTCAACTCCGACCTGGAGGAGAGCTTCTGGGGGGCCGGCATCGCGTTCGTCACCGTGGCGGTGGTCGCCGTGATCATGACCCCGCTCACCGCGCCCAAGCGCGACGAGGAACTGCGTGGCCTGGTGTACGGGCTGGGCGGCGTCGACCTGAAGGGCGACGTGCTCGCCGGGGACGCCGTCTGGTACCGCTCCCCCCTTCTGCTCGGCGTGATCGCGGTCGCGCTGGCCGCTCTCTTCTACATCCCGGTCTTCTAGGAAAGGAGTCGGCAGATGAGCAACGACGGCCAGCCGGCGCAGGATCCGCTGATCGACGAGACGCAGGCGGAGCAGCGTCGTTCCGCGGCCGCCCGCTTGTTCGACATCCGTCGGGTGATCGGGGGCCTCTTCGTGGCGTACGGGATCATCGTGACGTTGATCGGCATCTTCGACAGCCGGGCCGAGATCGACAAGGCAGAGGGGGTGCGGATCAACCTGTGGGCGGGTTTGGTGATGCTCGCCTTCGGGCTGTTCATGCTGCTCTGGCAGTGGTTGCGCCCGGCGGAACCGCCGCCGCCGAACGAGCAGCAGCCCGGTGCCTGATCGACCGACCCGCGCGCATGGCGGCCCTCGCACCGGGTAGCCGAGGGGGATAGGGCAACGCGCCGGACACAGGAGGCGACACCATGACCGATCGCGACCGCCGACCGCCGCTGGAGGAGAGCCCGGAGATGGCCGCCGCGGCGGACGACGACAGCACCGTCCCGCAGCTGCGCGGCGGGGGCGGGCCCGACCGGGACACCCCGGGCTTCGCCGAGCCCCGCAATCGGCCGCCGGACCTCGCGCCGGACACCGATGAACTGATCGGCGACCCGTACGCCGCGGGCACCGGGGCGACCGGGACGGGCACCGGGGCCGGCGGGGACAACATCCGTACCGGCGCCGAGCAGCCGTGGGAGCCGGAGGATCTGGTGATGGCCCGCGGGCAGGACCTCACGCCGGAGAACCTGGACAAGGCCCGCCGCGACCTGGCCGAGCAGGGTCGGGCGGCGATCGAGCGCACGGTGCCCTGATCCGCGCGTGACAAGGGGGGTCCCCGACCCGACCGTCACGGTCGGGTCGGGGACCCGGGGGAACCTGCCGCCGGCAGTGCCTCACCTACTGCCGGCGGCGGGTGGGTGCGGGAGCGATCCGGTCAGAGCGCCGGGTACGCGTTGCGCATCAGCTCCTGGAACTGCGCGGAGAACCACGCACCCGAGATCGGCGCGTTGGCGAGCGCTCCGGACGGGTTGTTGCCGTTGCGGGCGTTGCCGCCGTACGTCGGGTCGCACATCCGGTCGAAGCCCTTGCCCTCGGTGTTCGGGATCTCCTTGCTGGAGCCGTCCGACTCACCCGGGGGCTTCACCCAGACGTAGGCGTCGATGCCCGGCTCCGGGTTCGCCCGGGGCCGCTCGCCGATGCCCGCGCCGGACTGGTTGCACCAGTTGCCGAGGTGGATCCGGCGGTCGATGCGGCCACCGTTGACGTAGGTGTCGACGCTGGTCGTCGCACCCGGGCCGGTGGGCCGGGCGGAGCCGCCCCAACCGTTGCGGGAGGTGTCGATCAGCATGCCGATGTTGGAGTTGAAGCCGACCGAGACCAGCTTGTCGCGGAACGCCTGGGCGAACGACAGCTCGTCGACGTAGAAGTTCCAGTCGACCCACTTGGACTGCCGCACCGTCTGACCGTTGACCGTGTCGGTGACCTTGAAGTACGGCTCACGCAGGGCCGAGTAGTTGGCGGTGTTGGTGATGAAGCCGTGCACGTTGTTGACCGTGCTGCCGGAGGCGACCGCGGCGGTCTTCAGGATGTCGGCGGTCGGGCCGAAGTTGGTGTCCCAGCCGAGCCAGCCATGGTGGCCAGCGTCGATGTAGTTGTAGACGTTGCCGATCGCGCCCAGCTTGGCCAGGGCGTAGCCGACACCGTTGACGTACGCGCCGTTGGCCTTGACCGTGTCGCACATCGCCGTGCCGCCGGCCTGGCCGGAGGTGTTGGTGATCAGGTTGGGCAGCGAGTCGATCTCGATGACGTTGATGATCCGCAGGTTGCGGTACTTCGCGTCGCTCTGGATCGCGGCGATCGGGTCGATGTACTCGGCCTTGTAGCGAGGCAGCTCGTTCGGACCCAGCTCTCCGTTGGAAGCGAGCGCGGAGCAGTCCCGACCCGGCAGGTTGTAGATCACGAACTGGATGTACCCGGCGCCCTGGCGCAGCGCCTCGTCCAGGTGGTCGCGTACCCCGAAGGCGCCGTTGGAGCTGCTGTCCGGGGTGCCGTTGATGGCGGCGATCCGGTCCAGCCAGACGGCGGTGGGGTTGTTGGAGACGCGACTTCCGCCGGTCTCGGCGTCGGCCTTGGCCTTCCACTCCGGGTTGACGTAGCCGCGCGCTCCGGCGTACGGGTTGTCCACCTTCGTCCCCGTCGGGGGCGGGGTGGTGGTGGGCGGCGGGTCGGTCGGAGGGGGTGTGGTGGTCGGCGGGGTGGTGCCACCGTTGCAGGCCACCCCGTTGAGGGTGAATGAGGTCGGCTTCGGGTTGCTGCCGCTCCACGCGCCGTTGAAGCCGATGCTCGTGGACGCGCCGGTGGCGAGGCTGCCGTTGTAGGACAGGCTCCGGGCGGTGACCTGGCTGCCGGACTGCGTGAACTCGGCCGACCAGCCCTGCTGCACCCGCTGGCTGGAGTTGGGGAAGGTCCAGCCCAGGGTCCAGCCGTTGAGCGGGTCGCCGACGTTCTTGATGGTGATGCTCGCGGTGAAGCCGCCGGGCCAGTCGTTGCTCGTGTATGCGACGTCGCACTGCGTGGCGGCCTGCGCCGCCGTGACGGGAATCGTCACCAGCCCGCCGGCGACCAGGGCACCCGCGCCGGCGAGCGCGAGGGCCCGGCGTGGGCCGGACAGCCTTCTCCACACATTCATGCCACTGATCTCCTTGGGCGAGACCGGGCCCAGGTACGGCCCGGCGGGACGGCCCGGTGGGCGTCCTGCACGGACGGCCGCCGGCGCCAACGGGATTCTTCGGGGGTGCCCGACCCGGACGGGCGATGGTGGTGGTGGGGTGATCGACCGGCACGCGGCCGGGCGGTCGGCGGCAGGACGCCGTCCGGTGAACCGGATGCCCTCGGCTGCCTGCCTGCGCGGTGTGGCTCCCCGAACCGCGTGCGCCGATTCTTGCATGGGAGCGCTTCCATGGCAATGACTCGATGCGTCGGGCCACGGGAATCCGCCTCAGACTCGGACGATACCCCCCGAGTGAGGCCGGGCGGCACGAGCGGATCAGTCCCGGCACTACCGGGTGGCAGCGGAGGGTTGAACACGGGAGGCGCACAACACCGTGGGCCACCCGCAAGGGCTCGACGCATCCGAGACGACACGGCACGCCGTGAAAGCCGCGTAGCACCCCTTCACCTCTTACCAGCATCAAAGGTCAAAACGCGAATCTTTCCCTTCATAGGTCATGAAACCGTCTAACGTCGGTCTTAGCTCGGTTGTCGCCGGGCTCAGGACAACAGGGATGGAGTGACGCAGGTCATGGC
This sequence comes from Micromonospora sp. NPDC050695, assembly GCF_040654415.1. NCBI lineage: Bacteria > Bacillati > Actinomycetota > Actinomycetes > Micromonosporales > Micromonosporaceae > Micromonospora > Micromonospora sp. NPDC050695. The sequence goes on from NZ_JBFAHZ010000031.1 coordinate 30,313, forward strand.
TAAGAAGATGCTCGGGAAGGTCGTTGCGGGCGCCGCGCTCGGCGGCGCGTCGCTCCTGGTGTTCGCGCCGGGAATCGCGTTCGCAGATGGGCACCACGACGGCGGCAAGGACCATGACGGCAAGGTGTACGCCAAGCCGCACGTCGTCAAGGCTGGCGACGAGGTCAAGCTCCTCGAGATCTGCCCGGATCGGCAGGAGCACGCGTACGTGTGGTCCAAGGTCACCGGCAAGGTCGAGCTCAAGCCGGCGGACGACCGGGGCGAGGACCGCGGCGAGTGGCGCGAGGAGGAGAACTCCGGCCACGACGACAAGGGCAAGGACGAGCACGGCAAGGACGAGCACGGCAAGGACGACAAGGGCAAGGACGAGCACGGCAAGGACGACAAGGGCAAGGACGAGCACGGCAAGGACGAGCACGGCAAGGACCACGAGGGCAAGGACGAGAACGGCAGGGGCGAGAACGGCAGGGGCGAGAACGGCGAGGAGACGCCGCAGCCCGCCGACGGCGAACAGCCCGGTGGTCAGGGCGGCGGCGCTGCCGCCGACGCCAACGCCGACGCCGACGAGGACAGCAAGGACTGGAAGGGCGAGGAGCACGGCCAGGACGCGGAGGACAGCCGCGACGAGAAGGGCCACGAGGACAAGAAGGGCTGGGAGTCCAAGAGCCCCGAGGAGTACAGCTCCGACGAACGCGGCTCCGACGAGTACGGCTCGGACAAGGGCTGGGAGTCCAAGGACCGCGACGAGTACGGCTCCGACGAACGCGGCTCCGACGAGTACGGCTCGGACAAGGGCTGGGAGTCCAAGGACCGCGACGAGTACGGCTCCGACGAGCGCGGTGACTACGGCAAGGACGAGGACCGCTGGGACGACGAGCGGGAGTTCGTCTACTACGGCGAGGCCAAGGTCGACAAGGACGCGAAGCCGGGTCGCTACGAGCTCAAGGGCTCCTGCGGCGAGGGTGAGCTGGTCGTGCTGCCGCACGGCGGTGTCGACGGTGGTGACGGTGGCGTGAGCACCGGCACCGACCGTGGCCTGGCCACCGGCGGGGCGAGCCTGCTCGGCGCTGCCGCGCTGGGTGGGATCGTGCTGATGCGTCGTCGGCGGACCGATGGTTCGCTCGTCTGACGTGACGGCGACACCGGCCGGCGGCCGTCACGGGAAACCGTGGCGTGCCGCCGGCGCGGCCGTCGTCGTCACCCTCGCCATGATCGGGGCCGGCATGATCGGCGCGGCCCTGAAGACCACGTCCGCTCCCCGCCCACCGCAGCCGCTGTCCCAGGCCGGCCCCGAGGTCACCGGACCGGCGGTCACCGCCACCGACGTTCCGCCGCTCGATGGCGCACCCGTCGCGCAGGGGGACGCGCCACCCGGACTGGCGCGCTCCACCCCCACCAGCATCGAGATCCCCCGGATCGGCGTCGACGCGACGATCATGTCGCTGGGCACCAACCCGGACGGCACCGTCCAGGTCCCCCCGCTGGAGCAGGCCGACCAGGCCGGCTGGTACGAGCCGGGGGCGAGCCCCGGCGAGACCGGCAACGCGGTCATCGTCGGGCACGTGGACTCGGCGAAGCTGGGCCCGGCCGTCTTCTTCGACCTCGGCGCCCTCACGCCCGGTGACACGATCACCGTACGGCGGGCCGACGGTCAACCGGCGACCTTCCAGGTCGACTCGGTGCGGTCGTACCCGAAAACGTCCTTCCCCACCGAGGTGGTGTACGGGCCGAACGACCGGCCCGGCCTGCGGGTGGTCACCTGCGGCGGACAGTTCGACGAGGCCGCCAGGAGCTACCGCGACAACGTGGTCGTCTTCGCCACCCTGGTGGCGTGACCGGCCCACACGAACGCGGTCCGGCCGGCCGGGGTGACCCGACCGGCCGGACCGCGTCCGGCGTACCGACTCAGGCGGCGGCGGAGGTCCGCACCAGGGTGCGGATCTGGCGCAGCAGCACGGACAGGGCGGCGAGATCCGCCCGCGACTCGTCGAACTCACCCATCGCCCGTCGGGCGCGGTGGATCGACGTGGCGTTCGACTGCTCCCACTGCCGCACCCGCTCGTGCGGCGGCACATCCTCCGCGGTCGAACCGAGCACCTCGGCGGTGAGCGCGGCCAGCGCGGCGTACAGGTCGTAGCGCAACGCCATCCGGGCGAGAGTCTGCCAGCGGTCCTCCCTCGGCAGCAGGGAGATCTTCGACAGCAGCGAGTCCACCCGGAACAGGTCGGAGAGCACGAAGTAGACCGACGCCACCTCGCCGACGTCCCGGCCGCTGCGCGTGGTGGTCTCCACCACGTCCAGCAGGCCGAAGCTGTACATCAGTCGGGTCGCCCGTTCCGCCAGCTCACGGGGCAGCCCCCGCTCGGTCATCGAGTCCATGTGCGCCCCGATGGCCTGCCGTTCGCTGCCGTAGAACAGCTCCTCCAGCCCTGGCAGCAGCTGGGCCACGCCGTCCCGCAGGCGGGCGATCTCGGTGGGCACGTCGATCGGCGAGCGCCGGTTGGTCACCAGCCAGCGCACCGCGCGGTCCAGCAGTCGGCGAGTGTCCAGGTAGACGCTGGTCTGCAACTCCGGAGAGACCTTGTTGTCCAGCGCCTCGACCGCGTCCCAGAGGTCACGCAGCCCGAACACCTCGCGGACCACCACGTACGCCCGGATCACGTCGGCCGCGCTGGCCGCGGTCTCCTCGACGACCCGGAAGATGAACGAGATGCCACCCCGGTTGATCGCCTCGTTGACCAGCACGGTCGTGACGATGTCCCGGCGCAGCCGGTGGCGGCCCATCCGGTCGGCGAACCGCTCGCGCATCGGCGTCGGGAAGTAGTTGACCAGCACCTCGGTCGTCCACTCCTCGTCGGCCAACCCCTCGGTGAGGATCTCCCGCTCCAGGACGATCTTCACGTACGCGAGCAGCACCGCGAACTCCGGCGCGGTCAGCCCGGACTCGCCGCGGACCGCCAGTTCCTCGTCCGGCGGCAGCGCCTCCAGTGCCCGGTCCAACGCACCCGAACGCTCCAGCTCGTTGATCATGCGGCGGTGCACCGGGAGCAGCGAGGCGGCCTGGGCCTGGGCGTTGTTGATCGCCCGAGCCTGGTCGTAGTTGTCCCGCAGCACCAGCTCCGCGACCTCGTCGGTCATCCCGGCCAGCAGCTCGTCCCGCTCCGCCGTGGTCAGCTCGCCGTCGGCGACCGCGGTGTTCAGCAAGATCTTGATGTTCACCTCGTGGTCGGAGGTGTCCACACCGGCCGCGTTGTCGATGAAGTCGGTGTAGATCCGGCCGCCGGTCAACGCGTACTCGATCCGGCCGAGCTGCGTCCAACCCAGGTTTCCGCCCTCACCGGCCACCCGGCAGCGCAGGCTGCGCCCGTCCACCCGGATCGCGTCGTTGGACTTGTCGCCCACCTCGGCGTTGGTCTGGGTCGACGCCTTGACGTAGGTGCCGATGCCACCGTTCCAGAACAGGTCCACCGGCGCGGTGACGATCGCCTTCATCAGGTCCTGCGGCGACATCTGCGTGACGTCGTCGTCCAGGCCGATCGCCGCCCGGACCTGCGGCGTGATCGGGATCGACTTGGCGGTACGCGCGAAGATGCCGCCGCCGGCCGAGATCAGCTCCGGGTTGTAGTCCTCCCAGGAGGAACGGGGCAGGTCGAACAGCCGTCGCCGCTCCGCGTACGAGGTGGCCGCATCCGGCTCCGGGTCCAGGAAGATGTGCCGGTGGTCGAACGCGGCCACCAGCCGGATGTGCTCGGAGAGCAGCATCCCGTTGCCGAACACGTCGCCGGACATGTCGCCGACGCCGACCACCGTGAAGTCCTCGGTCTGGGTGTCCAGACCCAGCTCCCGGAAGTGCCGCTTCACCGACTCCCAGGCGCCCCGGGCGGTGATGCCCATCTTCTTGTGGTCGTAGCCGGCGGAACCACCGGAGGCGAACGCGTCACCGAGCCAGAAGTGGTGCGCCGTGGAGATCTCGTTGGCGATGTCGGAGAACGTCGCGGTGCCCTTGTCGGCCGCCACCACCAGGTACGGGTCGTCCGCGTCGTGCCGGACCACGTCCTCGGGCGGCACGATCTGCCCGCTGACGATGTTGTCGGTGACGTCCAGCATCGCGCCGACGAACTCCTGGTAGCAGGCGACCGCCTCGTCCCGGTCGCCCGGCTTCTGCTTGAGCACGAAGCCGCCCTTGGCGCCCACCGGCACGATCACGGTGTTCTTCACCATCTGCGCCTTGACCAGGCCCAGCACCTCGGTACGGAAGTCCTCGCGACGGTCGGACCAGCGCAACCCGCCCCGGGCCACCGGCCCGAACCGCAGGTGCACGCCCTCGAAGCGGGGCGAGTACACGAAGATCTCGAACTTCGGCCGCGGCGCCGGCAGGTCCGGAATGGCCTGCGGGTCGAGCTTGAACGCCACGTACGCCTTCGGCCGCCCGTCGGCGCGCTTCTGGTAGAAGCTCGTGCGCAGGGTCGCCTCGATCAGCGTCAGGTACGAGCGCAGGATCCGGTCCTGGTCGAGGCTGGCCACGTCGTCCAGCGCGCCCCGGATCGTCTCCACCAGCTCGCCGCTGCGCTGCTGACGCTGCTCGGGGCTGAGGTCGCCCGGCGCGAACCGGGTCTCGAACAGCTCCACCAGCAGACTCGCCAGCTTCGGGTACGCGACGAAGGTCTGCTCCATGTAGTCCTGCGAGAAGACCGTGCCGGCCTGCCGCAGATACTTCGCGTACGCCCGCAGCACCACCACCTGCCGCCAGGTCAGGCCGCCGCGCAGCACCAGCTCGTTGAACCGGTCCACCTCGGCCTCACCGCGCCACGCCGCCGCGAAGGCGTTCTCCACGTGCGGGCGCACCTCGGCCAGCTCGTGGTGCCCCTCGGGCAGCATCAGGCCGAAGTCGTACAGGTAGACCCGACCGTCGATCCGGTCCACCTCGTACGGGTGCTCGTCGACCACCCGCACGCCGAGTGAGTGCAGCACCGGCAGCACGGCGGAGAGCATCATCGGCTCGCCGTACCGGTAGACCTTGAACCGGACGTTCATCGTCTCGGCCAGGTCCGCACCGGGCATCCGGGTGCCCGGCCGGGGCGCGAGCTGCTTGCGGAACAGGTGCATCTCCAGCTGGCCGGGCTCCTCCAGCAGCTCCAGCTTGGCCAGGTCCTTCATCGCCTCGTACGGCGTGTGCCCGTCCTTGTAGCCCTCCGGGAACGCGTCGGCGTACCGGGCGAACAGGTGCTTGGCCTGCTCGTCGCCGAGCTTGCGCTCCAGCACCAGCCGGTAGTCGTCGTCCCAGAGCCGGGTCGCGTCGGCCAGCTCCTCGGCCAGCAGGTCGGCGTCGATGTCGCCGGGCGGCCGGGTGGGATCGGTGCGGACGATGAAGTGGATCCGGGCGAGCATCGACTCGGTGACCCGGGTGGTGTAGTCCACCCCGACACCGTTCAGCTCACGCAGCAGGATGTCCTGCATGCGCAGCCGGTTCTGCGTGGTGAACCGGTCCCGGGGCAGGTAGATGAGGCAGGAGATGAACCGCCCGTACGCGTCCCGGCGCAGGAACACCCGCAGCTGCCGCCGCCCCGCCATCCGCAGCACACCGACCACCGCGTGGTACAGGTCGTCGGTCTTGATCTGGAACAGCTCGTCGCGCGGGTAGGTCTCCAGGATCTGGATCAGATCCTTGCCGGAGTGGCTGCGCTGGCTCAGGCCGGAGCGGTCCAGGACCTCGGCGACCTTACGGCGCACCACCGGAAGCTCGCGCACGCTGGTGCGGTACGCGGCGGTGGAGAACAGACCCAGGAAGCGCCGTTCGCCGATCACGTCACCGGCGGAGTTGAAGATCTTGAAGCCGATGTAGTCCAGGTACGCCGAGCGGTGCACGGTGGCCCGCGAGTTGGCCTTGGTGATGATGAGCAGGCGCTTTTCCAGCACCTTCTCGTGTGCCTCGGGTGTCATGGACGACAGCGACCGGGCCTCCGGCGAATCGGAGCGCAGGATGCCCAGACCGGTGCCGAGCACCGCTTCGAGGGCCTTGCCGTCGACCGGGTCCGCGGCGTTCCCGCCGGGAGCGTCGACCAACCGGTACTCGCGGTAGCCGAGGAAGGTGAAGTGGTCGTGGGCGAGCCACCGCAGCAGCTCCACCGAGTCGGTGATGTCCTTCTCCGGCACCGGCGGACGGTCGTCGGAGGTGCGGGCCGAGGCCAGCTCGTCGGCGAGCGCGAGGGCGCGCTGACGCATCTTCGGCCAGTCCTCCACCGCCTCGCGGACGTCGGTGAGCACCCGCTGCAGCTCGCGGCGCAGCCGGTCCCGCTCGGCCGCGTCCCGGACCGGGTCGATCTCGATCCGCATCCAGCTCTCGATGATGTCGCCGGCGATCGCGTCGTCCGGCTCCACGTCGGCGGAGACCTCGGTGAGCCGACCCAACGGCTCCCGCCGCACCACCACCAGCGGGTGCACCAGCAGGTGCACATCCAGGTGGTACGAGTTGAGCAGCGCGGTCACCGAGTCGACCAGGAACGGCATGTCGTCGGTGACGATCTCGACGACCGTGTGGTGCTGGTCCGCGTACGGTTCGTGGATCCGCAGCTTCAGCTCGCCGGGCACCCGTTGTTGAGCGAGGTCCCGGTGTGCCCGGGCCGCGTCGAGCATCTCTTCCGCCGTGAAGCCGACCAGCTCCTCGTCCGGGGCGAACCGCCAGAAACGACCCACCAGGGTCGCCGCGTCGTGGTCGTCCCCGGCGAGTGCGACGGCCTGGGCTACCAGGCGCTCCGCATTCGGTACCGGTTCGTCGAGCTCGGCGTCCTCCACGTCGTCGGCCAACGCCTCGGTCGGCAGGCCCAGATCGTAGATGGTGTCGATGCTCGCCCCGGTGAGGCCGGTGACGCCCGTGTCGAGTCGGCCGTAGCCGTCCCCGTCGGTCGCGGAATCGAAGCTGTCGTCGTCCCGGCCGGAGTCATCCTGCCGGAGGTCGGGTTCCGGTTTGATCGCCGGACGCCGGTCCATCGGTGCCACTCCCCTCGACCCACCGCGTTGTGGGTCACTCTGCCGCCCAGCCTAGGCCCTGACGTTCTTCGCCTTTGTCGGCGGACCACTGGCCGGACGTCCGGATCGGGACTTTGTCCTTTCACCCGTTGCGGGTCCGAGGTTGGCCGGATGCGGGATACCCCGCCGCGCGATGTTCATCACACCGGCACCCACCCTCTTTCCGCACGTCCGGCCACATGAGGGGACGTTGGGGACAGGGTTCTCGTACTACCGTGCAGGGCAGCCCGAGATCGGAAGGACCTCGCGTCATGCTCCTGTCGTACCCCCGGCCCCACCGACCGAACCCCGCCCGGCGGCGGGTCGCCGCCGTCACGGCGGCGCTCCTCACCGCCGGCGTCCTGGCCGCCTGCTCGGGCGACGACGGCCCGGAGCGCAGCGTCGACGCCTTCCTGGCCGGCTGGCGCAGCGGTGACCTCCAGGCGGTCGGGCTGGTGGGCCCGACGGGCGGCAAGCTGCCGGCCGCCGAGGTGAGCCGCGAGATCAAGGAACTCTCCGGCGAGCTGGCGGGCAGCCCGCCCAAGCTGACCCGCCGCGGCGAACCGAAGGTCACCAAGGACATCGCGACCGCGACGGTCCAGGTGGAGTGGACCCTGCCCGGTCAGACCCGCTGGGCGTACGACCGCGAGGTGCGGCTCGCCCAGGGCGACGACGACCAGTGGCAGGTGATCTGGGAGCCCCGGGTCCTGCACGAGCAGCTCACCAAGGGTGACCGGCTGGGGTTGCGCCGCGACGCCGCTCCCCGCGCCGGGGTGCTGGACGCCGCCGGGCAGCCGATCGTCGCCCCTCGCCCGGTGATCCGGGTGGGGGTGCAGCCCGACGGGGTCGCCGACATCAAGAAGCTGGTCAAGGACCTCGACGCGGCCTTCAAGGCGATCCGTCCGGCGCTGGTCCCGGCGGTCGACCTGGCGGACCTGCCCGAACGGGTGGCCAAGGCCGAGCCGGGTGCCTTCGTCGAGGTGGTGACGCTGCGCGAGGAGGCGTACCGCCAGATCAAGCCACGGATCGACGACCTGCCCGGCACCACGTTCATCTCCGCCAAGCTTGACCTGGCTCCGACCCGGGAGTTCGCCCGCGCGCTGCTCGGTTCGGTCGATCAGGCGCAGGCCGACGATTTGGCCGCGCACCCCGACCGGTACGCGGTCGGTGACCTGGTCGGCCACGGCGGACTGCAGGGCCGCTACGACGACCGTCTGCGCGGCACCCCCGGGTTGACCGTGGTCGTCGAGCGTCCCGCCGAGGGCGGCACGTTGGAGGCCACCGGCACCGAACTGTTCCGCCGGGAGCCCCAGCCGGGGCAGGCGCTGAAGACCACCCTGGACGTGGCCGCCCAGAACGCCGCCGACGAGGCGCTGCGCGCCGAGACCCGCCGGTCCTCGCTGGTGGCGGTACGGATCAGCGACGGCGCTGTCCTCGCCGCCGCGAACGGCCCCGGCCCGGCCGGCGAGAACCTGGCGTTCAACGCCCAGGTCCCTCCGGGTTCGACGTTCAAGATGGTCAGCGCGCTCGGCCTGCTGGACCGGGGCGCGGTCACCCTCGACGGGCCGGTGGACTGCAAGAAGACGGCCACCGTCGACGGCCGGTCCTTCAAGAACTCGGACAACTTCGAGCTCGGCTCGGTGCCGTTCCGCACCGACTTCGCCAAGTCCTGCAACACCGCGTTCGCCACGTTGGCGCCGAAGCTGGGCGGCGACGGGCTGGCCGCCGCCGGCCGGTCGCTGGGCCTGGAGGGTCAGTGGGATCTCGGCACCGACGCCTTCACCGGCAAGGTGTCGACGGGCGGCAGCCCGGCCGAGCAGGCCGCGGCCTCGTTCGGTCAGGGCACCACACTGGTCAGTCCGGTGGCCATGGCCGGTGCCACGGCGGCCGTCGCCCGGGGCCGGTTCGAGCAGCCGAAGCTGCTGGTCGACCCCGCGCCGGCCAAGCCGGCCGCGGCCGGCGAGCAACTCAAGCCGGAGTCCGTCTCGGCGCTGCGCACCATGATGCGCGAGGTGGTGACCGCCGGCACCGGCACCGCCCTCAAGGACGTGCCGGGCGGCGAGGTGTACGGCAAGACCGGCACCGCCGAGTACGACAACGACCCGGCCCACACGCACGCCTGGTTCGTCGGCTGGCGGGGTGACGTCGCGTTCGCCGTGTTCGTGGAGAAGGGCGGCGCCAGCGCCGCCTCGGCCGTCCCGATCGCCGAGCGCTTCCTCCGCGCCCTCCCCAACCCCTGACGCCCCTCCCCGCCCCGCCCCTCCCTGCCCCGCCCCTCCCCGCCCCTCCCTGCCCCGCCCCTCCCTGCCCCGCCCCTCCCTGCCCCGCCCTGCCCCGCCCCTCCCCGGTGATCAAGAGGTTTGCGTCAGAATCCGGCGCGGATGTGACGCAAACTTCTTGATCACCCGGGCGGGGTGGGGCGTCAGGCTGGTTCGGTTCTGGGGTGGTCGGTGGGGTTCGCATTGGTGGGGGCCGGTCGGCGGAGCAGGCCCGGGCCGGCCGATGCGGGCGGGCCGACCGGTTCTGGTTCCGCCCCCACCGGCTCGGCAGGAGCCATACCCGAGACGCCGGCCGGCTCGGCGGCGGCCGGCCTCAGGACGGCCGGCTCGGCGGCGGCCGGTCCGAGGAGGCTGAGCGGTTCCGGTTGGGCCGGGACGGGCACGCCGCGGCTCAGCCGACCCGCCACCTCGGCGCCGTTGCGCTCGACCGGGTGCACACCGGTGGGCTCGGGCACCTCGTGCTGCTCCTCGTCGTCCACCTCGGGACGCGGTGACCCGGGGACGAGCGTGGGTCGACTGGGGCCGCGGCGGGGGGCGGGCGCCGGACGGGGCGACAGCAGCCGGGGCGGTACGGCCTCCGGGGCGGTGACCGGGGCCAAGCCCGCGACCACGGTGTTGACGATCTCGGCGGCGTACGAGCCGTCCGGGTCGTAGTCGGGGTCGAAGACGGTCAGCTCGACGCCGAGGCAGTGCGGGGTGTCGACCAGGCCGGCGAGCAGGATCTCCAGCTCGGCGAAGGCGATCCCACCCGGGTCGGGGGCGTCCACGGCGGGCATCACCGCCGGGTCGAGCACGTCCACGTCGATGTGCACCCAGTAGCCCGCGCAGTCGGCGAGCTGCTCGTGCGCCCACTGGGCCGTCCGGGCGGCACCCTCGGCGCGCAGCGCCGGCACCGGCCGGGTGGTGATTCCCGCCGCCTGGAGGTCGAGCCGGTACTCGTCCTGCGCCCGGATGCCGAGCACCACCACGTCGATGTCACGGAAGTAGGGACGGCGCCCCTCCAGTGCCGCCAGGTCGGCCTGCCCGCGCCCGGTGACCAGGGCCAGATCCTCGCCGGCGGCCGCGCCCACGTAGGAGGCGTTGCCGGGGTGCCGGAAGTCGGAGTGCCCGTCCACGAAGACCAGACCGATGCGCCCGCCGACCGCCTCGCCGAGCCGGTGCATGGCCAGCGCGGAGCCGAGCAGCACCGAGCAGTCGCCGCCCAGCACCACCGGGAACTCACCCCGGTCGATGATCGAGCCGATCCGTTCGGCGAGGGCGAGGGAGTAGTCGGCGATCTCCCGGGCGTGGCACACCCCGTCGCCGGGCCGCCAGTCGCCCGGGTCGTACCGGGGTGGGGTGAGGCAGCCGGCGTCGCGGGCGCGCAGCCGGGCCAGCAGGTCGTGGTCGCGCAGCGCTCCGGGTGCCTTCGCGCAGCCCGGGACCGACGTGGGCGTCGGCGGCCGCAGACCGAGATTTGTCGGCGCGTCGAGGACGGCGATCCGGCGCATCGTGAGCTCCCGTCCTCGGTGGTCGGGCGGGCCGGCCGGAACGCCGGCCCGCGCTGGCGTGCTACGAACTCAGAACAGGGCGCTGGCCAGGGCGCGACGCGCCGAGGCGACCGCCGGATCGTCCGGACCGGCGATGGTGAACAGCGACACCAGGTGCTGGCGGACCACCTCCCGGTCCTCACCGGCGGTGCGCCGGACCAGACCGACCAGCCGGGCGTACGCCTGCTCGGCGAGGCCGCTGAGCACCTCGATGTCGGCGGCGAGCAGCTGGGCGGCCACGTCGTCGGGGGCGCTCTCGGCGGCGGCCAGCGCGGTGGCCGGGTCGGCGCCGGCCACCCGGCGGGCCACACCGACCTGGGCGAGGCCGGCCTCGGCCGCGGCGTCCGCCGGGGAGTCGGCGAGGATCTTGCGGTACGCCCGCTCGGCGGCGTCCAGGTCACCACTCATCAGCGCGTCGTCCGCCTCGTCGAGGCGCGGGTCCTCCGGTTCGGCGACGGTCACGCCGCCGGCCTTGAGCACGGCCTGCAGCCACTGGCGCAGCTGCGCCTCTCCGACCACGCCGGAGAAGGCGTCGATCGGCTGGCCGCCGACCACCGCGTAGACCATGGGGATGCCCTGGACCCGGAACATCTGGGCGATCCGCGGGCTCTGCTGCACGTCGACGCGGGCGAGCACCCAGGCGCCGTCACTCTCGGCGGCCAGTCGCTCCAGCACCGGGGCGAACTCGTCGCTCTCCGGGAAGCCGGCCGCGCCGAAGAAGACGACGACGGGCATGGCCATCGAGCGTTCGAGCACCTCGGACTGGATGGTCGCCTCGGTGACGTCGACGATGGCGGCGTTGCCGCCGGCGGTGGGCCCGCCGGGTGCGCCGGTGGACGGGCCGCCCTGCGGGGGTGTGCCGGGGCGGGAACTGGCAGGTGCGGGGCCGCGCAGCGTGCTGAGGTCGACCGCGCCGCGGGTGAAGATCGACGAGGTGATCCGTGGGTCGCTCATGGTTACCTAGTCTCGCACGCGGGCGAGGATTCTCAGCTCACCCACAACCCCGACGTTGCAACTCTCACCCCCGCCCCCACCCCCGCGATCTTGCACTTCCCGTCCCGACATTTCGCCGCAAAAACGGCGTACCGGCAACAGGAACCGCAAGATCGACGGGGGGTGGGGGTGGGAGGTGGGGGTTAGAAGCGGGCGGGCTCTCGGTAGGTGCCCCACTCGGCGCGGAGGGCGTCGCAGATCTCGCCGAGGGTCGCCTCGGCGCGGACGGCGTCGAGCATGGCGGGGATCATGTTCTCGTCCGTCCTGCTGGCCTGGACCATCCGGGTGACCGCGGCGCGGACCGCGCCCTCGTCCCGTGCACCCTTGCGCTCGGCGAGCACCCGGCGCTGCTCCAGCTCCACCTCGTGCGAGATGCGCAGGATCTCCAGCTCCTTGGCGACCGTGCCGGTGTGGCAGTTGACGCCGACGATCTTCTTGTCGCCCTTCTCCAGGGCCTGCTGGTAGACGAAGGCCGACTCGGCGATGTGCCCGGTGAACCAGCCGTCCTCGATGCCGCGCAGGATGCCGGAGGTCATCGGGCCGATCTGGTGCGGCCCCTCGCCGCCGAGCTGCCGGATCCGGGCGAAGATCTCCTCCGCCTCGGCCTCGATCTTGTCGGTCAGCGCCTCGACGTACCAGGAGCCGCCGAGCGGATCCGCCACGTTGACCACGCCGGTCTCCTCCATCAGCACCTGCTGCGTTCGCAGGGCGATCTCGGCGGACTCGTCGGTGGGCAGCGCCAGGGTCTCGTCCAGCGCGTTGGTGTGCAGCGAGTTCGTGCCGCCGAGCACCGCGGCGAGGGCCTCGACGGCCGTCCGTACGACGTTGTTGACCGGCTGCTGGGCGGTCAGCGACACCCCGGCGGTCTGCGTGTGGAACCGCAGCCACAGCGCCTTCTCACTGGTCGCGCCGTAGACGTCGCGCAGCCAGCGGGCCCAGATCCGGCGGGCGGCGCGGAACTTGGCGATCTCCTCGAAGAAGTCGACGTGCGAGTCGAAGAAGAAGCTCAGCCCCGGCGCGAAGACGTTCACGTCCAGCCCGCGCGAGAGGCCCAGCTCCACGTACCCGAATCCGTCGGCCAGGGTGTACGCCAGCTCCTGCGCGGCGGTGGAGCCGGCCTCGCGGATGTGGTAGCCGGAGACCGACAGCGGCTTGTAGCGCGGGATCTCGGCGGCGCAGTACTCCATCAGGTCGCCGATCAGGCGCAGGTGCGGCTCGGGGTCGAACAGCCACTCCTTCTGCGCGATGTACTCCTTGAAGATGTCGGTCTGCAGGGTGCCGTCCAGTTTGGACAGGTCGGCGCCCTGCCGCTCGGCGGCCACCAGGTACATGCAGAACACCGGCACCGCCGGCCCGGAGATGGTCATCGAGGTGGTGACGCCGGCCAGGTCGATGCCGTCGAAGAGCGCCTGCATGTCGGTGGCGGTGTCGATCGCGACGCCGCAGTGCCCGACCTCGCCGAGGGCCTGCGGGTCGTCCGAGTCGCGGCCCATCAGCGTCGGCATGTCGAACGCGACCGAGAGGCCGCCACCGCCGGCACCGAGGATCATCTTGTAGCGCTCGTTGGTCTGCTGGGCGTTGCCGAAGCCGGCGAACTGCCGGATCGTCCAGGTCCGCCCGCGGTAGCCGGTCGGGTACAGACCCCGGGTGTACGGGTACTCGCCCGGCCAGCCGATCCGCTCGAAGCCCGGGTACGCGCTGCCCTCCGGCGGCCCGTAGACCGGATCCACCGGCATCCCGGAGAGCGTGGTGAAGTCGGCGTCACGCTTGCGCGCGGCGTCGTACCGGGCCTGCCAGCGTGCCCGTCCGGCGTCGATCTCGTCGGCGTCCATGCGCAGGGCTCCTCCTCGGTCCTCGACTGCACGTCGAGTGTAGAGCCCTCGCCTGAACGATCGCTAAGTCACGCCGTACCGGCGGGTAACCAGGTCAGACGGTGGGAGCGGCGGGGCCACCCATCGCCACGTCGTCGACCCGGATGTTGACCTCGTCGACCCGCAGCCCGTACGCCTCGACGGCCTCGGTGACCCGGGCACGCACCTCGCCGGTGATCTCCGGCACCGGCTGACCGGCCTCGATCACCAGCACCAGGTTGACCACGGCGGCGTCCCCGGTCACGTGGGCCGAGCAGCCCCGCCGGGCGTCGCCCACCTGGTCCAGCCCGACCCGGTCGAGCACCGAGTTGAAGAACCGGACCACGTCCCCGCCCAGCTCGGCCACGCCGGGCACCGCGCGGGCCGCCGCCACGGCGATCTTCTCGATCACCTCGTCGGAGACATGCGTCGTACCGCCGGCCGGCACCGATGCCGTGCTCAGCTCCTGCGTCGCCTCGTGATCCATGCCCGCTCCCCTGCTCCTCGTGCCGACCCCACCGCCGTGTGGCGGTGCGAGCCTACAAGGACGAGGTGCCGCCGAGGTGTCCCCGGTGGACGGTCAGCGGGCGAGCTGGGCGAGCAGCGTGTCCGCCGCCGCGTACGGGTCGAGGGCACCCTCGGCCACCCTGGCGGCGAGCGTGCTCAGCTCCGTACCGTCGCGCAGGGAGCCGATCCGGGCGCGGAGGGTGCCGAGCGCGATGGCCTCGACCTCGGCGGCGGCCCGCGCCTCCTGGCGGCGGCGCAGCTCGCCGTGCTCGACCAGCCAGCCACGGTGCTTGTCGATCGCGGCGGCGATGTCGTCGATGCCCTCACCCCGCGCGGCGACCGAGCGGACCACCTGCGGTCGCCACTGCCCCGGCCCGCGCTCACCGAGGGCGATCATGCCCTGGATGTCGCGGACGGTGGCGTCGACGCCGTCCCGGTCGGCCTTGTTGACCACGAACACGTCGGCGATCTCCAGGATGCCGGCCTTGACCGCCTGGATCGCGTCGCCCATCCCGGGTGCGAGCAGCACCAGCGTGGTGTCGGCCAGCGAGGCGACCTCCACCTCGGCCTGCCCGACGCCGACGGTCTCCACCAGCACCACGTCGCAACCGGCGCCCTCCAGCACGCGGACCGCCTGGGGCGTCGCCGCGGACAGCCCGCCGAGGTGCCCCCGGCTGGACATGGACCGGATGTAGACGCCCGGATCGGTCGCGTGGTCCTGCATCCGCACCCGGTCGCCGAGGATCGCGCCGCCGGTGAACGGGCTGGACGGGTCGACCGCCAGCACCCCCACCCGGTGCCCGCGCGCCCGCAGCGCGCGGACCAGCTCGTTGGTGGTGGTCGACTTGCCCACCCCGGGGGAGCCGGTCAGCCCGACGACCTGGGCCTGCCCGGCGTACGGCGCGAGCGCGGCGGCGATCTCCGGCAGCAGCGTGTCGCCGTTCTCCACCAACGTGATCAGCCGGGCCACCGCGCGGGGGTCACCCGCGCGGGCCCGCTCGACCAGCATCGGTACGTCCCGGCTGCGGCGCACCGACGTGGTCACCTCTGCGCTCACTTGTCGGTCTCAGCCTTACCCGGCACGTGGATGATCAGCGCGTCGCCCTGGCCACCGCCGCCACAGAGCGCCGCGGCGCCGGTGCCGCCGCCGCGCCGCTTCAGCTCCAGGGCGAGAGTGAGGACGAGACGCGCGCCGGACATGCCGATCGGGTGCCCCAGCGCGATCGCGCCGCCGTTGACGTTGACCCGGTCCGGGCTGACGCCGAGGTCACGGGTGGACTGGATGCCGACCTGCGCGAACGCCTCGTTGATCTCGATGAGGTCCAGGTCCTCGACGCTCAGGCCACCCTTCTTCAGGGCGTGGTTGATCGCGTTGGACGGCTGCGAGTGCAGGGAGTTGTCCGGGCCGGCGACGTTGCCGTGCGCGCCGACCTCGGCCAGCCAGGTCAGGCCCAGCTCGTTGGCCTTGGCCTTGCTCATCACGACCACGGCCGCCGCGCCGTCGGAGATCGGCGAGGAGCTGCCGGCGGTGATGGTGCCGTCCTTGGTGAACGCGGGACGCAGCTTGGCCAGCGACTCGGCGGTCGTGTCCGGGCGGATGCCCTCGTCGTCGCTGATCACCAGCGGGTCACCCTTGCGCTGCGGGATCACCACGGGGGTGATCTCCTCGGCGAAGTGGCCGTTCTTCTGCGCGGCGGCGGCCCGCTGGTGGCTGGCCGCGGCGAACGCGTCCTGCTCCTCGCGGGAGATGCCGTGCTTCGTGCCGAGACGCTCGGTCGACTCGCCCATCGAGCAGCAGTCCCAGGCGTCGCTGAGCCCGTCGTGCGCCATGTGGTCCTTGACCACCACGTCGCCGTACTTGTAGCCGGAGCGCTGGCCCAACAGCAGGTGCGGGGCGTTGGTCATCGACTCCATGCCGCCGGCCACCACGATGTCGAACTCGCCGGCCCGGATCAGCTGGTCGGCCAGGGCGATCGCGTCCAGGCCGGAGAGGCAGACCTTGTTGATCGTCAGCGCCGGCACGGACATCGGCACGCCCGCCTCGACGGCCGCCTGGCGGGCCGGGATCTGGCCGGTGCCGGCCTGCAACACCTGCCCCATGATCACGTACTGGACCTGGTCGGGGCTGACCCCGGCACGCTCCAGCGCCGCCGAGATCGCGATCCCGCCGAGCTTGGTGGCCGGGAGGTCCTTGAGGTTGCCCAGCAGCCGCCCCATCGGGGTGCGCGCGCCGCTGACGATCACCGAAGCCATGCCTGCCTCCGAGGGGGGTGCCGAGCTGTACGCCTTAACGATTGTTCGGTCAGACTAGCGCCATGGCTGAGAACTCCCCCGCCGAGCCCGGTGCGGACTACGTCACAGACATCGGGCTTCGCAAGATTGACCACGTCGGGATCGCCGTGGCCGACCTGGACGCCGCGATCGACTTCTACCAGCGGACGTTCGGGATGCGTTGCGTACACGTCGAGACCAACGCCGAGCAGGGCGTCCGGGAAGCGATGCTGGCCGTCGGGCCGACCACCGAGGGTGGCTGCGTGCAGTTGCTCGCCCCGCTCACCCCCGAGTCGACGATCGCGAAGTTCCTCGACCGCAACGGGCCGGGCGTGCAGCAGGTCGCGTACACCGTGGCGGACATCGACGCGGCCTGCGCGGCACTGCGCGAGCGCGGGGTACGACTGCTCTACGACGAGCCGCGACGCGGCACCGCCGACAGCCGGATCAACTTCGTGCACCCGAAGGACGCCGGCGGCGTGCTGATCGAGCTGGTCGAGCCCGCCGCCGGCCACTGACCCGCCCCTGCGGGCGCCCCGCCGGGCGCCGTCCTACCGCCCTGCCGTCCAAGATCCGCACAACATCCGGGATGTGGTGGTCTCCGCCCGCCGTGAGGCCACTACATCCCTGACGTTGCGGCCACCCGGCGGCGTCCGGCGCACGTCAGTGCGCGGTTGGCGGGGCGCCTGGACACCTTCACGCATCGGCGGATGCAGTTTTTCACAGAGGACTTCCGGCTTTAGCTACCGTTCAGTAACGTCCCGGCCCACAGGAGCGCGACCGGTGCCGGATGTGTCGAATGCCGACATGGCGGTCGTGCCCACCGGCGCCGACGATGGCAGCACCCGGGCCCGTACGGGTGCGGACGAACCGGAGGTCACCGTGCAGGACATCCTCGAAGCGATCATGGCGGCGGAGGAATCGAACGATCCGGACCGCGAGCTGGCCGGCGTCGCCGGGCTGCCGGTACCGGAGAGCTACCGGGGTGTGGTCGTCCGCGCCGAGGAGTCGCGGATGTTCGACGGCATGGCCACCCGGGACAAGGACCCCCGCAAGGCGTTGCACGTGCAGGAGGTGCCGACCCCGGAACTCGGGCCGGGCGAGGCGCTGATCGCCGTGATGGCGAGCGCGATCAACTACAACACGGTGTGGACCAGCATCTTCGAGCCGGTGTCCACCTTCACGTTCCTCCGGCGCTACGGGCGGATCTCCGAGCTGACCCGCCGGCACGACCTGCCGTACCACGTGGTCGGCTCGGACGCCGCCGGCGTGGTGCTGCGCACCGGCCCCGGGGTCACCCGGTGGGCGGCCGGCGACGAGGTCGTCGCGCACTGTCTCTCCGTCGAGTTGGAGGACGCGGCCGGGCACGACGACACCATGCTCGACCCGCAGCAGCGGATCTGGGGCTTCGAGACCAACTTCGGCGGCCTGGCCGAGCTGGCCGTGGTCAAGGCCAACCAGCTGATGCCCAAGCCGCGCCACCTGAGCTGGGAGGAGGCGGCGAGCCCGGGGCTGGTCAACTCGACCGCGTACCGCCAGCTCGTCTCGCACCACGGCGCCAACATGAAGCAGGGCGACGTGGTGCTGATCTGGGGCGCGTCCGGCGGCCTCGGCGGGTACGCCACCCAGATGGCACTCAACGGCGGCGCGATCCCGGTCTGCGTCGTCTCCTCGCCGGAGAAGGCCGAGCTGTGCCGCCGGATGGGCGCGGAGCTGGTCATCGACCGGGCCGCGGAAGGTTTTCGGTTCTGGAAGGACGAGGAGACCCAGGACCCGGACGAGTGGCGGCGCCTCGGCGAACGGATCCGCGAGCTGACCGGCGGCGAGGACCCGGACATCGTCTTCGAGCACCCGGGCCGGGAGACGTTCGGCGCGAGCGTCTACGTGGCCCGGCGCGGCGGCACCATCGTCACCTGCGCGTCCACCAGCGGCTTCCAGCACCAGTACGACAACCGCTACCTGTGGATGCACCTCAAGCGGATCGTCGGCAGCCACTTCGCCAACTACCACGAGGCGTGGCAGGCCAACCGGCTGGTCGCGCTCGGCAAGGTGCACCCGACGGTGTCGCGCACGTACCCGTTGGAGCAGACCGGCCAGGCGGCGTACGAGGTGCACCGCAACGCCCACCAGGGCAAGGTCGGGGTGCGTTGCCTCGCCCCCACCGACGGGCTGGGCGTTCGCGACGGGGAACTGCGGGCCCGACACGAGGACGCGATCAACCGGTTCCGGGGGCACTGACCGGGCCACCGGCCGGACGGATGAGCACCGGATGGCCAATGCGGTGATCGGCCATTGTTCTTCCACCCTCATTTGCGCAACGCCGCTCGGGATCGAACAAAGGGCCACGGGACATCCCCGTGGCCCTTTTCCATGTCACGCTGCGTGGCGTCCGACCCGCCCGGGACCTGCCAAGATCGGCGATTGGTCCGGCATCGCCGAGCGCGGGAGTTGACCATGTAAAGAGGACACGAAAGCTGCGCACCGCTCTTGCGAAGCACCCTGGGGCGTCTGCCAGTATGTCCCAATGCCCCAGCAGCAGTCCTCCCCTCTCGCGTTCTTCGATAACGCGAACTCGCAGCCAGATTTCACCGTTGGCCTGCGCGGATACAACACTCACCAGGTCGATGACTTCCTCGGCCGGATGACCGCCGCGCTGACCCAGTCCGAGCAGGCCCGTGCCGAGGCCGAACAGCGGATGAACGACGCCCAGCGTCGGCTCCGCCAGGCCGAGCAGCGCATGAGTGCGCTGGAGCAGAAGCTCGCCGACACCAACAAGCAGCTCGAAGAGAACAGCCGGCCCACCCTCTCCGGGCTCGGCACCCGCGTCGAGCAGATCCTCCGGCTCGCCGAGGAGCAGGCCAACGACCACCGCAACGAGGCCAAGCGCGAGTCGGAGGGCATCCTCTCCGCCGCCCGCCTCGAGGCCCGTGAGATCACCGACAAGGCCCGCGCCGAGGCCGCCGCGATGAAGGCGAGCGCCGAGCGCGAGGCCGGCAACCTGCGTACCGCCGCCGAGCGCGAGGCCGCCGAGGTCCGGGTGCAGGCCCGCCGCGAGGCCGACACGCTGCGCGCGGACGCCGACCGCGAGACCAAGCAACTGCGCACGGTCACCGCGCACGAGGTGGCCGAGCTGAAGTCGACCGTGGAGCGGGAGGTGGCCACCCTGCGCGCCACCGCCGAGCGGGAGATCACCCAGCAGCGGGCCAAGGCGGCCCGCGAGGCCGAGGAGAAGCGCGCCGAGGCGACCAAGCTGCTCACCGACGCGCGGGACAAGCGCGACAAGGATCTGCAGGCCCTGGAGCTCCAGTTGGCCGAGCGGCGGGAGAAGGCGGAGCGCGAGGAGTCCGAGCGGCACGCCGCCCAGGTCGCGCAGACCCAGAAGCTGGTCAGCGAGGCTGAGCAGCGGGCGCGGGCCGCGCAGGAGCGGGCCAAGGAGATCGAGCAGCGCGCCGAGGCCCGCCGGGTCGAGTCGGAGCGCAACGCCGCCGAGACGGTGGACAAGGCCAAGGCCCTGTCCGAGAAGACGCTCAACGAGGCCAAGGCCGAGTCGCAGCGCCTGCTCACCGAGGCCCGCACCGAGGCGGAGCTGACCACGCAGGCCGCCCGCCGCGAGGTCGAGGACCTCACCCGGCAGAAGGACGCGGTCACCTCGCAGCTCGGCCAGATGCTCTCCGGGCTCGCCGGGATCGTCCCCGGGGTGCCGGCGTCGGCAGCTCCGGCGGCCAAGCCGGAGGCCAAGAAGACCGACGGTGGTCAGGAGCGGGTGACCGCGGAGACCGCCGGCTGACGCCAGGCGTCAGGTCGGGGCATCGACGGCGCGAGGTGACACCGGGTAACCGGTGTGACCTCGCGCCGTATGCGTTTCCCAGCCCGTGGCACGCAGTGCCGCGAATGGAGTGAAGTAGGTCCCACAAGGGGCGTCCGTATCGCCCCAGCCGGAGCCGATGCGTGTGAGGATGGGGGCATGTCGCACGGCGAGGAACTGTTCGCGCTCGGCGGGGACGTGACGACGGAGCCCAGCTTCGAGTCCGCTCTGCGGGGGTACGAAAAGAAACAGGTCGACCGGTACGTCGCGCGTGCCGAGCACGAGATCGCGACCCTCGCCGCCGAACGGGAACAGGCCTACACACAGATCCACAAACTCGCCGGCCAGGTCGAGGTGCTGCAACGCGACCTCACCCAGGTACGCAAGCAGATGAATGTGGTGGACCGGGCGTCGTTCCGACACCTGGGCCCCCGGGTCGAGTCGATCCTCACCCTCGCCGAGGAGCAGGCCGAGCAGATCCTGTCGGCGGCCAACGAGGAGATCGAGGCCCGTCGTACCGCTGCCGAGCACATCATCGAGGAGGCCCGGGAGCAGGCCGGGCGGGCACTGAAGGACTTCGAGATCGCCCTCGCCGCGCGGCGCGCGGAGGAGGAGCGGCACAGCGCCTCCCGGCGTGCCGAGGCGGAGGCGACGCTTCAGGCGGCGAAGGATGAGTCGGCGAAGCTGCGCAAGGCGGCACAGGACGCGTTGGCGAAGGCCCAGCAGGAGGCCACCCAACTGCGGGACACCGCCAAGGAGATCCACACTCGGGCTCAGCAGGAGTCCACCAAGCTGCGCGAGGCGGCCCGCGAGGCGCTGACCACCGCCCGGCAGGAGGCCAGCGAGCTACGCGAGGCCGCCAAGGAGGTGCACGCCAAGGCGCAGCAGGAGGCAAAGCGGCTCACCGACACCGCGACCGAGGCGGGCCGGGCCACCCACGCCAAGGCGCAGCAGGAGGCCAAGCAGATCATCGACGACGCGTCGATGGCCGGCCGGGCCACCCGGGCCAAGGCGCAGCAGGAGGCGGAGCGGCTGACCACGCAGGCCACCGAGTCGGCCAAGCGCAACCGGGCCGAGACCGAGGCGTACGTCCAGCGGATGCGCACCGAGACCGAGGCGTACGTCAAGCACGCCCGCGCGCAGACCCAGCAGGAGCTGGGCGCCTGGCGCGCCGGGGTGGAGCAGGAGGTCAACTCCCGGCGGGAGGCGGCCGACCGGGAGCTGGCCCAGCGGCGGTCCACGGCCGAGCAGGAGTACGCGAAGCGCCGCGACGAGCTGGACAAGCAGCACGCCTCCCGTCAGCAGGAGCTGGAGGCCGGGTTCACCAGCCGTCAGCAGGAGCTGGAGAGCACCTTCACCGGCCGCCAGCAGGAGTTGGAGTCGAGCTTCACCGCCCGCCGCGACGAGCTGGAGACCGAGTACTCGACCCGCAAGGAGACGCTGGAGACCGAGTACACCGGCCGCAAGAACGAGATCGAGCAGGGTGCCGAGGCGATCCGCCTGGCGGCCGAGCGGGACGCGTCGGCCCTGCGCGAGCGCGCCGAGTCGGAGGCCGCCGAGCTGCTGAGCCGGGCCGAGGCCGAGGCGGGCGACAAGCGCCGCAAGGCCGAC
The DNA here is from genome assembly GCF_040654415.1 of Micromonospora sp. NPDC050695. Lineage (NCBI taxonomy): Bacteria > Bacillati > Actinomycetota > Actinomycetes > Micromonosporales > Micromonosporaceae > Micromonospora > Micromonospora sp. NPDC050695. The sequence goes on from NZ_JBFAHZ010000031.1 coordinate 52,163, forward strand.
GAGCACGTCGCGGCGTCGCGTCGCCAGTTCGAGGAGTACGCGGCCACCACCCAGCAGCACCTCGCCACCACGCAGCAGCACCTGGCGGCCACCCAGCAGGAGTCGGCGGCCGGCCGGCAGCAGCTCGCCCAGGTGATGTTGGAGATCGCGCAGGCCCAGCAGCAACTCGCTGACCTGCGGCAGGAGACGTGGAGGGCCCGGCAGGAGTCCGACGAGATCGAGCGGCGGATGGCCGAAGTGCGGCTGCACAGCACCACCGGCCCGATCGACGGCCCGACCGCGCCGGCGGCGGGCGATCGCCCCGACGACGCGCCGGCGACCGGCGAGGCTTCCGCCGTACCCGCGACCGTGGCGACCAGCGGCGGGAACGGCCCGGCCGACGACGCCGGTACCGACGGACCGACCAAGACCGCGACCGTTGCGGCCGGCGGCGGGAACGGCCCGGCCGGCGGCGACGGTGCGGCCGGTGGTCTCAAGGTCGCGCCCGACGGCGTTGCGCAGCCGGTGAACGCCAGCGCCGACGATTCCGGGCAGTCGACCACGCGACCGGTGGCCGAGCCGGTGACCACTGTCGACGGTGGCACGGCCAGCGCCGGGGTCGACGGCGAGCCGACGGTGGCGGCCGTTCCGGGCGAGGGTGGCCGGGACGCCAAGCCGACCAAGATCACCAGCACCGGCGAGAACGGCAAGCGCCCCAGCAAGCCGACCACCGACGAGCGCAGTGCCAAGCCCAGCAAGGTCACGATCGAGAAGGACTAACGGACGCCCACACCGAGCGTCGAGATCTTGGACAGTTTCCGTTAGGACGTGACGGAAACTGTCCAAGATCTGCACGGAGCCAGCAGGGTCTAGCTGACGTGCGGGGGTGGATCGATGATCGGGCGGCGGAACGGCCCCCACGCCACGAAACGTTCGAACAACTCCCTGGGCGTCGGCCCGTCGTAGGGATTGAGCTGGTACAGGTCGTGTGCTGCCTCGTGGTAGAGCCCGGCCAGGTAGATGGTCAGCGCGGCAGGATCTTCGTCGAACTCCGCCTTGAGCAGCAGCCGGGCGTCCGCACAGGGCCAGGGTCGGCCGTCGGCCCGGCAGCGCCACATGGGTCGCAGCGGAGTGTGCGGCGTCCGCGCACCGCAGGGTCGGGGGAACGCGGGGTACGGCCCAAGTCGCGGCTGGGGCAGCCCCGATGCCGGCGTACGGCCCCGGCCACCCGATCCAGAGCCCGACGGCGTGCATCTCGACCGGGGCGCCGCGGTGACGGGCAGCGCGCGACCGGCACGGCGAGAACTGGGCATGGGTACCTCCTCGACTGGAAACGGTTGCGCCGCCGGGAACAGGGCTTGAGGCGACGACAGCCGCACGATCCGGTACGTGACAGTCTGCTGACCAGGCCACTACGTTCGGAAGGCACCACCGTGTTCGACGGCGGCGCTGTGTCGACGGCACGGCGCGCCGGGACAGTTGGTGGAATCGACCCACGACCTGCGGAGGCACTGTGGAAGGCGACGCCGCGCCGACGGCTGACATGATCCGCGCGCAGTTGCGTCGGCTGCGGACCGCCGCCGGGATGAGCCAGGAGGATTTCGGCCGTCTGGTCCACTATCCCGGCTCGATGGTGTCGGCACTGGAGCGGGGCCAACGACCCCTGGACCGGCTGTTCCTGGCCCGCGCCGACGAGGTGCTGACCACCGACGGCCTCCTCGTCCACCTGCTCGAGCTCGCGGAGCGGGACGGTCAGCCGAGCTGGTTCCGTCCGTGGCTGGACGCCGAGCGCAGCGCCCGCCAACTGCGGTGTTTCCAACCCACGCTGATCCCGGGGCTGCTACAGACCGAGAACTACGCCCGCGCCGTTATCCGTTGCGACGACCTGCTCAGCGACGACGAGGTGGAACGCCGGGTCCACGCCCGCCTGGACCGCCAGTCGCTGCTGATGCAGCCGGATCCGCCGCAGTTCGTGGCGGTGGTGGACGAGTTGGTGCTGCGGCGGTCCGGCGAGGAGGTCCGCGGCTTGATGGTCGAGCAGCTCACTCACCTCGTCGCGAGCATGGAGCGACCACACGTCAGCCTGCACGTCATTCCGGCCGACGTCGGGCTGCACGTCGGCCTCTCCGGGCCGTTCAACCTGGCCCGTGGTGCCGACGGTGGTTGGGTTGGGCACATGGAGCACCAGATTGACGGTCTCGTCGTGGATGGCGACCATGAGGTGGCTACGCTGCTGGCGCGCTGGGAGATGATCAGAAGCAGTGCGTTGTCCCGCCGCCAGTCGATCGAACTGATGAAGGAAGTTGTGACCTCATGGACCTGACCGGCGCGCTCTGGCGCACGTCCAGCCGTAGCGGTAACGGTGAGTGTGTCGAGGTGGCGGACAACCTGCCCGGGGTGGTGGGGGTGCGGGACAGCAAGGACCCGTCCGGCACGGTGCTGGTCTTCGCGCCGGCCGCGTGGCGGGCGTTCGTGGCCGCCACCCGTCGTCCCACCGCCTGAGCCGGGAGGTCCCTGGTGCCGCAGCATGACCCGTCCGGCGACGACCCGGACGTGACCCCCGAGTCCTCCTCGGCCCAGGCACCCGCGCCGGTGCCGGTCCCCGCCCCGGGAATCGACCCCGACGAGCCGCCGGCGGTCCCGTCCGGGAAGTTCGGCACTCCGGGGCGTCCGCTGCGGCGCAGCAGTTTCCTGATCGGCTTCACCGGCGCGTTGGGCGTGCTGCTGGCGTACACCCTCTTTCTGGGGATTCGCAACGCCGGCGGCATCCTGGTGCTGGTGGTGATCGCGCTCTTCCTCGCGGTCGGCCTCAACCCGGCGGTGGTGCGGCTGCGCCGGTGGGGCGTGCCGCACGGCCTTGCGGTCGCGGTGGTCGCGTTGACCGTGGTGTTGCTGATCTGCGGCGGCGTGGTGGCGTTGGTCCCGCCGATCGTGACGCAGTCCGGGCAGTTCATCGACCAGATCCCCAGCCTGCTTGAGGAGTTGCGCCGCAACCCGACGGTCAACGACCTGGTGGAGCGGTACGACGTGGTGGAGCGGGTGCAGGGCGCGGCGAACGCGGACACCATCGGCCGGGCACTGGGCGGGGTGCTCGGCGGGGCCCAACTGATCTTCGGCACGGTGTTCCGGACACTGACCGTGCTGGTGCTGACCATCTACTTCCTGGCGTACTTCAACCGGCTGCGTTCCCTGGGCTACGCGTTGGTGCCCCGCTCGCGGCGGGAGCGGGTGCAGCTGATCGGCGACGAGATCCTGACCAAGGTCGGCGCGTACATGGTCGGGGCCCTGAGCATCGCGGTGCTGGCCGGCGCGACCACCTTCGTGTTCGCGTTGATCGTCGGGCTGCCGTACCCGTTCGCGTTGGCCGTGGTCGTCGCGGTGACCGACCTGATCCCACAGATCGGCGCCACCCTCGGTGCGGTGATCGTGAGCCTGGTCGGCTTCGCCGCCGACCTGCCCACCGGCATCGCCTGCGCGGTGTTCTTCCTGATCTATCAGCAGGTGGAGAACTACCTGATCTACCCGAAGGTGATGCGGCGCTCGGTGGAGGTCAACGAGGTGGCCGCCCTGCTGGCCGCGCTGCTCGGGGTGGCCCTGCTGGGCGTGGTGGGTGCGCTGATCGCCATCCCGACGGTGGCCGCGCTGCAACTGATCCTGCGTGAGGTGGTGCTGCCCCGGCAGGAGCGGCGCTGACCCGTCAGTCGCCCGGCCGGGGCACGGGGGTGTCCGCGAAGGCCGCCACCGTCCGGTCGGCGTACGCGCTGACGTCGCCGGCCTCCATCGGGCCGTCCCAGGTGGTCGGCAGGGGCACCTCGACCGCGGGGTTGACCCGGCGGACGATCTCGTCGAGCACGGTCTCCGCGTCGCCGACCCAGAGGTGCTTGGCGCCCGGCACCCCGACGACCTCGGCCTGCGGCACGGCCGCGAACCGCTCCCGCGCCTCCGCCGGGCGCAGGTAGTCGTCGAACTCCGGCACCAGCGCCACCAGCGGCCGACCGGAGCCGGCCCAGGTGGCCAGGTCGTCCGGTGTCGAGAAGCGCAGCGGCGGGGAGAGCAGGATCGCGCCGGCGATGGCCGGGTCACACCCGTACTTGAGGGCCAGGTCGGTGCCGAACGACCAGCCGACCAGCCAGATGTTGGGCAGTTCGGCGAACTCCGCGTACTCGATGGCGGCGGCCACGTCGAAACGTTCGCCCACCGCACCGTCGAAGGCCCCCTCGCTGGTGCCGCGCACACTGCTGGTGCCGCGGGTGTTGAACCGCAGCACGGCCACGTCGGCCAGCGCGGGCAGCCGCCAGGCCGCCTTGCGGAACACGTGGCTGTCCATCATTCCGCCGTGGGTGGGCAGCGGGTGCAGGCAGACCAGGGTGGCGACCGGCGGTCGCTGCGCCGGCAGGGCCAACTCGCCGACCAGCCGCAGACCGTCGGCGGTGTGCAGCTCGATGTCCTCCCGACGACCGGGCAGGATCGACGACGCGCGGATCGGTGTGCTCACCGCCCAAGTCTGTCGCGAAGTCGCCGCCGCCGCCCGCCCAGGCAGGAAGAGGGTGATCCAGGTCGCTCGCTCAGTAGCGCGGGGTGCCCCGGCCGCGCTGCACCGCCGGGCCGCGCCGCTCCCGGGCACGCCAGCAGCCGCTGTGCCAGTGCCGCCGGTCGGTCAGGTCACCCAGGCCGTCCGCCGGCCAGGCCACCAGGTGCGCCACCCCGGGTCGGATCTCCTGGTCACAACCGGGGCAGCGGTACGTCTTGACCGACGCGCCCGCGCCGATCCCGCGCACCTGCCAGGCACCGTCGGTCCACTGCTGCACCGAGGCGACACCCTGCCGGACCCGGTCGGCATCCAGGTTGGCGTTCTCGTCCCGGCGAGGGCGATTGCGACGGGGGCTCACAGTCACCAAGCGTACGTTCCGCCGGACGGACCAGCCCCGGGGGCGGTCCGTCCGACGGCTGCGCTCACTTCCAGCTCTGCGGCCGCGTCGGGTCGTCGACGACCCGCGCCCCCGCCAGCACGGTCGTCGCGTCCGCCTCGGTGAAGCCGCTCGTCGCGCCCGGCTCGGCGTCGGCCGGCCGCCGCCCCTCCCACTGCCAGTTGAAGTTGACGCTCACCGTCGTCCGGGGGATGCCGAGCAGATCCAGGGTCGACCCGTCCGCGGAGAGGTTCGCGGGGCGGCCAGCGATGGTCCGGTTCCCCTCGGTCCGGGTGCCGGCCCCGCTCGCGTAACGGTAGGTCACGAACATGATCTGGTTCGCCGCCCGCCCGAGGGTGAAGTCCGAGGTGACCAGCTTCGGGTACGCGCTGACGTCGACCGAGCAGGTGTTGATCGGCGCGCCGTCGGGCAGGGCGTCGAGCCGCAGCGGCACGGCGCACGAGCGGGCCTCGTTCCAGCGCAGTGCCCCGACCGCCCGCTCCAGCCCGGCGCGGTCCCCCTGCAGGATGACGGCACGGGCGTACAGACCCGGTGCGGGATTCCAGGACGTGACCAGCCCACTCGCGCCGCCACTCGTCGGGTGGATCGTGCCGTCGAAGGACTGGATCCCCAGCCTGGCCACGTCGACCTCGACGTTGCCGAACGAGACGCTGGTGGACAACGATTCCGGCGTACGGCTCACCTGGACATGCACCGGTTGGTCGTCCCGCACGCTGAGCCGTACCGACTCGGTGTGGCCCCGGACGACCGACCAGCCCAGGTAGCGCACCCGGGTCGGGTCGAGGCCGAAGTGCAGCACCGTCGGATCGCTGCCGACCAGCGCCGGGTCGGCGGCGGCACCGAGCACCCCGTCGACCCGGGGCGGCACCGGCGTGGCGCCGGCGGGCGTGGCGGCGGGCCTGGCGGCGGTCCAGGGCAGTCGACCGGTCAGCCCGTCGGGGCCCGTCCCGGTCACCCCCACCACGCCGAGCGCCCCGACCAGGGACAACGCGGTCCCGGCGGCGACCCGGCGGTGCAGTTGACGGCGGCGGCCGCGCGCGCGGGACGCCCGCAGCAGCCGGTTGGTGTCGACGTCGCCCTCGGCACGCTCTCGCAGGGTCTGGGCGATCTGTTCGTCGAGGTCGATCACGGCCGGCTCCCGTTCTTGGCCGGGGCACCGCAGCGCTCCCGGAGGTTCGCGAAGGCCCGCATCGCATGGGTGCGGACGGTGACCGGCGAGCAGTCCAGGATCTGGGCGATCGTCGCGTCGTCGAGGTCCTCGTAGTAGCGCAGCACCAGCACCGCCCGCTGGCGGTCGGGCAGGCCGAGGATCAGCCGCCACATCTCGTCCCGGTCGGCCACCTCGCCGCCGAGGTCGCCGCGCTGCGGGCGGTCGGCGACGGTGTCGACGGCCAGCTCGCGGCTGGACCGGCGGCGCCACCAGGAGTTGTTGGCGTTGACGAGCATCCGACGCACGTACACGTCGGGACGGTCGGCCCGGGAGATCCTGCGCCAGTGCACGTACGCCCGGGACAGCACGTCCTGGGTGAGGTCCTCGGCCCGGTGCTCGTCGCCGGTCAGCAGCCGCGCCAGCCGGACCAGGGCCGGGCCGCGGCTGGCGACGTACTCCTCGAAGGTCACACCATGCAGACGCGGCCGGGACGTTCCGGCGTTGACCCGGTCAGCGGTGCGAGTGGTCGCGGAATCCCCGGCGGGTCTTGCGGCCCAGGTAGCCGGCGGTGACCAGGTGCTCCAGCAGTGGCGCGGGCGCGAAGCCCGGCTCGCGCAGCTCCAGGTACAGCTCCCGCTGGATGGCCAGCGAGACGTCCAGTCCGACCACGTCGAGCAGCTCGAACGGGCCCATCGGGTAGCCGCAGCCCAGCTTCATCGCGTGGTCGATGTCGTCGGCGGTGGAGTAGCTGGCCTCCAGCATCTTCACCGCGTCGTTCAGGTACGGGAAGAGCAGCGCGTTGACGATGAACCCGGACCGGTCGCCGCAGACCACGCCGGTCTTGCCGAGCGCGGCGCAGACCGCGCGGGCGGTGGCGGTGGCCTCCGGCGAGGTGCGGATGGTGCGGACGACCTCGACCAGCGGCATGACCGGCGCCGGGTTGAAGAAGTGCAGCCCCACCACGTCGGCCGGCCGCTGGGTGGCCATCGCCACGTCGATCACCGGCAGGGAGGAGGTCGTGGTGGCCAGCACCACGCCCGGCTTGCAGATCTCGTCGAGGCTGGCGAAGAGCGCCTTCTTGACGCTCAGCTCCTCGACCACCGCCTCGACCACCAGGTCGACGTCGGCGAGGTGGTCGAGGGTGCCCGACCAACTGATCCGGCCGAGCGCGGCGTCCCGGTCGGCCTCGGCCAGCTTGCCGCGCACCACGCCCTTGTTCAGCGAGGTCTTCACCGCCTCGCAGACCGTCGCGGACTTCTCCGCGCCGCGGGTCACCGAGACGACCTCGTAGCCGGCCTTCGCGAACACCTCGATGATCCCGGTGGCCATCGTCCCGGAGCCCACGACGCCGACCTTGGCGATGGCTCGCGCGCCGTCGGCGAGCGCGGCCTCCGTGGCCGGCGGCGTCGCCTCATCCGGTACGACCACCGGGGAGCCGGGCCGCTCGTAGGTGTAGAAGCCCCGGCCGGACTTCCGGCCGAGCAGTCCCGCCGTCACCATCTGCTTGAGCAGCGGCACCGGGGCGTGCCGGCGGTCCCGCCCGCCGCGCCGGTACATGGTGTCCAGGATCTCGTACGCGGTGTCCAGGCCGATCAGGTCCATCAGCGCGAGCGGGCCCATCGGCAGGCCGCAGCCGAGCTTCATCGCGGCGTCGATGTCCTCCCGGGTCGCGTAGTGCGACTCGAACATGCCGACGGCGTGGTTGAGGTAGCCGAAGAGCAGCGCGTTGGCGATGAAGCCGGCCCGGTCGTTGATGGTGACGTCGACCTTGCCGAGCCGGCCGCAGAGCGCCTCGACGTCGGCGACCACCTCGGGCGAGGTGACGACCGTGCGGACCACCTCGACCAGCTTCATCACCGGGGCCGGGTTGAAGAAGTGGATGCCGATCACCTGGTTGGGCCGGGTGGTGGCGACCGAGATCTCGGTGACGCTCAGCGACGAGGTGTTGGTGGCCAGGATGGTCTCCGGCCGGCAGACCCGGTCCAGTTCCGCGAAGATCCGCTGCTTGAGGTCGAGGTGCTCGGGCACCGCCTCGATGACCAGGTCCACGGAGTGCAGCGCGTCCAGGCCCACCGCGAAGTGGACCCGCTCGTGCAGGGCGTCCCGGTCCGCTGCCGCGAGCTTGCCCTTGGCGACGGCCCGGTCGGTGGAGCCGGTGAGGGTGGCCCGGCCGCGTTCCAGCGCCGGCTCGGAGATCTCGACCGCGACCACGTCAATGCCGTTGCGGGCGAAGACCTCGACGATGCCGGCACCCATGGTGCCCAGCCCCACCACACCCACGGTGCTGAACTCGCGCGCCACGACCGGCCTCCCCAGACACTCCACACGGCCACTGAACGGCCGCTAAGGTTATGCGCGCGAGTCTGCCACGTGACGCTTGGTTGTCGAGACGCCGTGGCATATTTCACCCACGGTGCCCCAGTGCCCCTAGACGGCCGGCACGTCGGTCAGGGCCAGCAGCTCCGCGACGAACTCCGCCGGGCGTTCCAGGTGCGGGCTGTGCCCGCAACCGGGCAACACCACCTCGTGGTACGCGCCGCCGGCCGCCGCGTACCGCTCCAGCACCGCCCGGGTCTGGCCGACCATCGGCTGCGGCGGGCAGACCTCCTCCCCGGGCCAGCCGGGCAGCACGCCCAGCGAGCCCAGGTACGCCAGGTCGAACAGCGAGGTGTCCGACACGATCACGTCGGCGCCCCCGCGTACCCAGGTGACCGGCGGCTTGTCGGCCACAGCGACCAGTTCGTCGGCGAGCCGGAACCAGGTCGGCGCGAGCGCGTTGAGCACTCCCCGCTCCCCCGGCGCCATGCCCGGCCAGTTCTCCGACGGCACCGCCGTGCCCGGATAGTTGTCGTCGCCGGTCGCCGTCGACAGCAGGCTGTCCAGCAGCAGCTCCTCGTCCGTGTCCAGCGAGGCCGGGTCGGCCACGTAGGTGGCCCGCAGCACGGCGCGTGGGCTGGCCTGCGCCTCGGCGCCGCGGTCACCGGCGGCGAGCCGAGCGGTGAAGTCCCGGTTCGCCGTGCCGCCACCGGTACCGGCGAAGTCGGGAGTGGTCGGTGTGCCCGCCACGTCCCGGGTGCCGCCGAAGCCGTACGGGGAGACCGGCGCGGCGAGCAGCAGCGCGCGGACCCGTTCCGGGTGGTCGACGAGCAGCCGCATCGCCACCCCGCCGCCGAGGGAGTGCCCGACCACCACGGGGGTCGCGTCGCTGCCGCCGAAGAGCGTCGGGTCGTCCAGCAGTGCGGCCACATCGTCGGCGAAGTCCCGCAGGCCGCGGGTGGCGTCCACCGGCGCGGTCTCGGAGTCGCCGTAGCCACGCAGGTCCGGTGCGACCACCCGCAGCGTCGGCGGCAGCCGCCGGATCAGTGGCTCCCAGAACAGGGACGACGAGCAGTTGCCGTGGATCAGCAGCAGCGGCGTGCCGTCCGGCGGGCCGGCCACCCGTACCGCCTGGGTGATGCCGTTGGCCGTGACGGTCCGCTGCTCGGTCTCCATCCGCGGCATGCTGCCACGGCGCTCCGCGCCGGTCCAGACCCCCGACGCCTAGCGCCGCGCGGTGGGCGGCGCCGCCAGCGGCAACGGCAACGTCGGCCGAACGTCACGCCGGGACGGGCCGAACCTGAGCCCGACCGGATCGGTGTGCGCTACCCCCGGGTCGAACAGGCGCAGCTCGGTACGGCCGATCCGGATCACGTCGCCGTCGGAGAGCAACTCGGTCCCGGTGATCCTGCGGTCGTTGAGCCAGGTGCCGTTCGTCGAGCCCAGGTCCCGCAGCGACGCGCCCTCCGGGGCCAGCCACACCTCCGCGTGCCGGCGGCTCAAATGGGGATCGTTGATGACCACGTGACCGGTCGGCGCTCGACCGATCACCTGTGGCTCGGCCCGCAGCCGAAAACTCGCCCCGCGCATCGGCCCACCGGCAACCGTCAACAACGGCAGCAATTCTGGATGTTCCTCCATGGACAGTCAGCCCTCCACCCCACACCGTCACTCCGCGCGTCAGCTTGCCATCAGACGGTAATCGTCAATACCGACCAGCCGGTCAGCTCCTCGTCACCTCCCGGTCACCTTGTGTTCGACGATTCGGGCGACGGAGAGTCTCCACCCAGGGTCTGACCTGCCCTGATCAACGAGTGGGCGGATCGATGCGACTCCCGCACGGCCGGGTCGGAATCGCGGCCTACCGATGAGTAATCTTCGGGTCTAGACTGCCGCCATGACGGCTGTCCATGTCCCTGGCACGCCTCTCATCGATGCCGGCCACCTGGTTTCCACCAGTCCGGCCACCGGCGCCGAGGCCGGCCGCCTCCCGCTCGCCACCGAGGCCGACGTGCGGCAGGCCGTCGACCGCGCCCGCGCCGCCGGTGAGTGGTGGGTCGGGCTGGGCTTCAGCGGCCGTCGCGCGCGGCTGCTGCGCTGGCGCGCCCTGCTCGCCAAGCGGATCGAACAGCTCGCCGAGTTGGTGCACGTCGAGGGCGGCAAACCGGTCGCCGACGCGATCGTCGAGATCGTCACCGCGATCGAACACATCGACTGGGCCGCCCGCAACGCCGGCCGGGTGCTCGGCCCGCGCCGGGTGCGGTCCCGCCTCATCCTCGCCGAGTTCTCCGGGCACCTCGAATACCAGCCGTACGGCGTGGTCGGCGTCATCGGGCCGTGGAACTATCCGGTGTTCACCCCGATCGGCTCCGCCGCGTACGCCCTCGCCGCCGGCAACGCCGTGGTGCTCAAGCCGAGCGAGTACACGCCCGCCGCCGGCCAGTGGCTGGTGGACAGCTTCGCCGAGGTGGTGCCCGAGCAGCCGGTGTTCACGGCGGTGCACGGGCTGGGCGACGTGGGCGCGGCGCTCTGCCGTTCCGGGGTCGGCAAGTTGGCCTTCACCGGCTCCACCGCGACGGCCCGGAAGGTGATGGCCGCCTGCGCCGAGACACTGACCCCGGTGCTGATCGAGGGCGGCGGCAAGGACGCCATGATCGTCGACAGCGACGCCGACCTGGACGCCGCCGCCGAGGCGTGCGTCTGGGGCGGCATGACCAACGCCGGTCAGACCTGCATCGGCATCGAGCGGGTGTACGCCGTCGACCCGGTCTTCGACGCCTTCGTCGACAAGGTGGTGACCCGCGCCGGCCGGTTGACCGTCGGGCCGGAGGGCACCGACATCGGCCCGATCACGATGCCCGGCCAGCTCGACGTCATCCGCCGCCACATCGACGCCGCCATCGCCTCCGGCGGACGCGCCGTGCTGGGCGGCCCGAACGCGGTGCGGCCGCCATACGTCCACCCGACCGTCCTCGTGGACGTCCCGGAGGACTCGGCCGCCGTCCGCGAGGAGACCTTCGGGCCCACGCTGACCATCAGCCGGGTCCGCGACGCCGACGAGGCCGTCGACCGGGCCAACGCCCTGCCGTACGGCCTGGGGGGTTCGGTCTTCGGCCGGCGACGCGCGGTGGCCATCGCCCGGCGGCTGCGCTCCGGCATGGCCTCGGTCAACTCCAGCCTGACCTTCGCCGGAACGTCGACGCTGCCGTTCGGCGGAGTCGGTGACTCCGGCTTCGGACGCACCCACGGGGAGGACGGGCTGCGCGAGTTCGGTCGCGCCAAGGCCATCACCAAGCGGCGTGCCCGGTCACTGCTGCCGTCGATGACCTTCGAGCGCACCCCGACCGACGTGGCACGACTCATCAAGGTCATCAAGACGATGTACGGCAGGTGAGTGTCGGAACCCGGCGCGTGAGCGGTCAGAAGAGGGTCAGCTCGTCCTTCTCGATGCCGCGCAGCTTGTCGTAGTCCACCACCACGCACCGGATACCCCGGTCGGTGGCGAGCACCCGCGCCTGCGGCTTGATCTCCTGCGCGGCGAACACCCCGGTGACCGGGCTGAGCAGCGGATCACGGTTCATGAGTTCCAGATAGCGGGTCAGCTGCTCCACACCGTCGATCTCACCGCGCCGCTTGACCTCGACGGCCACCGCGCCGGAGTTCGCGTCCCGACAGAGCAGGTCGACCGGGCCGATCGCCGTCATGTACTCGCGGCGGACCAGCGTGTACCCCTCACCCAACGCGCCCGGGTTGGCGGCCAGCAGCTCCTGGAGATGCGCCTCCACCCCGTCCTTACGCAGACCCGGATCCACTCCGAGCTCGTACGAGGTGTCCTGGAAGATCTCGTCCAGGGTGATCCGCAGTTCCTCGCCAGCCTTGTTGACCACCCGCCACACGCCGGGGGCCTCCTCCAGCCGACACGGTGGGCTCATCCAGTTCAACGGCTTGTACGCCCGGTCGTCGGCATGGATCGACACCGACCCGTCCGCCTTCACCATCAACAACCGGGTGGCCAGCGGCAGGTGAGCCGACAGCCGTCCGACGTAGTCCACCGAGCACTTCGCAATGACCAACCGCACCCGACGAGGGTAGCCGAGCACCCCCCGGTCGCCACCGAGCGGCACTGGCACGTCGGTGCGATGCTGAGACTGTGCTCGAAGTCCTCACCGGTACCGGCCTCGCCGCCTCGGCAGGGTTGAACGCCTACATACCCCTGCTCACCCTCGGCCTGCTCGCCCGCTACACCGACCTGATCGACCTGCCCAGCGGCTGGACGTGGCTCGGCAACGGCTGGGTCATCGTCATCCTGGCCGTACTGCTCGCCGTGGAGATGGTGGCCGACAAGGTGCCGGTGGTCGACCACATCAACGACGTCGTGCAGACCGTGGTCCGACCCACCGCAGGCGGCCTCGCCTTCGGTGCCGGATCATCGTCGGAGACGGTCACCGTCAGTGACCCGGGAAGCTTCTTCTCCACCCACCAGTGGGTGCCGGTGGCCACCGGCGTAGTGCTCGCGTTCGGCGTCCACCTGCTCAAGTCCGCCGCACGCCCGGTCGTCAACGCGACCACCGCCGGGTTTGGCGCCCCGGTGGCCAGCACCGCCGAGGACGCCACCAGCGTGATCGTCTCACTCGTGGCGGTCATCCTGCCGGTACTGGTCCTGGTCTTCCTGCTCGCCCTGGTGTTCTTCGTCTTCTGGTTCGTCCGCCGCCGCTCCGAACGACGCCGCGAACGAGAGGCGGCCCGCGCCGCCGGCTTCCGCGTCTGACACCGAACATGCCGAAGGCCGGCACCCTGTGCGGGTGCCGGCCTTCGGTGTTGTTCTGCGGGTCAGCTGTTCCAGTGCTGGTTGACCAGGTCGGTGGCCTGCTGTTCCCACTGGGCGTAGGCGTCCGGGTAGGCCGACACCTGCACGGTCTGCGCGGCGTCGGTCAGCGCCATGTCCTGCCAGCCGTCGACCTGCGTGAGGCCCTTGAGGAACGCGGTGGTGGAGTAGGCCGGGTCGGTGATCTGTTCCGGCGTGCCCCAACCGGAGCTCGGGCGCTGCTGGAACAGGCCCAACGAGTCGTGGTCGTTGGCGTCACCCAGGTGGCCGAGGTTCTCCAGCTTCGACTCCTGCAAGCTCGTCGCGATCGAGATCACCGCGGCGCGTTCGGGCAGGCCAGCCTTCTTCGTCGCGGCGATGATCGCCTTGACGTTCGCGGTCTGCTCACCGTTGAGGGTGATGTGCGACTGCTCGCCCTGCGGCTTCGGCGCACC
>NZ_JBFAHZ010000032.1:0-31388 GCF_040654415.1 Micromonospora sp. NPDC050695
CAAGAGCCTTGGCTGGAAGACCCCGGCCGAGGTCTTCGCCGAACAGCTAAGCTCGCTGGAACAGCCCGGTGTTGCAACAACCGATTGAACTCGCCCAGTATCGAGCGATTCGCTACAGCCAGCGGCTCGCCGAAGCCGGCGCCGTCGCCTCGGTCGGGTCCAAGGGCGACTCCTACGACAACGCGATGGCCGAGGCGTTCAACTCTCTCTACAAGGCCGAACTCGTCCGCAACCGAGGTCCATGGCGTGGACCCGACGACCTGGAGATGGCCACCGTCGAGTACATCGACTGGTACAACAACCGGCGGCTGCACGGCGAGCTCGGACACGTCCCGCCCGCCGAACACGAGGCACTACACGCGGTAACCCACCCGACCCCGCCCTGCCGTCGCCCCGCCCTCGCCCCGCCGTCGCCTCGCCCTGCCCCTCGCCCCGCCCCCGCCCCGTCGATCATGGAGTTGTGGTGGGCGTTTTAGCCCCGCAAACCCGTTTCGTGAGGCACCACAACCCCATGATCGACGGGAATGTGCGGTGATCATGAGGTTGGCGTTACTGGTGTCGGCGTGTCGCCTCGCTAACGTCATGATCACCGGCGCGGGAGGGCGGGGCGGTGCGGGCGGCCGGGGAGGTGGGGGCGGTGCGGGCGGCCGGGGAGGGCGGGGCGGGCTTGGAGGGTGGGGTCGGGTGGGTTGGGGTTGGGTGGGGTGGGGGATTGTCGGTCAGGAGTTTGGTGCAGAAGCCGGTCACGTGCTGACGACCGCCGGCCGCGGTGATCAGGGCGGACAAGCCCGGGCTGTCCAGGGCGCGGCCGGGGTTTTCCCTGCTGGTGGCCTGGTACGCGCGGCACAGGCCCGGCAGAGCTTGGGACTCCGGGGCCGGCGGCAGCGGCCTCGACGGCGCGGCCGTGCCGGGGGTGGGCCGGTTGTCGGTGACCGGTGGGTTCGCGGCGGACGCGTCGGTGGACGCCGGTGCGGTGGGCGCGGGCCGATGCGGCGGCCGGGGTGCCGTGCCGGTCGCGGCGGCCAACGCCACCCCGCCGACGGCGGTGAGCGCCAGGGCGGCCACGGTGGTCCGGCCACCGAACCGGGCGAGCGTGTGGGACCGGCGCACGGCCCGCCGAGGCGCTGCCGGCGTGACCTGGGCGCGGCGAAAGCCCTGCATGGCGAGGCCCTCGCCAGCCAACTCGTCGGGGCGCGGCGCGGCACGCACCGCGCTCAGCAGCAGCACGACCGGGCGCGGGCCGGTCGACGGGTCGACGATGCCGCCGCCGAGCAGCCGCTCGGCGGTCTCCTGATCCATCCGGTCTGCGTTCATCTCGTGTCCCTCAGCGCCACCCACCTGCGCGATGTCACATCCGCCCTGGCGAGGGCGGGAGGCGGGCGAGGGGCCGGGGCACCCGGCGAACGCGGGCCGGCTCAGCCCATGGTCTTGGCGCCGTCGACCGCCTCACGCAGGATGTCGGCGTGGCCGGCGTGCTGGGACGTCTCGGCGATGAGGTGCAGCAGCACCCGGCGGACCGTCCAGCTCGCCCCCGGCTCGAACCAGGGCGCCACCGGCAGCGGGTGCGCCGCGTCCAGATCGAGGGTGCCGATCAGCTCGTCGGTGTGCGCCGCCACCTCCTGGAAACGCTCGACCAGGCCGGCCAGGGTCTCGCCCGGCGCCATCCGGAACTGGCCGACCCAGTCGATCTCGTCGCGTTGCATCGCCTCGGCGCCGCCGACGGCGAAGAGCATCCACCGCTGCTCGGTGCCGGCGACGTGCTTGATGAGGCCGCCGAGGCAGAGCTCGCTGACGGTGCTGCGGGTGGCGGCCTGCTCGTCGGTGAGCCCGTCGACGGTCTGCAGGAGGAAGCCCCGGTGCCGGCGCAGCGTCTGCAGCAGGTCGGCCCGCTCCCCGGTGAGCTGCTCGGTGCTGGTCATGGTGTCGCCCCTCCGTCGAAGACCGGTCGGCGCCAGCCTAGGACCGGGCACCGACACTTTCCGGTCCGACACGACGGCGGCGCGGGCCGCCAGCGGTTGCCGATCGGCGCGCGGGACTGTCCACTGAATGACATGGGTGTGATCAAGGTGGGCACGTCGTCCTGGGCCGACCAGTCGTTGCTGCGCTCCGGCTGGTACCCGCGCTCGGCCAACACGCCGGCCGGCCGGCTGGCCTTCTACGCCGGCCGGTTCCCGCTGGTGGAGGTGGACACCTCCTACTACGCCGTCCCGGTGCCGGAGACCACCCAGGGCTGGGTCGACGCGACGCCCGACGATTTCACCTTCGACGTCAAGGCGTTCAGCCTCTTCACCGGTCACCCGACGCCGGTCGCCGCGCTGCCCCGGGACCTGCGGCCGGCCGCCGGCCCCAGCCGGATCCGCCGCCGCGATCTGGCAGAGCAGGCGTACGACGAGTTGTGGGCCCGTTTCCGGGCGGCGCTGGACCCGATCGCGGCCGCCGGCAAGCTGGGCGCGGTGCTGTTGCAGTTCCCGCCATGGCTGGTCCGCGGTGCCGCCGCCGAGCGCCGCATCGTGGAGTTGGCGCAGCGCTGCCGGCCGTGGCGGGTGGCGGTGGAGTTGCGGCACGGGTCCTGGTTCGACGGTGCCTCCGCAGCCGAGACCCTGGACCTGCTGCGCGCGCACGACCTCTCACTGGTCTGCGTCGACATGCCGCAGGGGCATCCGTCGTCGGTGCCGCCGATCCTGACGATGACCGCGGAGCCGGCGATCGTCCGGTTCCACGGTCACAGCGACACTTGGCGCGACGGCGACAAGCAGGACAAGTTCCGCTACGCGTACGCCGATTCGGAGCTGCGGGACTGGGCCGGGCGGTTGGCCGAGATGGCCGACCGGGTCGACGACCTGCACGTGCTGTTCAACAACTGCTGCGCCGGGCAGGCTCAGCGCGACGCCACCCGGCTGGCGCAGCTGCTCGCCGAGGCCATGTTCGCCGATTCGCGGGTGCCCGCCGGGCCGCGTGGACCGGTCGACGGCCAGGCCGTACCGGCGCGGGCCACGTCGAGGAGCTGACGGCGTGCTGCCCACGTGCCATCCGTCGAGCCGGGGCAGGCGGGCAGCGCGGTGTTCAGGAGCGTCGGCCCCGGCTGCGCAGCGCGTCCTGGGTCCGATCGTCGACGTCCGCCTCGTCGGGAAAGGTCCGGCCGCTGGGCGCCGGATCCGGTGGCGCGCCCGGTCCGGCCATCGTGGTCCGGGTCGGCTCGACCGAACCGAAGCCGTGCCGACCGGCTGAACCGTAGTCCCCGGCCGGGGCGCCCGCGCGCCGCTCACCGCGCCGTCCCTCGGGTACCGCCGTCTCTTCGCTGCCCTCGTCCATCGGTGAGTCGTCGCCGGCGCCCCAGGGTGCGTCGGCGTCGAAATCGTCGCCGGTGCCCCACGGGTTGACCGCCTCCGGTTCCGGCCGGTCACCGCCGCCACTGCTGCGTCCCTCGTGTGCCGTCATGGCCACCTCGCTCGTCGGTCCGCCGCTGCCGGCGGACGGATTGCCCGTCCCGGGCCGGTCCCGCCCGCTCGGTACGCGGTACGCCGTGGCGGGCGCGCAGGGCCGGCCGGTGCCCCGCCGTCGACGGTCCGGCGGGACTCCGGCCGGCCCGACGCTCAGCGCCCGGCCATCGCCATCTGCCGCTTGCCGACGCTCATGCCCATCTTGGCCATGCCGATCGGCGCGCTGCGCATCCCGCCGGTGCGGCTGAGGATCCCCCGCAGCACCTGCCCGGGCTTCTGCTGCTCACCCATGTACGCGGTGACCACGACCAGCGACCCGGTCAGCGCCGGAATCGCCCACTGGAGCAACTTCATCTGTCGTTGCGAGGAGGCGACGCTGGCCGGGGTCTGGTGATTGGGCTCGGTGGCCCCGTTCACCGGTGGGCTGCCCGCCTTCTCCAGGCGCATGCCGACCAACCGGCTGTAACCGGTGACGGCGAGCGCGCCGATCGTCAACGCCGTCTTGAGGGCACTGGCCTTACCGACCCCACGTTGGGCCGCCACCCGAGGGCTTTCCGTCACCAGTTCGCCGACCGCACCGGCCAGGTGCGCGCCGATCGCTGCCGCGTTGACCGGGGTCCACTTCGACCATCCGGCCGACGCGATCGGGAGTCGCTGGGTCGAGTCGTTGATTTTCGCCGCTGCGCCGTTGACGCCGAAGGCACCCATGAGGGAGCCGCCGAACCAGGCCGCCAGACCCAGATCGTGCATCGAGCGCAGTGCGGTGTGTCGTTCGGACATGTGATCCCCTTCCGCCGTGTCGGGCGCTGCGGCTTACCCGCCGCCCGGGTGGCTAACCCCCGTCGCCCGTCTGCCGATCCGCGTCGCACCGGCACGACGGGGACATCCGGGCATCGCGGTCCCGGATCGCCGCCGGGAGGAGTCGTCCGCCCGGTGGCGGGTAGATCCGTCGGACGCTGACGGAGAGGGGAACGGAATGTCGCAGCCGGATGAGGTACGCGAGAAGACCCCCAAGACCGACGCGGTGCTCATGCACCCGGGCAACGATCCGCACCGGAACACCGCGGAGGTCGCGCCGCGTAAGGACCACGCGGAGATTCAGGTGGAGCGCGACGACGAACTGGTGCCGTTGGAGCGGGACGAGTGAACGGACCGGCCGGGCGTGCGGCCCGGCCGGTCCGGATCAGCGGGGTGGCAGGCCGGCGGCGAAAGGGGCGATCCGCCCCGCCAGGGGCGCACTGGCCCGGACCCACGTGAAGTGGTCAAGTGCCCCACCGGGCTGCGCCACCGTGTACCGCTCCCGGGCCACCGCCGCCCCGGTGAGCTTCGCGCAGAGGTGATCCATGGTCTCGTGCGGTGTGTACTGGTCGTCGTCGACGCTGACCGCCAGCATCGGCGTCCGTACCGCCCGCACCGCCGCTTCGGTGTCCGTGCCGTCGAGCTGGGGGAATCGGCCGGTCCGGGCGGTGGGCGCCCAGTCCCGGATGACCCCGCGCGCCTGCCGGCCGCCGAAGCCCCAGCCCGGCCAGACGCCGAGCAGCGCCGCGGTGGCGGCGATTCCCTGGGTGTACGGCAGGACGCCGACGCCGCGCAGGCCCGGATACGCGCGCCAGTAGGGGATGCCGACCGCGACCAGGACCAGCCCGTGCACGTCGTCACCGCCGTGCACGGCGAGGTGCAGCAGGGCGGCCTGCCCGCCCAGTGAGTGGCCGAGCAGCAGTCGGGTGCGGCCGTCCAACCGTGGCTTGAGGGCGGCCAGGACGGCACCGATGTCGCCGGCCAGCTCGGTGTAGCCGTGCCGGTCGGCGCGACTCGGCGCGGGGGTGCTCGTCCCGGTGCCGCGCAGGTCGGCGACGATCACGGCCAGCCCCGCGGCGCGCAGCGCGGCGGCGAACGGACGGTAGTAGCGGGCGCGTACCCCCATCGCCGGCCAGATGAGCACCATCGGCGCGCCGGGAGGTCCGGCCGGCTCGGGGTACACCTGCACACCGAGTCGGGCGCCGTCGACGTCGACGAACTCCTGCGCGTACTCCGGTTCCCCGTTCACCGGCTCAGCGTACGGCCCGATGTTACCGACGGGTAGTCATCCGGCTGGACACGACGGAGGCCCCGCCGGCTGGCGGGGCCTCCGGTGGCGCGGCCGGTCAGGAGACGGAGATCGTCCCATTGCCGGCGCGGACACACGAGACCGCGCGGGCGGCGGTGACGGCGGCGCCGGCCAGGCACTGGCCGAGCACCTGGTGCCCGGTGGCGTTCGGGTGCCACGACTCCTGGCAGGTCTGGAAGTAGCTGACGCAGGTGTTGGCGATCCGCTGGATGGCGATCTTGTCCTTGCCGGACAGGCTGGTCACGAAGGTGCCGTTGGCGCCGTCCTGCAGGCGGATCGGGGTGGCCAGCGCGCCGGTCGGGCTGCTCGTCGTCTCGCAGAGCCGCGCGCCGTCGAAGGCCCGCTGCACGTTGAGATAGACCAGGTCGTCCGCGGGGAACTCGGCGGCCAGGGTGTCCCGGGTGGACTGCACGATGCCGCCCAGGCCCTGGGAGAAGCGGTGTCCGGGCGCGAGGCTGGCCCGGTGGATCGGGCAGCCGGCCGCGTACCGCTCGGCGCCGAGGTCGCGGAACTTGTCCCGGGTGTCGTCGCGGCCGTCCTCCTCGTGGAACACCGGGTTCAGGTCCAAGGGCAGCGGGTTGGTGTAGTCCTGGAACACGACCCGGTGCTGCCCGTCCGCGTCCACCTGGTCGAGGGTGGTGAGGATCTGGCGTACGGCGGCGGTGGTCTCCGCGGTGGCGGCGCTGAGCTGCGCGGCGGTGGCCAGGTCGGCGTCGCTGCACGGCTTCTGTTCGACCGGCCCGTTCAGGTACGCCCAGAACTCCCACCAGCCGGTCCAGGCGTCGGCGATGAACCGGTTGGCGCACGTCTCCGCGACGCTGCCGAAGGTGAACGAGCTGTTGTTGGAGCCCAGGCCGATCAGCACCAGGTCGATGTCCTGGGTCTGCGCGACGGCGCGGAGCTGGTCGAGCTGGGCGGCCACGGTACGGCCCTTGGCCCGTGCCTGCGAGGCGTTGGCGATGTCGTGTGGCTGGCCGCCGGAGCAGGCCAGGTTGAACCGGTTCTGGATGCCCGGGAGGTTCGCCTGGTTCAGCGACGCGTTCGCCGAACGGTGGCAGAAGTACGCGTTGTTGTTCGGCGCCGTCCAGCCGGGGAAGCCCTGGGCGACGCCGTTGACGTCGACCACCTGGGTGTACGCCCCGGCGCCCTCGCCGCTGATGAAGCTGTCGCCGAGCGCCACCGCGGCGGTGGGCAGCGCGGCGGTCGCGGGGGACGGCAGCGCGACGGCCGTGGACAGTGCGGCCGTGACGATCGTGAGTGCCGCGGCGAGCGCGGCACGGCGGAACCTGGGCATGGGGCTCCCATCCATCGAAAGATGAAAGATTCTCTGAGAGCGCGATCAGATCACCCTCGTGCAACGGGCGTCAATGGCCCGTAACAGAATCGTCGATGAAAGACACGCCTGCCCCGGCGCCTCGCCGTCCGCGCCGGTGTGTGGACCCGCTCAGCGCCCGCGGCGCCCCAGCACGGCCGCGCCGACGGCGTTCAGACCGACACCCCAGATCAGCAGTACGCACAGCCACTGCGCCCACCGCAGCACGCTCATCTCGCCGGAGAGCAGGTTGCGGACGCTGCCGAGCGGGGTGAGCCACGGCTGCGCCGGGCGGAGGGCGTCCACCGCGCCCAGCAGCCCGAACAGGCCCAACGGCAGGACGATGGTGGCGAGGAACGCGACCACCGTCGACCGCAGCAGCAGACCCAGCCCGGTGCCGACCAGACCGGCGACGATCTGCACCAGCACGCTGCCCACCGCGACCGTCCCGGCGTGCCGCCACGGTTCGTCGGCGACGGCGGCCGGGGTGAGCGCCAGCGTCGCGGCGCAGATCAGCACCCCCACGACGCCGATCACGACGGCCGGCAGCAGCACCGCGAGCACCGTGGGGGCGACCCCGACGGCGGTGGGCGCCCGTCGCAGGTCGTGCACGAGCAGGATGCCGAAGAGCGGCGTCAGGACCGATGTCAGGCTCTGGACCGTGTCGGAGAGTGCGGCGAACGTCCGGTCGGCGGGAGCCGCGGCGGTCACCAGTGCCACGGCGCAGAGCAGCCCCGCCAGCAGCGTGCCCGCGAGCAGCCATCGCCGGGCCGGCGTCCCGAGGGAGCGCCGCAGGGCGTCGCGTGTCGTCTCATGCACCGTCGATCGCCTCCGGCCGGTTGGTCGTACCCCGCTCTGGTCGTTGATCTGCTCGACCCGGACCGGAGTGAACCCGGGCGCCAACTCCCACGCTCGACCGGCCGTGATCATGGCTGAGCGTACCGACGACGGTGCCTGGGCGTGGTCCCGTGATCACCGGCCGGCTGTTTCGTGGCTCACGTTCGGGGGCTGCCGCGCGGCGGGTCGCGTAGGTCCTCCGGGAGTTGTCCTAGCCTCGGGCTAGGCTCGCTGCGGCGCGCCACGCCGGCTGATGTCGCCGGTGACCGGCAGCACACCGCCGAGACCGGGGAGTACGACCAGTTGACCGCAGAGCCTGACACCCTGTACGGGGCCGATGACCTCACCCACCTTGAGGGGCTGGACGCTGTCCGCAAGCGGCCCGGCATGTACATCGGTTCCACCGACAGCCGTGGCGTGGGTCACCTCGTCAACGAGATCCTCGACAACTCCACCGACGAGGGTGTCGCCGGTCACGCCAGCCACGTCGAGGTGATCCTGCACGCCGACGGTTCGGTGCAGGTCGACGACGACGGCCGGGGCATCCCCACCGACGTGCACGCCAAGTCCGGCATCTCCGGCGTCGAGCTGGTGCTGACCCGGCTGCACGCCGGCGGCAAGTTCGGCGGCTCCGGCTACAAGACCTCCGGCGGCCTGCACGGCGTCGGCGCGTCCGCGGTCAACGCCCTGTCCCGCCGCTTCGACGTGACCGTCCGCCGGGCCGGCAAGATCCACGCGATGTCCTTCCGGCACGGCGTCCCGGGCATCTTCGACGGCGACGGGCCGGACGCGCCCTTCACCGCCGGCCCCGGGCTCCAGGTGATCGGCGCCATGAAGCGCGGCCAGCGCACCGGCACCTCGATCCGCTGGTGGCACGACGCGCGCTACTTCGAGACCGGCGCGGCGCTCGACGTCGACGCGGTCCGGATGAAGCTGCGCAACACCGCGTTCCTGGTCCCCGGCGTGACGTACCTGCTGCGCGACCTGACCGGCGAGGCGCCCGCCGAGGAGAAGTTCCACTACCCCAACGGGCTCAGCGACATGGTGGAGTTCCTCGCCCCGGCCGGCGACCGGCCGGTCTCCGGCATTCTCCTGGTCAACGGTGAGGGGACGTACCGGGAGAACGCCGCCGACGCCAACGGTGTCATGCAGTCCAACGTGCAGCGTCGCGCCGAGGTCGAGGTGGCGTTCCGGTGGGGCACGGGCTACGAGCGCACCGTCGAGTGCTTCACCAACACGATCCGCAACGCGCACGGCGGCGCCCACCGCAAGGGCTTCGAGCGGGCTCTGGTCCGCACCCTCGCCGACGCGGTCCGCAACACCCGCGGCCTGCTCAAGGCCAAGGAGGAGCCGCCCACCCTGGACGACGTCCTGGAGGGGATGACGGCCGTGGTGCACGTGCGGATCCCCGAGCCGCAGTTCACCTCGCAGACCAAGGACGAGCTGTCCACCACCGGCATCACCAAGGTGCTCCAGACTCTCGTCGACGCGCACGTCAAGGCGTGGCTGGAGGACCGGCGCACCAAGGCCGAGGCGCGCACCGTCCTGCAGAAGATCGTCGACGCGGCGCGGGTGCGGCTCACCCAGAAGCAGCAGAAGGACGCGGCCCGGCGCAAGACCGCCCTGGAGGGCGCGTCCATGCCGCCCAAGCTGGTCGACTGCCGGGCCACCGGCATCGACCGCAGCGAGCTGTTCATCGTCGAGGGTGACAGCGCCCTCGGCACGAGCCGGATGGCCCGCTCCTCGGAATACCAGGCGCTGCTGCCGATCCGGGGCAAGATTCTGAACGTGCAGAAGGCCAACCTCCAGCAGGTTCTGGACAATGCCGAGTGCGCGGCGATCGTCCAAGTCCTCGGGGCCGGCTCGGGGCGCACGTTCGACCTGTCCGCGCTGCGCTACGGCCGAGTGCTGATCATGGCCGACGCCGACGTGGACGGCGCCCACATCCGTACCCTGCTGATAACCCTCTTCGCCCGCTACATGCGACCGTTGATCGAGGCGGGTCGGCTCTACGCCGCGATGCCGCCCCTGCACAAGATCACCACCAAGGGGCGTAACCCGCAGACCGTCTACACCTACACCCAGGTCGAGATGGAGACGACGGTTCGCAAGCTGGAGAAGGCCGGCAAGCAGATCGTCACGCCCATCCCACGCTTCAAGGGTCTCGGTGAGATGGACGCCGACGAGCTGTGGGACACCACGATGAACCCGGCCACCCGCGCCGTCCGCCGGATCACCCTCGACGACGTGGACGCCGCCGAGCGCATCCTCGAACTGTTGATGGGCGAAAAGGTCGAGCCGCGCCGCAACTGGCTGATCGACTCCGCCGACCGGGTCGATCGGGAGGCGATCGACGCATGACCGCCCGTTCCGTTCCAGTTCCCGTTCCAGTTCCAGTGGAGAGCTGAGTCATGGCACGCCGTAAGGAAAACAAGGTCGATCTCTCCTCGTTCGACCAGGCCGGCGCGCGGGTCTTCGACAATCCGCTGGTCACCGAGGTCTCCGACTCCTACCTGGAGTACGCCTTCTCGGTCATCCACTCCCGTGCCCTGCCCGACGCCCGCGACGGCCTCAAGCCCGTGCACCGGCGCATCCTCTGGTCGATGTACGAGCAGGGCTACCGCCCGGATCGCGGGCACGTGAAGTCCGCCCGAATTGTCGGGGACTGCTTCGTTGCCGGCACGCTGGTCTCCACGCCTGATGGCCTGCGGCCGATCGAGGAGGTCGAGGTCGGAGACCTCGTGCTGGACGGTGAGGGCGCTTCGGTCCCGGTCACCGCTGTGTATCGAAACCCGACCTCTGACCTTGTTCGAGTGACCTGGAGCAATGGGCACACGATGCTCGTCACCCCGGGCCAACGCTTCCGGGTGGTCGCGAACGACCTCTCGGTGCAGTGGGCCGAGGCTCGGGATCTCGCGGGACGCCTTGCGCTGGCCTATGGGAGCCACCGTAGCGAGGTGTCGACGCCACCTGGCGACGTCTACGACTACGTGCGCGGGCTGCTGGTAGCCGAGGGCTTCCCGGTCGACCGGAACTGTGCGGCGGACGGTCGGGTTCGCATCCACATGTGTGACATCGAACCGCTCGATGTCGCTCACGGCTGGGCTATCGCCAGTGGGGTGAACGTCTCCCGCGGAAAGCGTGAGGCCACCAATCCCCGTCATCGTGATCAGCACATCCTGACGTTCAGCCGGCACGAAGGGCTGTTGGAGGCTACCGAGCCACTCAGCCGCGACAAGTACGTACCACGCAACATCATGAGCGACCGGTCAGCGTGGGCACCGTTCCTCGCCGGCTTCTTCGACGGTGACGGCTACGTCCGCAAGCGGTTCCGAGAGGTGGTCTTCGTCAGCACCGGCAAACTCCTGGTCCGGCAGATCTACGCCATGCTTGCCGACCTGGGTTTGCACGGGCACTACTGGACCAGCGGTCTTCGTTCTGATGGAAACCCTCTTCACGGGCTCTCCATATCCGGGCGAGACGCTGCGGTCCTCGCGCGGATGCTGCTGCCGTGGGTGCGGATCGGCTACAAGCACGATGGCCTGCAACGGGTTGCGAACATCGACTACCAGTACAGCGGCAAGCAAGGCAATGACCGGTTGCCGTACGCCTCGGTGATGGCGGAATTCACCGCAGCGCATCAGGGCGGTGGATGGTTCCGGGATCAGGCCGGACAGGCGTTTCGTGCCTCGCTCTCGGCGAGCGGTGGCCCGAAGGTGCGGTATGGCGAAGACCGCAATGGCGTCCCGCTCGCGGACCGATCGTTCCAGTTGGAGCGGGCGGTACGAGACGGCTGGATCGACAAACTCCGCCGCATCGGCTCACCGCTCGCTGCTCGTCTCGACGCGTTGGTCGGCAGTTCGTTCCTGCGGGTCACCTCGGTTGAGGCGGTTCCGCCCGACGTCACTTACGACATCCAGGTCGGCAGTGACGAGCACGCGTTCGTCGCCGAGGGCTATGTCGTTCACAACTGCATGGGTAAGTACCATCCGCACGGCGACACGGCGATCTACGACGCGATGGTCCGCCTCGCGCAGGACTTCTCCCTCAACGTGCCACTCATCGACGGGCATGGAAATTTTGGTTCCCCAGATGATGGTCCGGCAGCCTCGCGTTACACCGAAGCACGGATGTCCCGCGAGGCCATGCTGCTCGTCGGGGAGCTGGGCGAGGACACCGTCGACGTCGAGCCCAACTACGACGGGTCGCTGACCCAGCCGACCGTGCTGCCGGCCGCGTTCCCCAACCTGCTGGTCAACGGCGCGTCCGGGATCGCGGTCGGGATGGCCACCAACATGATCCCGCACAACCTCGGCGAGGTCGTGCAGGCGGCCCGTTGGCTGATCAACCACCCGGACGCCACTCTGGACAAACTCATGGAGTTCGTCCCCGGCCCCGACCTGCCCACCGGTGGGGTGCTGCTCGGCCTCGACGAGGTGCGCCGGGCGTACGAGACCGGGCGCGGCGTGGTGCGGATGCGCGGCAAGGTGGAGATCGGCCCGATCGAGGGCAGCCGGGGCCGCCAGGCGATCACCGTGGTCGAGCTGCCCTACGGCGTCGGCGCGGAGAAGGTCATCGCCGCGATCACCAACGAGGTCACCAAGACCAAGCGGCTGACCGGCATCGCGGACGTCAAGGACCTCACCGACCGGGAGAGCGGCACCCGGCTGGTCATCGAGTGCAAGGTGGGCGTCAACCCGCAGGCGCTGCTCGCCGACCTGTACCGGCTGACCCCGCTGGAGCAGTCGTTCGGCGTCAACAACCTGGTCCTGGTGGACGGGCAGCCGCGCACCCTCGGGTTGAAGGCGCTGCTGGAGGTCTTCCTGGCCCACCGCTACGAGGTGGTCACCCGCCGCACCTCGTACCGTCGGCGCAAGCGGCAGGAGCGGCTGCACCTGGTCGACGGCCTGCTGATCGCGTTGCTGGACATCGACGAGGTGGTCCGGCTGATCCGGGGCAGCGACGACGCGCAGGCCGCGAAGGACGGGCTGATGAGTCGGTTCGGCCTCTCCGACATCCAGGCCACCTACATCCTGGACACACCGCTGCGCCGGCTGACCAAGTTCGACCGGATCGAGCTGGAGGCCGAGCAGGAACGGCTGCGCACCGAGATCGCCGAGCTGAGCACGATCCTCGACGACGAGCGGGTGCTCCGGAAGGTGGTCTCCGACGAGCTGGCGGCCGTGGGCAAGCAGTTCGGCAGCGAGCGGCGTACGACGCTTGTCGACGGTGACCTGAAGGAGGTGCTGGCCGCGTCCGCGCCGGCCGGCCCGCTGGAGGTGGCCGACGACCCGTGCCAGGTGATCCTCTCCGCGACCGGGCTGGTCGCCCGGACCGCGGCCGAGTCGGAGGAGAGCGCCGAGGGGCGCCGGCGCAACGGCCGGGTCAAACACGACACGGTACGCGCGATCGTGCACTCCACCGCCCGTGGTCGGGTGCTGCTGATGACCAGCGCCGGCCGGGCGTTCAAGGTCGACGTCCTGCCGCTGCCGGTGCTGCCCGAGCAGGCCGGCACGGTGTCGTTGCGCGGAGGCATGTCGGCCGCCGAGCTGGTGCCGTTGGAGGCGGGGGAGACGGTGGTCGGTCTGGCCCCGCTCGGCGGGCCGGCGGAGGGCTCGCCGGGGCTGGCGTTGGGCACCCGGCAGGGCGTGGTCAAGATCTGCTCGCCGGAGTGGCCGGTGCGTTCCGACGAGTTTGAGGTGATCGGCCTGCGCGACGGTGACGAGGTGGTCGGGGCGACCTGGCTGACCGACGGTGCCGAGACGTTGACGTTCGTGTCCTCGGAGGCGTCGCTGTTGCGGTTCCCCGCCGGGCTGGTCCGCCCTCAGGGCCTCAAGGGCGGCGGCATGGCCGGCATCAACCTGCCGGCCGGAGCGCACGTCGTGTTCTTCGGGGCGGTGCGCACCGACGACCCGGGTCACGGCGAGCCGATGGTGGTCACCTCGACCGGAGCGACGGTGAAGGTGACGCCCTTCAAGGCGTACCCCTCGAAGGGGCGGGCGACCGGCGGCGTGCGCGCGCACCGGTTCCTCAAGGGTGAGACGGACGTGGCGGTCGCCTGGGTGGGGCCGCGCCCGGTCGGCGCGACCGGCACCGGCGACCCGGTGGAGCTGCCCGCGGCGGACCCGCGCCGCGACGGCTCCGGCTTCGCGGTGATGCTCGGCCCGACGGTGGTCGGCCACGTCATCGAACGCGACTGACCCCCCGGCGTGCCCGGCGCGCGCTATCCGCGCCCGGCGCGCGCCCGGCCCCAAGATCCGCGCAACTTCGGGGAAGTTGCTGCTTGCGGGATGCCGCAGGCAGCACTTTCCCTGAAGTTGGGCGGATCCTGTCGGTGATCTGCCCGCCGCTCGGGGCCGCACCGTGGTGCTGCTGGGGCACGAGGCGACCGGTATTCCGCCCGAGGCGCTCGACCAGGTGGACGCGGCGCTAGGCGACGTTGATGGGGCGGAACTGGACGCTCACCCTCGGGCCTACCGGGCGCGTGGTCTTGGGGACAGCATGTTCCCAGGTGCGTTGGCAGGAGCCGCCCATCACGATCAGGTCGCCGTGGCCCACCGGGAAGCGCAGGCTCTCGCCGCCCCCGCGTGGGCGCAGCAGCAGTGGTCGGGGTGCGCCGAAGGAGACGATCGCGACGATGGTGTCGGTGTGCGCCGACCGGCCGATGGTGTCGCCGTGCCAGGCCACGCTGTCGCGCCCGGACCGGTAGAGGCACAGGCCGGCGGTGACGAAGGGTTCGCCCAGCTCGGGGGCGTAGTGCCGGGTCAGCGTCGCGCGTGCCTCGGTGAGCACGGGGTGGGGGAGCTGCCGGTCGGCGCCGTACCAGCAGAGCAGGCGGGGCACGTCGACCTCGCTGTCGTACATGGTGCGTCGTTCGGCGCGCCAGGGCACCTCGGTGAGCAGGGTGTCGAGGACCGTGTCGGAGCCGCGCACCCAGCCGGGGAGGTGGTCGACCCAGGCGCCCCGGCTGAGCTGGTGCCGGCGGATCTGGCCGGGCAGTGGCCCCAGGGTCGGCCCGGCGTCGGCCAGGTCGAGCATCGACGGCTGGTAGGCGACCTGCGTCATGCGGCCACCCTAGCAGGGAGTTCGTACACCCGTGCCAATCGACGGGTCGGTGGCGCGTACGGCGTCGAACACCGCGTCCACGACCCGGCCCCGGCCCTGCCCGTCGACGGTGGACCAGGCCCGCGCGGCCAGCGCGGTGCGCCGCTGCGGTGAGCTGAGCAGCCCGTTCAGGGTCCGCGCCGCGGTCGCGCGGGCCGCCCGACCGGCGACGCCGGCGGCGGTCAGCTCCGGCAGCTCACCGAGGCCGGCGGCGAGGCCGTGGCGGATCACCCGGTCGTACGACTCGCGCTGGTTGTCGACCACGCAGACCAGGGCGGCGGGTGCGCCGAGGCAGCAGAGTTCCCAGGTGGAGGTGCCGGCGGCGCTGATCACCAGGTCGGCCCCGGTGATCAGGGTCGGCAGCGAGCCGGTGGGCGGGACGGGCCGGATGATCTGCCCGCGTCCGGGAGTGATCTCCTCCAGCTCGGCCTCGATCTCGGGTCGACCGACGACGACCGTGAGGTCCATCGGATGGCCGGCGGCGACCAGCACCCGGGTGAGCACCGGGGCCGCGCCGACGGCGTCGGTGCCGCCGAAGAAGGCCAGCACGCGGGGCCGGCCGACGGCCGTGGCGGTCGGGGGCGCCGGCGGCCGGGCGGTGATCACCGAGTCGCGCAGCAGGGCGTACGCGCTGCCGGCGAGCAGCCGTCCGGGCAGCTCCGGGTGCCGTGCACCGAAGTTCTGGTCGAGGTAGAGGTCGGCGTCCTGGCCTCGGCTGTCCCCGTCGATGATCGCGAGGGTGAGCACGCCGGCGGCCCGTAGTGCGCCCGCTCCGGCTGGGTCCAGCTCGTAGGAGTCGAGGACCATCACGTCCAGGTCGTGTCGTTGGGCGGTCTCGACCAGCTCGGCCGGCGAGTCGGGGCCGGGGTGCAGTCCGATGCCGCGCGCGGCGAGTTCGGCGAGCGCCCAGTCGAGCCGTTCGACGGTGCCGAACACCGCGACGTGGGCACCCCGGGCCTGGAACTCCTCGGCGAGGGCCAAGCAGCGTACGAGGTGGCCGACGCCGCGCCGCGGCCCGGCGTCGCAGCGCACCCCGACCCGCAGGGTGCTCAGGACTCCTCCAGCTGCTTCTGGCGGACGTCGGCGTTGAGCGCGCGCAGCCGGGGCTGCCCGTCCAGCCAGTCGGCGAGCTTGGCCAGCGGCACGCTGACGTCGCCGAAGTGGTCCACGACGGCGCTCACCAGCGCCCAGTCCTGGTCGGTGTCGAGGGTCAGCCGCAGCGCCGAACGGTCCGGGGTGAGCGTCACGCCGAGCACCCGGAACAGGTCGGGGTGGGTGTACGCGTACGAGGTCACGTGCACCCGGTGGTGACCGGTGGCGAGCCGGTCGAGGGTACGCAGCGCCTCCGCGCGGATGATCTCGACGTCCAGCCCTCGGGGCAGCGTCCGGGCGATCGACGTGCTCGCGTAGTCCAGTCCGGGCACCGCCCGGTAGACGGAGGCGACCAGCGTGATGATCTCCGGGTCGAGCAGGGGGCAGTCGGCGGTGAACCGCATGACCGCGTCGCCCGGGTGGGCGGCGAGGGCACCCACGAAGCGGTCCAGGACGTCGTCGACCGGCCCGCGGTGACACGGCACGTCGAGCCGTTCGCATTCGGTCACGACCGCGTCGTCGACCGGGTCGGTGCTGGTGGCGACCACCAGGTCGGCGAGGACGCCGCTGTCCCGGGCGGCACGCACCACCCGGCCCAGCACGGACCGTCCGGCGAGCGGGCGGAGCACCTTGCCGGGCAGCCGTGACGATCCCATCCGGGCCTGCACGATCCCGACGATCCGTGACCCGGGCACCGGTACGCCGGTCATTGCTGCTCCTCCTGCTTCGGGGCGAGCACCGTGCGGGCCCGGCGCTTGGCGGCGCGGGCACCCCGCTTGGCGAGCCGGGCCGGCGTGATGGCGAGCCGGCCGACCCGGTAGCTGAGCGACCCGCTGAGCAGGCCGATCGTCGTCTCGGCCCGGCGCAGGGCCCGCTCCCGGGAGGTCAGCAGCTCCTCGGTCCAGGCGGTCAGCGCGGCGAGCCGGCTGAGTTCCTCGCGCTGGCGCAGCCACGCCTCCCGCAACTGCTGGTAGCTGTGCGCGCCGACCGGCGGGTCGGTCGGCTCGACGGCGTGCAGCCGGGTGGCGAGGGTGGCCCGGCCGTCGATGTCGAGCTCGTGCAGCGCCGCGGTGATCTCCGCCTCGGCGTCCACGGCCGCGGCGACGGTCGCGCGGTCCAGGTCGCGCCCGGCGAGGCCGCCGAGCACCACGGTCAGGCCCGCCACGTCGAGGGTGGACGACCACGGGTGGGCGTACCCGCCGGTGAGCAGGCCCGCCGCGAAGCGCCACAGGCCACGGGCCAGCACCACGTCGGCGGGAATCGAGCCGGTGGCCCGCCAGCTCGGGTCGAGCACGGTGTACCGCGCACCGTCGACGACCACGTTGTCGGTGCTCGCCACCGCGGTCGCCCCGAGGACCCGTCCGTCGGCGTCGCTATGCCCGGCGAGCCAGTCCGCGTACCCCCGCAGGAGCGTGCGCAGGGTCGCCAGGTCGCGGCGCAGGGCCGCGTCGAGCAACAGGGTACGCAGCAGTCGCCCGGACGGCACCGGCCCGCTCAGCGCGCCCGGGTCCCGGTACGCGGCCGGGCGGCGGGCGTTCGGCGCGGCCGGCAGGCCCGCGCCGGTGGCCGGGATGAGCCCCCAGCGCCAGCCCGACGGGCCGTCGAGCACCTCCAGCACACCGATCCCGGGCTGCCCGGTCTGCGCCAGTGCCACCGGCAGGTCCCCGGTGGGTGCCGGCGCGGGCGTCCCGGGCCGGTGGGCGAGCATCAGCCAGCCCGGCGCGAGGTCGGCGGCGCGTCCGGCGTGTAGGGCGTCCACCGCCAGCCGGGCCGGGTCCTGGAGCACCGGGGCGCCGGTGAAGCCGCCGGCGCAGGCGCCGTGCAGCACCGCGTCGAACAGACCGGAGGCGGCACCGCGGTCGAGCTGGTCGGCGTCGAGCAGCGCCGTCGCGGTGCCGGTGTCGGGGTACGCGGCCCAGCAGGTGCCCGGCAGCAACCCGACGCCGCTGAGCCGTTCGCGGAGCTGGTCGCGGTTGGCCGGGTGGGCACCGTCCAGCACTCCACCGATCACCCAGGCGGAGTCGTCCCGGCCGGCGTACCAGGGGGTGGTGGAGACGAGGCGGTGCAGCCCGAGCGGGTTGTCCAGGCGCAGCAGCAGCGCGCCGCCCGGCCGGAGCGCGGCGACCAGTCGCGCCAGCACGCCGTCCCAGCCCAGCCGGGTGCCCTCCACCGACTCGATCGGGTCGAGTCCGGCGCCGGCGATCACCACGTCGTACGTCTCGTCGGTGGGCAGCCCGGCCGGGCCGCCCACCACCACGCGGGCGGCGCGCGGGGCCAGCGCCACCGCGTCCGGGTGGCTGCGCAGCAGGCAGGTCACCTCGGCGTGGGCGAGCCGGTCGAGCAGCGCCGGGTCGTGCGGCCCGGCCAGCAGGACGCGGGCACCGGGCGGCACGATCCGGGCCGCCAGCGCGGCGAGGGGGCCACCGTCGGCCAGCCGTTCGCGCGGCAGGTCGGACCAGGCCAGCATCTCGCCGCCCGGCAGGGTGATCCGGCCGGCGGGTGCCGTCTCAGTCGTCACGGTCTTCCTCTTCCTCCTGGAGGTGCGCCCAACCGAGCAGCTCGCGCAGTTCGGCCGGCGAGCAGCGGTGGTCGGTGCCCAGTTCGGCGCGGGCTATCTCGACCGCGGTGGGCAGATCGACCGCGGTGCCGTGCAGTTGCGGCCACTGTCGCCGGATCCGCGCGGTCCCGCCGAAGGTCGGGTCCTCGTTGGACAGGACCATCGGGTCGCCGTACACCGCCGGCTCACAGCCCGCCGCGATGCCGTAGAAGATCGCGCTGGTCAGCCGGTTGGATGCTACCCGGCGGTGGCGGCGCAGCTCGGTCAACTGCTTGTCGAGGAACTCCGGGTCGGTGTCCTTCCACCAGTGCCCCCGGTACCCGTGGCAGATCACCCGGAAGCCGGCGCGCTCGTACAGTCGGCGGACGTTGCGCATGCCGTACTCGTGCCAGTACAGGCACACCGTGACCGGGCCGGGCTCGGTGTCCCGGATCAGGGCGATCAACGTGCGGTGGTCGCCCTTGACGTGCTGGCCCTCCCAGCCGTGGAACGGGTACCAGATGGTGCCCTCACGTTCCTCGGCCGGCGGATCCTCCGGTCGCATGGCCAGCAGGTAGACGAACGGGGCGCCGATGACGACCACGTTGCGCCGCCCCACCGACCAGGCCCGTCGGCGGGTCTGCTCCGACCAGAGCAGGCTCGGGGTGCGATCGGCGTACGGGTGCCCGGGGGCCAGGCCGTCACCGATGTTCCAGCCGTGCTGCACGTACCCGTTGATCCGCGGTGGATGCCGGTCGCCGAGGCCGGCGTAGCGGGCCAGCACGTGCGCGTGACCGTAGAAGTGGTTCGCGTGGTGCATCAGGTTCCCATCAGGCGGCGGAACGCACCGAGCCGGCTCGCAGGGCGGCCGTCAGCGCGTCGATGACGCGGTCCTGGTCGGCGTCGCGGAGACCCGGGTAGAGCGGCAGCGACAGCTGCTGCTCGTAGAACGACTCGGCCACCGGACAGGATCCGCGCCGGTAGCCCAGGTCGGCGAACGCCGGGTGCCAGTGCACCGGGACGTAGTTGACCTGCACACCGATGCCGGCGGCGCGCATCCGGTCGTACACCTCGCGGCGACGGCCGTCGAGCACCCGGATCGGGTAGAGGTGCCACGCCGGGTCGGCCCACGACCGGCGGGTGGGCCGCAGGACACCGTCCAGGTCGGCCAGTGCCTCGTCGTAGCGGGCGACCAGGGCGGCCCGGCGCGCCTTGAACTCGGCGAGCCGGCGCAGCTGGCTGCGGCCCAGCGCGCAGAGCACGTCCGGCAGCCGGTAGTTCAGCCCGAACTCGGGCACCTCGTAGTACCAGCCACCCTCGTCGCCGAAGCGCAGGTCGTCGCGCTCCCGGACCACGCCGACGCCGCGGAACCGGCGGGCCCGCTTGAGGATCCGCGGGTCCAGCGCGGCGACGGCGCCGCCCTCGGCGGTGGTCAGGTTCTTCGTGGGGAAGAACGAGAACGTGGTCAGGTCGGCGAGCGAGCCCACCGGCCGACCGTGGTACGTC
The DNA here is from genome assembly GCF_040654415.1 of Micromonospora sp. NPDC050695. Classification (NCBI taxonomy): domain Bacteria; kingdom Bacillati; phylum Actinomycetota; class Actinomycetes; order Micromonosporales; family Micromonosporaceae; genus Micromonospora; species Micromonospora sp. NPDC050695. Next base: position 19,935 of record NZ_JBFAHZ010000032.1, read on the forward strand.
CCGCCGATCGAGTGCGCCGCGTCGGCGAGCAGCAGCGCGTCGCTGCCCACCATCGACTTGCGCAGGGCGTCGTAGTCGGCGGGGTGCCCGGCGTAGTCGACCGCGGAGACGACCCTGGTCCGGGAGGTCACGGCGTCGGCGACCGCGGCGGGATCGAGGCAGAAGGTCTCGTCGTCGACGTCCGCGAACACGATCTTCGCGCCGAGGGCGACCGCGCTGCTCGCGGTCGCCACAAACGTCATCGGCGGTACGACCACCTCGTCGCCCGGCCCCACCCCGGCTGCCGCGTACGCCACGTGCAGCGCCGCGGTGCCGTTGGAGACGCTGGCGACACCGACCCCGCCGGTCCACTCGGCGAGTTCGGCCTCGAAGGCGTCCACCTGCGGCCCGGTGGTGAGCCAGTCGCCGCGCAGCACGTCGGCGACGGCCGCGATGTCGTCCTCGGTGACCGACTGCCGGCCGTACGGGAGCATCCCCGTCATGCGGTGAGGCCGAGCATGTCGCGCAGCTGCTCGACGCTGAGCCACTCGTCGTTGGTGTCCGACTGGTAGGCGAAGCCGTCCGGCACCGGCTCGCAGTCGACCGGCGGCTGGTAGCCCCAGCCGGCGATGGTCGGCTGCACGATGTAGCGGTCCTTGGCGCGCAGCGTCCGGCGGCTGTCGTCCGGCGCGATCATCTCCTCGTGCAGCTTCTCGCCGGGCCGGATGCCGATCTCGTGGGTGGTGGCGTCCGGCGCGACGGCCTCGACCAGGTCGAGGATGCGCATGCTCGGGATGCGCGGCACGAACAGCTCGCCGCCCTGCATCTGGTCGAACGAGTCCATCACGAACTGGACGGCCTGCTCCAGCGTGATCCAGAACCGGGTCATCCGCTTGTCGGTGATCGGCAGGCTCTTGCCCTCGGCGGCCAGCCGGTGGAACAGCGGCACCACCGAGCCGCGGCTGCCGACCACGTTGCCGTAGCGGACCACCGCGAACCGGGTCGGATGGTGGGCGGCGTAGTGGTTGGCCGAGACGAACAGCTTGTCGCCGACCAGCTTCGTCGCGCCGTAGAGGTTGATCGGGCTGGACGCCTTGTCGGTCGACAGCGCGATGACCTTCTTGACGCCGGCCTCGATCGCGGCGTCGACGACGTGCTGCGAGCCGGTGATGTTGGTGGCGATGAACTCGGAGGGGTTGTACTCCGCGGTGTCCACCTGCTTCAGGGCGGCCGCGTGCACCACGTGGTCCACGCCGTGCATGGCACGGGTCAGGCGGTGCCGGTCGCGGATGTCGCCGATGAACCAGCGCAGCCGCGGGTCGTCGCCGAGCTGCTGGCGCAGCTCGTACTGCTTGAGCTCGTCGCGGGAGAAGACCACCACCCGGGCGGGGTCAGCCTCGTTGAGGATGTGCCGGAGGAAGGTCCTGCCGAAGGAACCCGTTCCCCCGGTGATCAGAATGGACGATCCATTCAACTCACTCAATTTGGTGCTCCCGTGATCGTGGATGTTCGGGCGGCCCTCGGCCGGCCGACCGGGGTGACACGCTAGCCATGGCGGGTTAACGCCCCGGCGCTCGCGGGTTAACCGCGACCGCTGCTCCCGTGAATGCCGGACACCGCGCAGGCGAACACTTACGACCGCGCGTGAAGCGGGCTGACCAGGCCGGATCCGGCCGTTACAGTGGCCGCGCGAGCGACCCGGCCGCCCCCGCGAGCCACTGGTTACCGCGTCCACCCGACATCCGCGCCGGCTCGGCGCGAACGGTTCACCCCCGAGCGTCACCGGCCGGCACGTACGCCATCCGGCCCGCACGGACCCGGCCCGGCCGGCGAACTCAGGAGGCGTTGATGGCATCCGGCAGCGACGTGATGGAACGGCCGGCGGCCCCGGCCGGTACGCCGCCCGCCGCACCCGCGCGGCGCTGGCTCGTGCCCCTGCTCCTGCTCGTCGGGTGGGTGCTCAGCGTCGCCTGGCGGATGTGGCTGTCCCGACACATCGTGCTGCCGATCGCCCACACCGACGAGGACAGCTACCTCAACACCGCCCGCGCCCTCGCTGGCGGGCCGGGCGGGTTCAGCAGCGAGAACGACCTGCTGCGCCGGGTCGGCTACCCGATGCTGATCTCGCCGGCGTTCCTCGGCGACCGGGACTTCGGCGACAGCTACCGGCTGGTCCAGCTGATCAACGCGATGGTGAACTCGACGCTGCTGCCCCTGGCGTACCTGCTGGGCCGGCGACTGCTCCGGCTGCGCCGCTCGTACGCCCTGCTCGCGGCGGTGGTGGCCGCGACCCTGCCGGCCACCGCGTTCTACGCCGGCGTCGCCATGATCGACACGGTGATGGCGCCGCTGGTGGTGGCCTGGCTGCTCGCCGTGCACCGCTGGATCGAGCGACCCGGCCCGCTCGCCGCGGCCACCGTCGGGGTGTTCGTCGGCGCCTTCCACCTCCTGCACTCCCGCGGCCTGGTGATCGTCGGGATCCACGCCGGTCTGGTCCTGCTGCTGCTCGTCCGCCGCCGGATCACGCCCGCCGGGGTGCTCGCGGCGCTGCTGCCGGTGCTGGCCCTGGCGCTGGTCAACGAGGCCGGCATCCGGCTGCTCGGGGACAAGGTCTACCTGCTCGGCAGCACCCCGGGCGGCAGCGTGGTCGACGCCGTCGCGTCCGCGCAGGGTGTGGTCCGGGTCGGCGCGGCGGTCACCACCCAACTCTGGTACCTCGTCGTGATCACGTTCGGGATGGCCGGCGTGGCCTGGGCCGCCGCCGTCCGGGAGCTGTGGCGTCCCCGGCACGGCGACGCGACCCGCTGGACGATGGGCGTCGCGCTGGTCGCGAGCGTGGGCGTCGCCAGCGGCGCCTCGGTGATCCTGGCCGGCATCACCGGCAAGCCGTTGGACGCGATCTACGGGCGCTACGTGCAGATGCTCGCGCCGTTCTGGATGCTCGTCGGGCTCGGGGTGCTGCTCACCGCGGGACGCCGCGTGGTGCTGCGCCGCGCGGCCGTCGCGGTCGCCCTGCTGGTCGCCGGCGGCGCGCTGGTCGCGGCCCGACTCGCGTACGTGGCCAGCCGGGGACACTCGCTGCGCTACGGCGGTTTCGGCGCTCCGGACCTGATGGCGCTCACCGGCGGTTGGCGGGAGATGCGGCCGGTCGTCGGGTCGCTGATCGGCATCGCCGGCTGCCTGCTGCTCGTCGCCGTGGTCCAGGTGCCCCGCCTGCGACTGCCGATCCTCGGTGCCCTCGTGGTGGTCAACCTCGTCACCATGCAGGTGATCGACCAGCGCCTCGTCCGCCCGATGGTGGCGAGCACCGCGCCCACCCCCCGGGTCGCCGACGTCGGGGTACGCCCCGGCGAGCGGGTGTGGGCCTCCACCGGCGTGCACTACATCCAGCGGTTCAACCTCAGCCACCAGGTGACGTGGACCGACGTGCGGTGGTTCCGTGAGCAGCCGCCGGCCGCGGCGCAGGTGGTGTTCGCCCGCTGGGCGCCCGGCCAACCCGACGACTGGGACGGCGCGAAGTACGGCTTCGTCCGGCTCGGCGGCAATGAGCGCCAGCACTGGGCGGCCTGGCGGCGGGCCTGACCCGCTCGACCCCTGGTGAACGGTTGATGTCCACCGGACACATTCGTGGTTAATGGCGTCGGGCCATGACGCGAATGTGTCCGGTAATCATCGCCGCCGGCGGTCGGCCTGGGCGAGGGAAATGGGGATGACGGTGATTTCCCGGCCGTCGGACAACTCTCGGCGGCCGGTGCCCTCGACAAAACGGAAACGCCGGTTCATCTGCCGTACGACGGTGTTGTGCTCCAACACCTCGCCGTCGAGCCGATCCAGGTGCAGCCCGTCGAACGCGTACTCGACGGCCTCCCGCATGATGCCCAGCCAGGCGGGCAGCGTCTCGCCCCGCTCGGCCAGCCCGTCGGCGTCCAGATAGAAGCCCCAGGCACCGGTCCGCGGACCGTCCAGCCGCAGGTCGAAGAAGGTGACCACACCGCAGGGACGGTCGTCGCGGACGTACACCAGCACCCGCCGCGACGGGTCGTCGCGGACCGCCGCCCACCACCGGGCGTGCTCCTCGGCGCTGATCTCGTGGCTGTTCTTGCTGACCTGACGGTTGGTTTCCTGATTACGCCAGGACAACATCAGGTGAACGTCGTCCGCCGTTGCTCCGCGCAGCACGTGCCTCTCGCTTTCAATCTGTTAACACCTGGTCCGGGAACCTTACCCGGACGCACCGGGAAATCAGATATGCATTCGTTGGGTTGTAGACTCCGGCGCATGAACGAATTGAGTCGCGCGCAGATCCGCGACCTCATGGCTCAGGTGCTGAAGAACCAGGACAAGGAGCTGCCCGCCGACGACGCGGCGCAGCTGCGGGAGATCGGCTTCCGCTCGCTGGACTTCTCCGAGCTGGCCCTGCGGGTCGAGGACGAGACGGGGGAGGAACTCAACTTCGACGCCCCCGGCCTGCGCCGCATCGCCACCGTCGGTGACGTCCTCGACTTCCTCGTCGAGCTTCAACACCAGTGACCGTCGCGACCCCCGACCCCGCCACCGCCGCGCACCCCGAGCCGGCCGGCGTCGACAACCGGGTCGTCGTCGGCGGTGCCGCGCTGACCTGGCGGACGCTGCCGAGGCCGGCCCTGCCCGACCCGGCGGCGGTGCTGGCGCAGTCCGCCGTGCACGCGCTCGCCGCCGCGCGGCAGCACGCCGTGCACGGCACCGAGCTGCTGCTCAGCACCGCGAGCCGGGTGGACGAGGCGATGCGCGCCGAGCTGTCCGAGGCCGGATTCTCGGTCACCGTCGTCGACGACGACGGGGCACACCCGAGCGCGCCGGCCCGAGCACGCGACGCCGACCCCGGCCGGCTGTGGCTTCTGACGTCGGGCTCGACCGGCCGTCCCAAGCGGGTCGGGCACACCCTCGACACGCTGACCACGGTACGGGCCGACCAGCCCGAGCGGACCTGGCTGTGCCCCTACGCCCCCGGCACGTACGCCTGGTGGCAGGTGGTCACCCTGTCGCTGACCCAGCCCGGGCAACACCTGGTGGTGGTCGAGCCGGACGAGCTGGACGACTGGCCGGCCCTCGCCGCCGCGCACGGGGTCGACGCCGCCTCCGGTACGCCGACCTTCTGGCGCCGCACCCTCTACCGGGACGCCGCCGCCCTCGCCCGGGTGCCGCTGCGCCAGATCACCCTCGGCGGGGAGCCGGTGGACCAGGCGATCCTCGACCAGCTGCGGGACCTCCTCCCCGCCGCCCGGATCTCCTGGATCTACGCGTCCTCCGAGGTGGGGGCGTCCATTGTGGTGCACGACGGGCGGGCCGGGTTCCCGGTCGACTGGCTCGACCGGGAGACCGCCGGGCGGCCGACGCTCTCCGTCCACGACGACGAGCTGGTGATCACCTCCCCGTACCACGGCGCCGGGCTGGCCGGCCCGGTCCGTACCGGGGACCGGGTGCAGGTCGTCGACGACCGGGTGCTGATCACCGGCCGGCTGGACTCCGACGAGATCAACGTCGGCGGCAGCAAGGTCTCCGCCGGTGTGGTGCGTGGCGTGCTGACCGGGCATCCCGCGGTGGCCTGGGCCCGGGTCACCGGCCGACGCGCCCCGGTGCTCGGCCGGATGGTCGTCGCCGAGGTGGTGCTCGCCCCCGCCGACGGCGCCGGCGTGCCGGACGAGGCCGCGCTGATGCGCTGGTGCGCCGACCGGCTGCCCGAACACGCCGTGCCCCGCCGGATCCGTGTGCTGACCGAGATCCCCGTCAAGGAGACCCTGAAGAGCGATGTCTGACCCCGCCGACACCCAGCTCGTACCCCCCAGCTCCGTCGTCCTCGTCTCCGGAGGCTCACGAGGGCTGGGCCTGGCCATCGTCACCGACCTGCTCGACGCGGGCGTACGGGTCGCCGCGTTCGCCCGTACCGTCACCCCGGAGTTGACGAAGCTCGCCGCCGAACGCCCCGACCGGGTGCACGTCGGCTCGGTGGACGTCACCGACCTGCGCGCCGCGCAGGGCTTCGTCCGCGAGGTGGAGCAGCGCCTCGGCCCGATCGACGGCCTCGTCAACAACGCCGCCATCGGGCAGGACTCGCTGCACGTCCACACCGCCACCGACGACATCGCCCGGATCATCGAGACCAACCTGACCGCGCCCCTGCAACTGACCCGGCTGGTCGTCCGCCGGATGCTCGGCAAGGGGCTCCGCGGGCGGATCGTCAACATCACCTCGATCTGCGCCCAACGTGGCTTCCCGGGCCTCGTCGCGTACTCGGCCACCAAGGGCGGCATGGACGCCGCCACCCGCTCGCTCGCCCGGGAGTTGGGTGGCCGGATGCTGGTCAACGCGGTCGCCCCCGGCTTCTTCGCCTCGGAGATGTCCGCGGTGCTCGGCCCGACCCAGCTCGACCAGATCGTGCGCCGCACCCCGACCGGTCACCTGACCGAGCCGGTGGAGGTCGTACCCGTGGTACGGATGCTGCTGCGCGAGCACACCAACATCAACGGGCAGGTCATCGTGGTGGACGGTGCCGCCTCCATCTGACCTGCGGCCCACGCCGGCGGCAGCGCCGGACCTGTGGCCGGAAGCCGCTGCGCCGGCGTTGCCGCCGGAGGCGGCCGTGGCGGCCCTGCCGTTGCGGGCGGGCGGCGCTGGCGCGCCGCGCCCGGTGCCGGGACTGCTGGCCGCAGCCGAGCAGCACCTGCGCATCGGTGCCCCGGCCGTGCTGGCCGACGCGGTGACCCGCAGCTACCTCGACGACGGACGCTGCGTCGGCTGGTACGGGCCGCCGGCCCCCGGCTGGCGGGTGGCGATCGACGCGGAGCGGGCCGACGCCCCGGTGCCCCCGGCGCTGGCCCGCCGCTTCGGCGCCACGGACTTCTGGGCCCGATGGACCCGGGCCGAGTGCTGCTGCAAGCTGGCCGATTTGCCGGTGGTCGCCTGGTGGCGTCGCTTCGGTCTGGGAACGCCGTCCGACGGCGCGGCGATCTGGCGCACGCTACGGCTGGCCGACCTGATCGTCACCGTCGGCTTCGCCCCGACGCCCCCACCCCACGATCTGGCACTTGCGGACGATTCGCGACTTACGCACCTTCTACCCGGGCAGTAACTGCAAGATCACCGCAGGATCTACGCCCCCACGCTCGCCCCGCGCGGCTTCGTCCTGCCGTTAGTGGCGACGGGGGCGGGGCGGGGCGGGGGGTTAGATCAGGTTCCAGCTCAGCGGGGTGCCGCGGGGGACGTCGGTGGTGAAGGTGCGGCCCAGGACCCGGTCGATCTCCACCGGGGGCAGCCCGCCGGCCGGTCGGATCGACCGGACGTTCCGCGCGGTCACCGGGTCGCCGGCCCGCACGTCCTCGACCACGAACAGCGAACGGCGGAACCGCAGCCCCTCCCGCTCGGCCGGGGTGGGGCCGATCGCGGTGCCACCCAGTGCGGCGTACGCGCGGCCGGACTCGGCGACCAGCGCCGTCAGCTCGGCCGGGTTCAGCGAGAAATCCGAGTCCACGCCGCCGTCGGCGCGGTCCAGCGTCACGTGCTTCTCGATGAAGCAGGCGCCCAGCGCCACCGAGGCGACCGCCACACCGATGCCGGGCGTGTGGTCGGAGAGGCCGACCGCCACGTCGAAGGCACCGGCCAGCACCGGCAGCCGGCGCAGGTTGCTGTCGGCGGGCGGCGCCGGGTAGGACGCGGCGCAGGCCAGCAGCACGATGCCCGCCGCGCCGCCGTCGCGGGCGGTCCGCACCGCGGCGTCGATCTCGCCGACCGTCGCCATCCCGGTGGAGATCACCATCGGCTTGCCGGTGCTGGCCACCAACCGGATCAGCGGCAGGTCGACCAGCTCCGACGACGCGATCTTGTACGCGGGCGCGTCCAGCGACTCCAGCAGCTCCACGGCCGTCGCGTCGAACGGTGACGAGAAGACGGTCAGACCCCGCTCGCGCGCCCGCTCGAAGATCGGGGCGTGCCACTCGTACGGGGTGTGCGCCCGCTCGTAGAGGCGGTACAGGTTCTCGCCGCCCCACAGCTCGTGCCCGCTGGAGATGCGAAACGCCGGGGTGTCGACGTCGATCGTGATCGTGTCCGGCCGGTACGTCTGGAGCTTGAGCGCGTGCGCCCCGCTCTCGGCCACCGCGTCGACGATGGCCAGCGCCCGCCCCAGGTCGCCGTTGTGGTTGCCGGACATCTCGGCAACCACGAAGGGTCGCTCCCCGGCACCGACCGCGTGCGGTCCGATCTTGATTGTCGCCGTCATTCCGACCTCTGCTCAGGTACGTCCGCACCGGGGTGCGGTGGTGCTGTCATCGTCCCCCCGACGGGTGGACGACCTGGAAAACTGCGGCGCCGGGAGCCGACCCGGCGCCCGGCGTGGTGTGCGACATCGACGGTCACGACAGGCGGCCCCCGGCCAACGCGTCGGGCCGGTCGGTCGCCACGGCGGATTCGGCGTCCCGCGTCGTCGCGGCGTCGGGTCGGTTCGGGTCCTCGTCGGTGGCGCCGTCGGCGGCTCCCGCCGCGCCGGGGCGGCGCAGCCGGCCCGCGACCCGGTGCGCCTGGCGCAGCGCCGAGTACGCCAGCCAGTCACCGCGCCCGACCAGCCGGTGCTTGAGCCCGGTCACGCCGGAGGGCATCGGGTAGCCGCCGGCGGGCAGGTAGCGGCGGTAGTGCTCGGCGACCCGGTGGAAGAACGCCCGCCGCAGGTGCGGGTGCAGCCGGTCGTCGTTGCCGACCACCACCAGATAGTGGCTGATCATCAGTTGGAACAGTTCGGCCTGCAACCGCTCGTCCGGGTGCTTGCGGGCCACCCAGTCCATGAGCCGCTCGTACTGGCCGAAGGCGTCGAAGTGCCGGCCACTGCGGGTGGAGGTGATCGCGCCCTGGCGGCCCTGCCGGTACAGGTAGCAGACCCGGTCCAGCACGGAGATCTTCTCCGCGCCGATGAGCAGCGGATGGCTGAACGGGATGTCCTCGTACCAGCCGGGGAAGAACCGTAGCTCCAGCTCGTCGAGGAAGGCCCGGCGGACCACCTTGTTCCACGCGGTGTGCTGCACCCGCAGCAGCTGTGGCTGGTCGGCCAGCCGGGCCACACCCGGCACCCCGCGCAGCAGGTGACTGCTCGCGTCGACCTCGCGCCGGCCGTCCTCGTGCACCCGCAGGTGGTCCAGCATCAGCACGTCGGGCTGGTGCTGGCGCAGCCGGTCCAGCACCGCCGCGATGGTGCCCGGCGGCAGCCAGTCGTCGCTGTCGACGAACCAGACGTACCGGCCGGTGGCCACGTCGAGGCCGGCGTTGCGGGCCAGCCCCAGACCCACGTTGCTGCTCAGGTGGACGACGCGCACCCCGTCGCGGCCGGCGTACGAGCGCAGCATCGCGCCGCAGCCGTCCGGCGAGGCGTCGTCGACGGCGATCAGCTCGACCGCGTCCGACGCACCCGCGGGGATGTCGGCCCGGATCGACTCGAGGCACTGGTACAGGTACGCCTCGACGCCGTACACGGGCACGACGATGCTCAGCAGCGGTGCGTGCGTCGGCTCATTGACCACGTCGCCACCTTCGACGACCCGGGTGGCCGGCCCCGGAACCTGACGTGGCCGACGAAGGTGGAGTCCCTGAACTCCCGCCGAGCGGAAGGTTAACGACGGCCGTCCGGTTCACCCGGGAGTGACCCGGTAGGGTGCCTCGGTGCGGCCCTGCCGGGTCGTCGTGGGCGTCGCCGTCGCGCCGTCCGACGCCGCGCCGGGGAGGAGACGTACGTGCTGGTGACCCTGCGGAGTGTCAGGAGACCGGCATGACGAGCACCACCGACGCACCGACGGTCCGGTCCGCACCCGCCGCCCGGCTGCCCTCCCTGACCGGGCTGCGCTGGATCGCCGCGTTGCTGGTCTTCGGCTTCCACGCGGGCACCATGCGGATCATCGCCGAGCCGGACTACAAGGCCGTCGTCGACGCGTTGTTCACCCTCGGCCTGTCCGGGGTGCAGTTCTTCTTCGTGCTCAGTGGCTTCGTGCTGGTCTGGTCGGCCCGACCGGGGGACTCCCGGCGGACGTTCTGGCGGCGACGGGTCGCCAAGATCTACCCGAACCATCTGGTGCTGTGGGTGGCGGCGCTGCTGGTCGCCTGGTGGTTCGCCGATCCGGTGCTGCCGGCCGTCGCGCTGGAGAACCTGCTGCTGTTGCAGGCGTGGGATCCCCGGCCCGGTTGGTTCTACAGCGTCAACACGGTCAGCTGGTCGCTGTCCTGCGAGTTCTTCTTCTACCTCTGCCTGCCGCTGGTGCTGCCGCTGCTGCGCCGGGCGCGGCCGGCGCTGCTGTGGACGCTGATCGTCGTGCTGCCGCTGCTGATCCTCGCGCTCTGGCCGGCCCAGCAGTTGGTGCCGGAGGCCAGCCGCTGGTGGTTCACCCAGGTCTTCCCGCCGGTCCGGTCGCTGGAGTTCTGGTTGGGCGCGGTGGCGGCCGTGCTGATGCGTCGGGGTCTCTGGCGAGGGCCGGGGCTGACCGCCGCCAGCGTGATCTTCGTGGCCACCTGGGTCGCCGCCGCACAGTGGGTCCGCGCCGAGTTGTGGACCACCCTGCTCGCCGTGGCGTACCTGTTGGTGATCACCGCCGCGGCGGACGCGGACGTGCGGGGTCGCCGGTCGCCGTGGCGGTCCCGGCCGCTGGTCTGGCTCGGTGAGGTCTCGTTCGCGTTCTACCTCGTGCACGTGCTGGTGATGACCAGCGTCCTGCGGTGGACCGGGGACTGGGGGACCGGCTTCGGCGGCTGGCGCGGGCCGGCGGTGGTGCTCGGCTTCCTGCTGGCGAACCTTGTCCTCGCCGGGCTGTTGCACCGCTTCGTCGAGACCCCGATGATGCGCCGGCTGGCCCCGCGCCGCCCGACCCACCCGCCGGCCGTCCCCCGCCAGCGCACCCCCAACGCCGACGCCCCCAACGCCGACGTCCCCAGCGTCGACGCCCCCACCGCCGACGCCACCGACGGCGACGCGGGCAGCGGGCGGGCCGACAATGCGCAGGTCGGCGGGGGTGGCCGGGCCAAGGATCGATCGACATACGCCGACTCGCGCTGATCGTCCACCCTGGTCGGCGCGGCGTGCGCCGACACGCCCGGCGCCGGTGCGCCGGGCCGGCCACGGCGGTAGCGTGGGTACGTGCTTCCGGTCGCGTTCACCTGTCCCCTGTGGTGGGTGGCGCGCTGGGCGACACGGGTGCTGACCAGCCTCGCCGTCGTCGCCGCCCTCACGCTGGGCGCGAGCGCGGGTGCGAGCGCGGGCGCCTCGCCCGGCCCCGGGCACCTGGCGCCGGCCGGCGCGGGGTCGGCGCTGACCGCCGGGCCGCTCACACCGCCGGCCACCGCGCCGTCGGCGTTCAACGCCGGGCACCTCGCACCGTCGGCGTTCACCGCCGGGCCCCTCGCGCCGTCGGCGTTCACCGCCGGGCCCCTCGCGCCGTCGGCGTTCACCGCCGGGCCCCTCGCGCCGTC
>NZ_JBFAHZ010000032.1:31488-65644 GCF_040654415.1 Micromonospora sp. NPDC050695
CCGTCGGCGTTCACCGCCGGGCCCCTCGCGCCGTCGGCGTTCACCGCCGGGCCCCTCGCGCCGTCGGCGTTCACCGCCGGGCCCCTCGCGCCGTCCGGCCGGCTCGCTTCTGTCGGAGGACAGGCGCCGTCGGCCACCGCCGGCGATGCCGCTGACCCGCGCATCGCGGCACGGTCGGCCGATCCGCAGCCGGCAAGCCTGGCCGCCCGAAACGTCGTCGTCGCCCTGGGCGTGACTCCGGTGCGGGTGGCCGGGGCCGACCGGCTGCCGCACACCGACGGGCCGACCAGCCGGGCGCCGCGGGCTCCGCCCCGCCGCTGATCCACCGGGACGACCGTTCCGCCGCCGCGCCCTGTCGATCCACCAGCCCCGCACCCGCCGACCCGTGGCCCCGCCGCGATCCGGTCGGCCCGTGCGGCCACCATCGCATCGCTCTCGTTCCGAGGTGTCGACCATGGAGACCGTCGTCTTCTACCAGTTTCTGACCGAGGTGCCCCAGGCCGCCGCCATCTGGTCGGCCCTGTTCCTGCTGGCGTTCAGCGTGCTGGCCGTCCTGGTCGCCCGCCCGGAGCGGGGCGGGCCGACGGGGGAGCCAGCCCCAACCGCGCCCACCGCCCGTGAGGTGGCCGCGGCCGAGGCCGCCGACCTGCGGCGCTACGCCGAGGAGGTGGCCGTCGCGGCGGCCGGCGCGGCCCAGACCGCCCGACGGCGACGCGCTGACTGGCTGATCAGTCAGGAGCGGGTGGAACGGGCCTGGGCCCGCTACGACGAGGCGGACGCCGCGGCCCGTCGCTTCGCCGGGGCCGGGGCGCTGCCCACCCCGCGCACGCCGCACACTCCTGCGGAGTACGCCGCTCGGGAGCGTTACCTGCACCGCGCCGCGATGGCGGCGCACTGGCGCGGAGAGTTGACCATGGGGCAGCTCGGCGACGTGTTCGGGCACCGGCGCGGGTGGGATCCCCGCCGGCACCCGGTCGAGCAGGAGGCCCTGATCGCCCGGGCGATCAGGGACGCGAGGCGCGCCGACTACGTGGTGGCCGCCGGGCGGGAGCGGTCGGCCTGGCGGGACGCCGAGTTGGCCGCCGAGTCGGCCCGCACTCTCGCTGAGGAGGCGTACGCGGCGGCCGCCCGGCTCCGGCCGACCGCGGTGCCGGCCCGCCGGACGGCGACCCGGGTGTTCCGTCCCGCGGTGGTGGCGCGGTGGCGTCCGGCTCGCGTCGGATGAGCCCGATCTGCGGTTGAGCCCGATCTGTGCTGTGAGCCCGGTCACGGGCCCGGGAAATCGGGCGTCCGGCGCGATCGGCCCGATTGGTCCCGCGATTTTGGCGACGTTGCCGGCGGCCTGTCCGGTTGTCGACCACAGGCGTCGCCGTCACCGGTTGTCCCATCGAGTCACGTCATCGGCAATACGCGCAGAAATTGTCGGGCGAAATGATGTTTACGCAGGTGGACACGGCTTGGCAAGGGCTTGAACCGGCCAGTATTGTCGTCCCGTCCGGTGCGGTAACCGATCGCAAGAGGCGACGCCGCGCCGACCCGCTCAATCGTGATCAACGAACCGGGGACCCATCAGTAAGTCCGGGGTGAATCCGCGAGCCACGGCCCGCGGTAGGGCGATCTTCCCGCCCGAATCCGTCAGCTAACCCGGTAGGCGGTGTCGGAAGGAGTTCCATCCTCGTGCAGCACCTTTCCACCCCTCGGTTGTTCCTCCGCCTCCACGGCGCCACGGTGCCCCCGCTCATCCGGTCGGTGAGCTGACCCCCGGGTCACCGTTTTTCCCGCCCGGCCGCGCCGGGCGTTCCCCTGAGCGGTTCACCATCCGCGGACCCGGTCCGCGCGCTGGCGCCTGCCCGGATACCGGCTCGGCCCCGGTGTGCCGCTCTCCCCCCGAACCGTGGAGGACCCCGTGAAGCACACCCTGCACCGTCAGCTCCGCCGCCTCAGCACCGAGCGCCCGTACCAGATCGTCGCCGCCTCCGCCGCGGCCCTCGCGATCGCGACCACCACCGGTGTCCTGCTCGCCGACGCTGACGGCGCCCCGGCCAGCCAGCACACCGCGACCACGGTCGCCGAGATGCGCAGCGACACCGCCGCGTCCCGCAGCCAGGCGCGCGTCGCGGCCCCCTCGGCCAGCGTCGCGCCCAGCACCGCCGCCCCGGCCGCCAGCGCCGCGTCGCCCGCCGCGAAGGCCAGCGGCAACCCGGACCTCACCCGGAAGCCGACGCCGCCGAAGCCGCCCGCGACCAAGGTGCTCGACTACGACTACGAGGCGCAGAACACCTACTACAACTGTGGTCCGGCGGCCACCCGCAACGCGCTCAGCGCCAGCGGTGTCGACCGCACCCTGGACGAACTCGCCGTCGAGCTGGGCACCACCGAGATGGGCACCAACTCGGCCGAGGACACCACCCGGGTGCTCAACGCCGAGGTGAAGGGCTCTCCGTACCGGACCCGGATGTTCGCCGGCTCGCCCAGCCCGGCCCAGATGGATCGCCTCCAGGCCGACGTGGTCGCCGCGATCACCGACGGTCGTGGCGTGGTGGCCAACGTGGTCGGCGACGCCACCGACACCGACGGCGGCTGGCACTCCTACGGCGGCGGGCACTACATCGCCGTCGTGGGCTACAAGGACAACGGTCGGACCGTGCGGATCGCCGACTCGGCGAACGCTGCCGACCCGTCGTACTGGGTCACCACGATCGACCTGGCCAACTGGATCGCCACCCGGGGTTACTCCGCCTGACCCAGGCGGTGGAGCGCCGCGGGCGCCGTCTCCCACGAGGGGGCGGCGCCCGCGGCGTCTTCGTGTCCCGCTCAGTAGTCGATGAAGCCGTACAGCGCGAGGTGGTTCGACTTCGTCCCGCTGACCGTGTGGCCGATGCTGGACGGCCGCACGCTTCCCTTCACGAACAGATAGTCGATCTTGCTGGAGCCGCTGGTGGCGGCCGACCCGTACCCGGTCATGCCGTAGCCGCTCAGCGTGCCGGCCGCGATGCCCGTGCGGTTCGCGTCGATCCCCACGATCCGGATCGTGGAGGCGTTCAACAGGCTCGTCGATACCTGCTGAGCACGAGGGCTCCTCTCCGCGACGACGATGCCCCGTCCAGGTGCCGCACTCTACAGTGGATCTTTGTCGGTCGGGTCCGCGCACGACGCTCGTACCTGGCCGCGAACCGTGGGAGACTGCGGCCGTGGGGGATGAATCGGGTGGTCGCGCCGGGCGTGGGCCGGTCCTGCTGCTACTGCACGGGATGGGGGCGACCGGCGACGTGTGGCTGCCCTCGGCGCCGTTGCTGGAGCAGCACTGGCCCGGGCGGTGGCTCGCCCCGGACCTCGCCGGCCACGGCTGGTCGGCGCCGCTGCCGTCGTACTCCTTCGCGGGCCTCGCCGACCGGATCGCCCACGGCCTGGCAGCCGACGACCGGCTCGTCGTGCTCGGGCACTCGTTGGGCGGCGTGGTCGGTCTCGCGCTGGCCGCCCGCGACGCCGGGCTGCCGGTGGACGCGGTGGTCGGGGTGGGCATCAAGGCGGTCTGGTCGCCCGCCGAGCTGAGCCGCACCGCCGACCTCGCCGCCCGTCCGGTCAGCTGGTTCGCCAGCCGCACCGAGGCAGCCCGCCGCTACCTGCGGGTGTCCGGGCTGGCCGGCCTGCTCCCACCGGACCACCCGGTCGTGGACGCCGGGCTCCGGCGGGTCGACGGCCGGTGGCGTCTCGCCATGGATCCGACCGCGTTCGCCGTCGGTGAGCCCGACCTGGCGGCACTGCTCGCGGCGACCGACGTGCCGGTGGTGCTGGCCCGCGGCGAGCACGACCCGATGGTCACCGACGCGCAGCTCAAGGAGTACGGCGTACCCGTCGCCACGCTGCCCGGGCTCGGGCACAACGCGCACGTGGAGGACCCGGCGGCCGTGCTGGCCCTGCTCGACGCGTACCGCTGAGCCGCTACACGCGGGCCGGGGTGGGCAGGGCCTGCGCCGGCGCCAGCTCGCGGCGGGCGGCGCTCAGGAACCCCTCGGCGTACGACTCGGCCGGGAAGTCACCGAGGTAACGGCGGCGGGTGGTCCACCGCGCCTCGGCGGACGGGTCGGTGTCCAGTAGGTCGGTCAGCACCTCGTCCACGTTGGACATGTCCCGGCGCAGCACGTAACCCGACCCGGCCAACGGGAACCGCTCGGTGAACCGGTCACCCTCGTCGCCCATGTCGGTGACCGCGTACGGCTTGCCGGAGTAGAGGTAGTCCGAGATCACCCCGGACACGTCGGAGACCAGCGCGTCCGAGCGGTTGACGCACTCGGTGAGGCTCAGCTCGCGGGCGGCCGCGCCGACGATGTGCGGGCGTCCGCTGCGGGCCCGGTCGGCGACCAGCAGTTCGGTCAGGCGGGCCAGTTGGCGTGCCGACGCCGGGTTCTGCGCCGTGTACGGGTGGGCCCGCAGGATCACGGTCGCGCCGCGCTCCAGCAGCCGACGCAGTAGCTTCTCGGCCACCGGCAGCGAGCAGTAGTCGGCGTCGGCGTGGTGCCCGGTCCAGGTCGGGGTGTAGAGCACGGTGGGCTGCGCCAACCCCCGCGCCGGCTCGGGGCGTACCTCGATCGACTCGACCTGTGGGCGGCCCACCACCACGAACTTGTCCGCCGGGATCTGCACCCCGGCGCGGGCGTATCGGTCGATCGCCGCCGGCCCCGCCACGAAGATCCGGTCGAAGATCCCCGACACCGGGTTGGCGCTCGGCGCCTTGTCGCTGTCGCCGTGGTGCAACTGCACGTGGGTGAGCTGGGTGAAGCGGATGCAGTGGCTGTTCTTCGCGCCGTGGTTGACGTAGAACGCCGCGCGCAGGCTCGGCACCAGCGCCTCGTCCAGCGACCGCAGGGTGGGGCAGTAGACCACCGGCGCGTCGGTGGCCGCGGCGATCGGGGCCAGGAACTCCGGCTCGCGCAGCACGACCAGGAACGGCCGGCCGATCCGCTGCAGGTACGGCAGCCACATGGTGACCTGGTATTCCGAGCCGGGCGGCGCGGAGAAGTAGAGCAGGAACTCCGGCTCGTGCCGGCGCAGGGCGCGCGCCACCGCACCGCCGCCGACGGCCGGGCGGAACCGCCGCCGGGCCAGGTCCAGGGCGACCGCCCCGGCTCCCGCGCCCAGCAGCACGGTGGCGGCCAGGGCCACGCCGGCCGGCAGGGTCAGCGCGGCGGCGAGGGCCACCACGGCGAGCAGCCCGAGCAGGGCGGTGCCGAGCCGGTCGGCGATCAGCGGCGTCCAGGCACGCACCGGCAGGTTGGCGGCCCGGATCTCCAGATTGCCGGCGGTGCGCAGCGGCCCCACCAGCAGCACCAGCCCCAGCAGGACCAGCGCGGTGGCGACCAGCGCGAGGTCGAGCCCGTCGTCCAGCGGCCGGGAGTAACCGACCAGGATCGCGGCGGCGATCAGCGTCGTCTCGGCGACGAGGTCAGCGGTCGGACGGATCCGCTGCTCGGCGGCCGAGCCGGCCAGCGCGGCGACGGCCAGCGCCAACCCCCAGCCGGTGGCGTCGGTGAGCGCCAGCACGACAAAGGCCAGCACGGCCAACCCGGTGCTCAGGCACCGGGCGGCCAGCTTTCGGACCAGGTCGCCGCGCATGTCGCTCCGTTCGTGGTTCCGCAGCCGTCGACGTCAGTTCGCGGACGCCACGCCGGCCGGCGCCTCGGCCCGGTCCGGCCCGGACTGCGCCGGCACGGCCGGTCCGTCACCGGGTGCCCGGCGTACGTCGATGACCTGGCCGGTCAGGTCGGAGATCAGCACGTCCAGCGACGACTGGGCGACGGCCTCCGCGGCCAGCAGGGTGTGCTCCGGCTCCTCGCCGAAGGCCCGGGTACGCATCGGGGTGGCGGTCCGCTCCGGGTTGATGCAGTTGACGCGTACGCCGACGTCAGCCCACTCGTCGGCGAGGGCCTGGGTGAGGTTGACCAGGGCGGCCTTGGTGGCGGAGTAGAGCGCGTAGCGGGCCCGCCCCCGGGTGTACGAGCTGGAGGTGTAGAGCAGCAGTTGGCCCTTGGTCTGCTGGAGGTAGGGCAGGGACTGCCGGGCGATGGTCACCGGGCCGACGAAGTTGACCTGGAGGAGTCGGTCCATGGTCTCCTCGTCCATCTCGGCGAGGGCGCCCTTCTCCAGGATCCCGGCGGTGACCACCACGTGGTCGATGCGGCCGGTGGCGTCGAAGGCGGTCTTCAGCGCGGCCTCGACGTCCTCGGCGCGCTCGACGTGGGTGCCGGTGGTGGAGCGGCTGAACGGGAAGACCTGCGCGCCGTAGCGCCGGGCCAGCTCGGTCAGCTCGTGGCCGATGCCGTAGCTGCCGCCGAACACCACGATGGTGCGGCCGGTCAGCTCCTCGGTGTAGCTGCGGTGGTCGGTGAGCCGGGGGGCCTGCGCGGCGGCGAGCTGGAAGAGCTTGTCCGCCAGGTGCACGTCGACCGGGTGGGTGACCTTGATGTTCTCGTCGGAACCGTCGATCACCTTGATCGGGGTGCCGGGCAGGTACCGCAGCACCACGCCGCAGTCGTCGGTGGCGGCGAAGTCCGGGTCACCCTCGGCGATCCGGTACGCCTCGCGGATGGTGGGGGAGCGGAACGCCTGCGGGGTCTGGCCGCGGCGCAGCCGCGAACGCACCGGGATGTCGGTGATGCAGTCGTTGTCGTCGACCTGGATGATCGTGTCTGCGGAGGGGATGGCCACGTCCACGGCGTCGTAGGTCCAGAGCGCGTTCACGCACTCGCGGACGATCCGGCCGCTGAGCAGCGGGCGTACCGCGTCGTGGAAAAGGATGTTGCAGTCGGCCGGGCCGACGGCGTCCAGGGCGATGCGGGTGGTCGCGTTGCGGGTGTCGCCGCCCTCGATCACCTTGGTGACCTTGCGCAGGCCGGCCTTCTCGACGATCTGCCGGGCGTCCTCGACGTGGCTGGTGGCCATCAGCACGATGATCTCGTCGATCTCCGGTGCGGCCTCGAAGACGGCCAGGGTGTGCTCGATGATCGGCTTACCGGCGATCTTCAGCAGTTGCTTCGGGATGCCGAGGCCCAGCCGGGTGCCGGTGCCGCCGGCCAGCACCACGGCCACTGTCCGCGAGGGCCGCCACGGCGTCGGGGTCTCCGTTGCGGCGTCCGGGCCAGTGGTCTGGTCCTGCGTCATTGCCGGATCCTCACTCTCAGGAATGCGTTAACGGAAGGTTCCGCCCGAGCGGCGACGGAATGAACCTTAACGCGCGGACCGCGCCGCCCCAACGCGGGCGACGCGGTCCATGGCGTCGTGTCGATGGCGTCGTGTCGATGGCGTCGCTCTATTTGCTGTTCGCGTACGCCTCGTACGCCCGGATGACCTCGTCGGTCGGCCCGTCCATCCGAATGAGGCCCGATTCCAGCCAGATTGTCCGCTCGCAGGTGTCCCGTACCGAGGAGAGCTGGTGGCTGACCAGGAACACCGTGCCGGCGCCCTCACGCAGCTCCCGCACCCGCTGCTCGCTGCGCTTGCGGAAGCCCTTGTCGCCGGTGGCGAGCGCCTCGTCGATGAGGAGCACGTCGTGCTTCTTTGCGGCGGCGATGGAGAAGCGCAGGCGGGCCGCCATGCCCGACGAGTACGTCCGCATCGGCAGGCTGGCGAAGTCGCCCCGCTCGTTGATCCCGGAGAAGTCGATGATCCCCGCGGCCTGCTTGGCCACCTCGTCCGGGTGCATGCCCATGGCCAGGCATCCGAGCACCACGTTGCGCTCACCGGACAGGTCGTTGAGCAGTGCCGCGTTCACGCCGAGCAGCGACGGCTGCCCCTGCGTGTGGATCGCGCCCCGGTTGACCGGCAGCAGGCCGGCGATGGCCCGCAGGATGGTGGACTTGCCGGAGCCGTTGCTGCCGATCAGCCCGATCGCCTCGCCCCGGTACGCGGTGAACGAGACGCCCTTGACCGCGTGCACCTCCCGGACGTTCGGCGCGTGCGTGCGCTTCACCAGCCGGCGCAGCGCGGCGACCGGTGTGGTGCCACCGGCGGCGCCCTGGTGCACCCGGTAGATGATGTGCGCGTCGTCGACCACCACGGTCGGGATGCGCTCCTGCGTGGCGGTCAGTGTCGCGGTCGCCTCGGTGGGGGCCCCGATGTGCTCAACCACGGCCGTACTCCTGTTCGCCGCGCCAGAAGTAGATGAAACCGCCGATCCCGGCCACCAGCGCCCAACCGGCCGCGACCAGCCAGAGCTGGGTCAGCGACTCGTTGAGCAGCGGCGCCTGTTCGAGCAGGGAGTAGCGGGCCAGCTCGATGTAGACCAGCAGCGGGTTGTACTGCACCAGCGTCGTCGCCCAGGCGGGCAGCCGCTCGAAGAGGCTGACGCTGTAGAGGACGCCGGAGCAGTACATCCAGGTGCGCATGACGAACGGCATGACCTGCTTCAGGTCGCTCGACTTGGAGCCCAGCCGGGCCACCAGCAGCACCACGCCGGCGTTGAACACCGCCTGCAGCAGCAGGGCCGGCGCCAGCAGCAACCACTTCAGGGTGATCGGCTCGCCGGTGACCAGCACGATGCCGATCAGCACGACCATCGAGGCCAGCAGCTGCTGGAACTGGGTGATCGTGGTGGACAGCGGCAGGCTGGCCCGGGGGAAGTGCAGCGCCCGGATCAGCCCCAGGTTGCTGCTGATCGACTGGGTGCCGGCCAGGACCGCGCTCTGGGTGAAGTTGAAGATGAACAGCCCGGTGGTCAGGTACGCGATGAAGTTCGGAATGCTGTTCTGCGCCAGCACCACCCCGAAGATCAGGTAGTAGACCGCCGCATTGGTCAGCGGGGTGAGCACCTGCCAGAGCTGACCCAGCTTGGCGTTGCTGTACGAGGCGACCAGCTTGGCGTTGGCGTACGCGGCGATGAAGTGCCGGTAGGCCCACAGTCGGCGGCTGTACTCGACGAGGCTGGGTCGCTCACCGGCGACCCGCAGCCCGTGCCGAGCGGCCAGCTGCGCCTGGGTCAGGCCCGTGTCGGGGTCGACCAGCGCGGTGGTGGCCATGGAAATGGCGCTCCGATCTTTCGTGCAGACGGGGTTGCTCGCGACGATGGAATCCTAGTGGGATGGGTGCGCGGGGCGCCGCCTCGCCGCTGCGTGGACAGTAGTCCGAAACACGTCGGGACGCAACCGTATCGTCGTTGCGCTACTCTGGTCCGCGTGACCTGTGAGAAGAGCCCCTGGTGACGACCGAGAAGAGGCGTACCCCGGCCGGTGCGGCGGTGCTCCGTGGCGAGATCACCACGGCCATCCGGCGCGCCCTGATGCAGGAGCTCGCCGCGGTCGGCTACGGCCGCCTCTCCATCGAGGCGGTCGCCCGCCGGGCCGGCGTCAGCAAGACCGCGATCTACCGGCGGTGGAACTCCAAGCTCGACCTGGTGGTGGAGATCGTCGCCGCGGCGGCGCACGGCAAGCTCCCGGCGCTGGACACCGGCACCCTGCGCGGCGACCTCGCGCTGCTGTTCCAGGCCGTGGCGCACGCCCTGCGCCACCCGCTGGCCTCGCAGATCATTCCGGACCTGCTGGCCGAGGCCGCCCGCAACCCCAGCATCGACGCGACCCTGCGTGAGGTGCTGCACGCCCGCCAGCAGGACATCGGTGGTCGCCTGGTCAGCCGGGCCGTGCAGCGCGGTGAGCTACCGGCCGACACCGACCCGGACGCCGCGATCGATCTCATCGTCGGCCCGCTCTACTGGCGGCTCGCCATCGCCCGACTGCCCCTCACCGACAGCTACCTGGACCGTCTGGTCGAGTCCGTCGTCGCCGGACTCGGCGTGCAGAGCGGGGTGCCCCACCAGCACGGCGCGGGCGTGGGGACGTGACTCGCGCTGCCGCCGGGCACCCCCGCGTACCCGGTACGAGCCCGGTAGGCTGCACCCGCCAATTCGGACACCCTCCCGTGTCGATCCCAGGGCGGTCCGGCCCCGGGCGTACACGGATAGACGACAAGGACGGCTCGTGACGGAAGTCCAGGACGTTGTGGAGGCACCTGCGCCAGCCGACCGGGGCACGCCCACGGCGCCGGGTGGCCGACGATCAGGCTCGGGTGCTCTGGTCCGACGCGTCAACGCCGCCGTGGCCGCGCTACCTGTCGTCCTCACCGACGCCGCGATCGTCAGCTTCGCGCTCTGGACGTTGCTCTACCACCTCAACCTCGCCCTGGACCTGCGCCCCTCGGTGGTCCTGGCCGCCTGGGCCGTCGCCATGGTGATCACGGTGGCCGTCGGGTGGCGGCTGCGCTCCCGTCGCCGGGCCGGCGAGCCGATCCCGACCACCGGCGCCGAGACGGCGGACGAGTCGCCCGAGGCGTCGCCGGCCGCGGTCGGACGCGCGACACTGCTGCGCCGCTACGTCCTTCCGATCGGTGCGGCGACCGGCGCGGCACTGCTCGCGGCCCTCGGCACCGACCAGCTCACCTGGTGGTTGGCGATCGCCCTCGGCGTCGTCGCGATCGTCTCGGTGTGGACGTCGCTGCGGGTGCGGGGCGCGACGACCGGCTTCGGCGTCACCGTCGGCGGCTCTCCCGCGACCGCCGGCGCGGTGACCACCTCGGTGCAGGGCTACGTGGTGCTCGCCGTCTCGCTGGCCGCCGCGTACTTCGCGACGCTGCTCGCCCGGGTGTCCCTCGACGACGTCTTCTACGTCGGCAAGTCGGTCTGGGTGGCCGAACGCGACGAGATCCCGTTCCGGGACTTCCTGTTCACCGAGGGCGTCCTCCCCGGCGGTACGGCGAACCCGCCGATCCCCTCGTTCGAGGTGTTCATCGGTGCGCTCGCGCGTGTCCTGCACGTGCACGCCGCCTCGGTGACCTGGTATCTCATGCTCCCGCTGCTGGCCGTCTTCGTGATCTTCGCGCTGTGGCGGCTGGTGCTGCGGTGGGCGCCCCGGCGTCCGCTGCTGGTCTTCGGTGTGGCCCTGGCGTACATCCTGCTCGTGGCGGGTGCCCCGGACGTGTTGAACACCTACCACCTGCCCCGGCTCACGCAGGGCAAGAGCGTGTTCGTCCACGGGCTCGTCCCGCTCGCCTGGGTGTACCTCACGGACTTCCTGGAGAACCGGTCCCGGCGGGCCCTCGCCCTGCTCGCGCTGCTCTCGGTCGCCGCCGTCGGGCTGACCACCACCGCGGTCATCCTGCTGCCGCTCCTGGCGGCGACGGTCGCCGCGGTGCTGCTGCTCCTGCGGCGTCCCCGCGAGGCGGTCCTGTGCTTCGCCGCCGCCGCCGCGTACCCGCTGCTGTCCGGCGTGCTCACCCGACTCACCACGAACGGCCTCGACAACGTCATCGCCACGTACACCGAGGTGCAGGAACCGCGCGCCGTCTACGAGTTCAGCCTGTGGCTCGGCGTGCTCGGTGTCATCGCCGGCGTGGCCATGTGGAGTTCCCCGCTGCTGTTGCGTCGCGGCGCGCCACGACTGTTGAGCGCCAGCGCCGTGCTGACCGTGACGCTGCTGCTCGTACCCGGTGTCCTGGTGGTGGGCGCCGAACTCACCGGCTTGGCGGCGGTGCTGTGGCGGGTGCCGTGGATCCTGCCGGTGCCGCTGTTCGTCGGCCTGCTGGCGACGATCCGACTGCCCCGACGGCCCCGGCTCGCCTGGCCGAACCGGGCCCTGGCCTTCGCGATCCCGGTCGCCCTGGTGCTCGCCTTCTTCAACCTTGGCGAGCCGATGTGGACGGCCAATGTCCTGCAGGACAAGCCGAGTTGGCGGATGCCGGACACGCGCAAGAACGTGACGTTCTGGATCACCCGGCAGGACCTGCCGGACGGGCTGGTGCTCGCCCCCACGTCGGTCATGCGGGCCATGCCCCAGGTCACCACCCGCACCCGGGTGGTGATGGCCCGGGACCTCTATCTCACCGACTACGGCATGGACACCCCGTTCGCCAAGGACCGGCTGTTGCTGGGCAGGTTCGCCGACGGCGTCGAGCCGATGCCGTCGGTCGCCGAGGTCGACGCGGCCCTGCGCCGGGTCGACGTGGCCGCGGTCTGCCTGTGGAGGACCAACAAGGTCGGCAACGACGCGGCACCCGCTCTGGGTCTGGTGCGGGTCGCCTCGCGCAAGTCCCCGGGCGGGATGATCTGCTACCGCACCACGACGTCCGGCCCGGCCGCCAGCGGCGGTTGAGCTGCCCGGCCGCCAGCGGCGGTCGAGCTGCCCGAATGCCGGTGTGTGGCGCTTCGGTCGGACGGCAGGTCCGCCGTCCGACGCGGTACCGCGCACCGGCCGGGGCTGCCGGTGCGCGTTTGACCGGATTGTCACCCGATACCCGGGCGATGCCGTCACGCCCTCTCGCGTTAAGGTCGCAGTCACGCGCAGGCGGCCGGCCCCGTGCTCGGGCTGCCGCGCGGCACACTGCACCTCAGGAGCTCGGTGATGGGGAACGGCCTGCGCGAAGAGCGGGAGAGCGGCCGGACGCGATCGGCGTCGGGGACCACCCGCCCAAGCCGGTCATCAAACTCGTAGGGAGCGAAACTCGTTGTTCGGCACGTTGACAGGACGTATCGGGGTGGCCGCCCAGGCCGCACTGCTGGTGCTGTCCTACCTGGTCATGCTCGTCGCCGGCACCTTCGGATGGGTCGGTCTGTTCGCCGTCGCCGGCCTTGTCGCGGTGGTCGGCGAGTTCGCCGTGGCCCGCTGGTCCCCGTCGTCGCCGCTGTTGTTGGAGAAGGTCGGCCTGCACTGGTCGTACCGGCAGTTGACCCGGGACCTCGCCGCCGTGCTGCTGGTCGCCGCCGAGGTCCCGCTCACCGGCGGTGAGCTGACCCTGCTGCTCGCCCTGCCCGCCGCGGTGTGGGTCGTGTCGGTCTTCGCCGGGGCGTTCTCCACGATGATCGAGCGTCGTAACCCGCTCTCCGCCATGGTGCGCAACATCGAGCTGGGTCCGCTGTCCGCCGCCCCGCAGCCGCCGGCCTGGGCGGCAGCTGTCGCCGGTGACCGGATGCCCCTGCTCAACCTGCTGCTGGTGCCGGCCGCCGTGGCCGCCGCGGTCCAGCACGACGTGACGCCGTTCTTCGTCGCCGCCGCGGTGGCCGTGGTGGCGACCGGCGTGGTGGGCGCGATCATCGCGCTGACCTGGCTGCGTGGCCGGGGCGCGGGGCAGGACCCGCTGCTGCCGGCCGTCCAGCGCTGGCTGGACACCTACCGGCCCGAGGTGGCGCTCTACTTCGCCGGCCCGGCGAAGGACGTCTACCAGGCGAACATGTGGCTCGCCCCGACCGAGGCGCTCCAGCAGCGCGCGGTGGTGCTGATGCGCAGCCGGGACGCGTTCCTGGAGCTGGCCGACACGCGGCTGCCGGTGATCTGCGTACCGACCGGGGTGGACTTCATGAACCTCGAACTCGGCAGCATCCGCGCGGCGCTGTACGCCGCGAACGTCGGCGCGAACATCCACATGCTGCGCGAGCCCGGCACGAAGCACGTCTTCGTCGGGCACGGTGACAGCGACAAGCAGGCCAGCGTCAACCCCTACAGCAAGGTGTACGACGAGGTGTGGGTCGCCGGCCTGGCGGGCCGGGAGCGGTACGCCCGGGCCGGCGTGGGGGTGCTCGACTCCGACATCGTGGAGATCGGCCGGCCGCAGCTCGCCGGGGTGCACACCTTCGGCGCCGAGTCGGTGGACCGGCCGTTCACCGTGTTGTACGCGCCCACCTGGGAGGGTTGGCTCGACGACGACCCGTACCACACCTCGCTGGTGCTGATGGGTGAGCGGATCGTCAAGGGGGTGCTGGCCACGACCCCCGGGGTGCGCCTGATCTACAAGCCGCACCCGCTCACCGGGTCGCGGTCGAAGGCGGCCCGGACCGTGCACGAGCGGATCGTCGACGCGATCCGCTCCGCCGGCGGCAACCCGAACGCGTCCTCCCTGGACGGCACCACGCACCTGGTCATCACCGGCCGCACGCCGGCGCTGTTCGACTGCTTCAACCAGACCGACCTGCTGATCAGCGACGTGTCCAGTGTGGTCTCGGACTTCGTACAGAGCCAGCGCCCGTACGTGGTGGCCAACCCGGCCGGCCTGCCGGAGGACGAGTTCCGCCGCGAGTTCCCGACCGCGCGGGCCGCGTACCTGCTCTCCAGGGACTGCGGCGAGCTGGAGAAGATCGTGTCGGTGACCCGGGCCGGTGACGACCCGATGACCGAGGCCCGCCGGGAGCTGAAGACCTACCTGCTCGGGCCGGCCGAGGCCAACCCGATGGACCGGTTCCAGGAGGAGATCGGCCGCCTCTGCCGCTGATCGGCGCACCGCTCCGCGCCCCGGCCCGACACCGTCGGACCGGGGCGTGGTCGTGTCAGTCCAGCAGCGCGGCCACCGCGTCGGCGACCGGGACGTCCACCGGCAACACCCGCGCGGCCACCACCGCGGTGACCGGCAGTGGACCGTACAGGTGCGGGAAGAGGTGCCCGCCCCGCGACGGCTCCCAGCGCAGCACGTCGCCCAACCGTTGCTCGTCGACGCTCAGCAGGGTCAGCCCGGTGGCGCCGGCGAAGTGCCGACGGGCCGTCTCCACCACCTGGTCGGCGGCGGAGAGGTGGATGAAACCGTCCTGCCGGTCCACCGCCGAGCCGGCCAGGTGCCCGGCCGCCCGGGCGTCGTCCCACTCCACGGTCGGCAGCAGCTTGTAGATCACCTCCGCAGCCTACGTCGGCCGGTACGCGTTTCGGCCGTACCGCCGCCGACGCCGGTCGTCGCCCGGCATGCTCAGGTGGAGCGGCCGCGGAGGGGATGGCGATGGAGAACTACGACGACGACTGGACCGACAGCCAGCGCGCGCTGTACGGCGAGTGCTACCGGGCCGGCGGCGAGTGGGCCGCGGATCCGGACACCCCGTCGGACGACGTGCAGCACGTGATCAATCTGGCCGAGGCGGACGACGACGCCTTCGACGACGCCGAGATCGACTATCCGCCCCTGGTCGACGCGGTTACCCAGGCCAGCGGGGTCAACGTCACCAGCGTGCCGGCCCGCCACGACGACCCGGGTTTCCGGGGCTTCACCGACGGCGTCCGGGACGCCGTCGCGGACGACGTCTTCGGCCTCTGACCGGCCGCCCCCGGTGGGCGGGCCTCCCACTCACCGCGCGCTTCTGCCACCATTCGCAGGACGGCGCTGCGAGGGACGGGGGCACGGGTGCGCATCCTGCTGGTGGAGGACGACCGCCGGGTGGCCGCTGCGCTCTCCTCGGCCCTCACCCGGCGCGGATACCAGGTGGAGCACGCGGCCACCGTCGCCGCCGCGCTCTCGGCCGCCCCGTGCGATCTGGTGCTGCTCGACCTGACGCTGCCCGACGGGGACGGCACCGACCTGTGCCGGGCGTTGCGCCGGCGCAGCAGCCAGCTCGGCATCATCGCGGTCACCGCACGGGGCGAGGAACGCGACCGCGTGCTCGGGCTGCGCCTCGGCGCCGACGACTACGTCGTCAAACCGTTCTCGATGGTGGAGTTGCAGGCCCGCATCGAGGCGGTGCTGCGCCGAGCCGCGAACGCGGCACCCGAGCGGCACCTGATCGAGGCCGGGTCGGTGCGCATCGACGTGACCGCCCGGACGGTGACGGTGGACGGCCGGCTGGTCGCGTTGACCCGCAAGGAGTTCGACGTGCTGCTCTCGCTGGCCCGTCAGCCCGGCGTGGCGGTGCCCCGCGACCGCATCCTGCTCGACGCCTGGGGCACCACCTGGGCCGACCGGCACACCGTCGAGGTGCACGTCGGGTCGCTGCGCGGCAAGTTGGGCGACGCCCGCCTGGTGGAGACCGTACGCGGGGTCGGCTACCGGCTGCGCGAGGTCTGAGGGGTCGTCGTGCGCCGCCGCCTGGTGATCAGCTATCTGCTGTTGATGGTGCTCGTCCTGATCGCGTTGGAGACCCCGCTGGCCGCCACCCTGGCCGCGAGCGAGACCGAACGGGTCCGCGCCGACCGGTTGGCCGACGCCACCCGGTTCGCGTCGCTGGCCGGGCCGACGTTGCGCGGCGGCGGGCCGGACCCGATCGAGTCTGAGCTGCGCAGCTACGACGAGCTGTACGCGATCGGAGCGGCCGTCGTCGACCGGGACCGGGGCACGCTGATCGCCTCGCCGCGGTGGCAGCCCGCCGCGACCGCCTCGGTGTTGGACATCGCGCTGTCCGGGCAGCAGACCAGCGCCCCCGGGTCGGTGTGGCCGTGGACGACCGCGCCGGTGGTGGTGGCCGTGCCGGTCAGCGACGGTGGCGAGGTGCTCGGCGCGGTGGTGATCGTGACCCCTGCCGACCCGATCCGCCGGGCCGTCGCCCTCTGGTGGCTGCTGCTCGCCCTGGCGGGTCTGCTCGCCGTACTGGCCTGCGTGCTCACCGCGTTCGGGCTGGCCGGTTGGGTGCTGCGCCCGGTCACCGAACTGGACGCGGTCACCCACGTGATCGCGGAGGGCGACCGGAGCGCCCGGGTGCAGCACCGCCTCGGCCCGCCGGAGCTGCGCCGGCTCGCGGCCGGCTTCAACCACATGGCCGACGTGGTCTCCGACGTGATGGACCGGCAGCGTGCCTTCGTGGCGCACGCCAGCCACCAACTGCGTAACCCGCTCACCGCGCTGCGGCTGCGGGTGGAGGAGCTGGGCCCCAGCCTCACCGACGAGGACGGCCGCTCCGAGCACCGGCTGGCGCTGGAGGAGACCGACCGGCTGGCGCTGGTGCTCGACGCGCTGCTCACCCTGGCCCGGGCCGAACGCGAGGAGAACGAGCGGGTCACCGTCGACGCCGCCGCGGTGGCGGCGTCCCGGGTGGCCGCGTGGGCACCGCTGGCCCGGCACCGGTCGGTCACGCTGCGGCTGGCCACGAGCGATGCCCCGGCGTACGCCCGGACCGTGCCGACCGCCGTCGACCAGGCGTTGGACGCGCTGATCGACAACGCGGTGAAGTTCAGCGGGCCAGGCGGTGCGGTGACCGTGACGGTGGCCCACCGTGACGACGGGGTGGTCCTGGAGGTGCGCGACTCCGGCCCGGGCATGACCGAGAGTCAGCTCGGCCAGGCCACCGAGCGGTTCTGGCGGGCACCGGACGCGCAGAACGTCGACGGCGCGGGGCTCGGCCTGACCATCGTCGCGGTGCTGGTGGACGCCTCCGACGGGCGGCTCACGATGCGCGCGGGGGAGTCGCGGGGGCTGGTCGCCGGCCTGTGGTTTCCGGCGCCGCCACCCGCTCCCGAGGTCGACCGGGTGGCCGTGGACACCGAACCCGCCGGGCCGGCGCGGCCCGTCCCCGCCGGGTGACGGGCGACCGTCAGGGTTTGGCCGCGCGGTACCAGGCCGCCGCGCCGGGGTGCAGCGCCAGCGGGGCGGTGACGATCGCCGAGCGGGGGCTCATCCGTCCCGCCGCCGGATGCGCCGCGGCCAGCTCGGCCCGCCGGTCCATCAACAGTGCGGTCACCTCCCGGACCAGCCGCTGGGGCAGGTTGGCCCGCACGATCAGGTAGTTCGGGTCGGCCACCGTGGTCACCCGGTCGACGCCGTACACCGAGCGGGGAATGTCCCGGGAGACGTAGACCGGGCCGTAGCGGGAGCGCAGGCGCTCGGTCCACTCGCTCAGGTCGACGATCCGGGTGGCGCTGCGCCAGGCCAGCTCCTCGATGCCCCGCACCGGAAGCCCGCCGGAGAAGAAGAACGCGTCGATGCGCCCGGCACGCAGCGCGGCCACCGAGTCGTCCAGTCCGAGCCGTTCGCGGTGCACCGCGTCGCCGCCGAGCCGCGCCACCTCCAGCAGGCGGCTCGCGGTGATCTCGGTACCCGAGCCGGGGGCGCCGACGGACACCCGCCGCCCACCCAGGTCGGCGACGGTACGCACCGGGCCACCGCCCGTGGTGACCAGGTGCAGCTGGTCGTCGTACACCCGGGCGATCGCGTTGATCGACGCGCTCGCCGTGGTGGGGCCGAGCAGCACGTCGGCCTGGGTGAAGCCCAGCTCGGCGTCGCCGGAGCCGACCAGTCGGACGTTCTCCGCCGAGGCGGCGGTGACCACCACGCTGGCCCGTACGTCGGGTAGTTCCCGGTTGAGGATGGCCGCCAGGGACTGCCCGAAGGCGTAGTAGACGGCGGTGGGGCTGCCGGTGGCGATCCGGATCGGCACCGGGTCGGTCGCGGTGTCCCGGCAGCCGCCCACCGTCAGGGTCAGCAGCAGCGTCAACAGGGCCGCCGTGCCCGCGCCGCGGTGGCCGGGCCGGCTGGACGGGGTATGCCTCACGCGCTGCACTGTGCGCCGTCGGCCCGGTGGGCGCAAGCCCGTCCGGGGCGGCCGGCGCGTCACCGGCGCCCGTTCAGCAGGCCGGGCGGCGGGCGGGCTCCAGGGCGGCGCTGCTCAGGATCCGCTCCCGGTCGGGGCCGTCGGCGACGCTGACCAGGAAGCAGCCGGTGCCCGGGCGCAGCCGGGCCGGCACGTCGAGCACGGCGGCGCCGCGGATCAGCACGGCGGCCAGCTCCCGGTCGGTGATCCGGACGCCGAGGATGTGCCGGCGGACGTGCCGCCCACCGGCCAGCAGCGCCGACCGCCAGGCCGAGGCCGCCAGGCGGGACACCCACCGCCGGCGGGCCGGCGAGGCGCCGGGCAGCGGCCCGCCGAGCAGCTCCCGACGCCCCTGCCACCAGCCGGCGTCCAACAGCCGGGTGTACGTCCTGTGGTGTTCCCGGGGCACCCAGAGCCGGTGCAGCTCATAGCGGCGACGCAGGCCACCGACGGCCGCCTCGTGGGTCACCGGGATGTCCAGCCGTCCGAGCAGCTGGCGCATCCGTTGGGCGGCGTCCTCCCGGTTGAACTCGACAGCCGGGGTGTACGACGTGGGCGTCGTGCCCGGTCGGGCGGCGGTCGGCGGTGGCGTGCAGCGCAGCAGGCAGGCGGCCTCGAACGCGTCGCCCAGGGTCAGCCAGTCCAGTGGGGGTGGCGTCGCCGGGGTGCGGAGTCTATCGAGCAGGGCGGGTTCGCGGGTCAACGGAGGCCCCCTTGTCGGAGTCTGGGTTCTCCTACCGTGGCCCCTGCGACGCCATTGCGGAACCGCTCGCGCCGAGCCTTGAGCAAATCTTGCGGCTGCCCGCCGTCACAGGTCGGTGACGACCAGATCCACCTGCCGCACCCGGCCCGGCGCGACGGTCTGCTCCTCGACGGTGTGCTTCAGTTCCCGCAGCGTGCCGATCAGCTCCGCGGCGGTACGCGGCCGGGCCCCGGCGACCAGCAGGTCACGCACCAGCCGCCCCTTGGTCGCCTTGTTGAAGTGGCTCACCACCGAACGGACCGGCGCACCGTCGACCTCCCGTTCGTGCAGCACCCGCACGGTGACCGTCCGCTCGGCCAGCTCCCCGCGTGGCGTCCAGGTGGCCGCGTACGCGCCGGAGCGCAGGTCCAGCACCGGCCCCCGGCCGGCTGCGGCGTCCAGCGCCGGCGCCAGCTCCCCGCGCCAGTACGCCGACAGCGCGCCCACGCCGGGCAGGCGGGCGCCGATCGGGCAGCGGTACGGCGGGATCCGGTCGGCCAGCCGCACCGCGCCCCACAGACCCGAGCTGATCAGGATCGACCGGCGGGCCGCCCGCTGTGCCGGTGCCGGCAGCGAGGCCAGCTCCAGCGCCTCGTAGAGCACCCCCGTGTAGAGCCGTTCGGCCGGTGCGGTGGCCGCCGCCCGCAGTCGGGCGTTGCGCCGCAGCTCGCCGCGCTGCCCGTCGCTGAGGCCGAGCGCCGTCCGAGCCGCCTCCTCGTCCGGGCCGGCGCAGAGCGCCACCAGCGCGTCGAGGACCCGCTCGCGGGCCGGGTTCAGCTCGGGCATCGACAGCCGGTCCGCGGCCCAGCGCCGTCCGGTGCCGGCATCGGCCTTTCCCTCCGAGGGCGGCAGCAGGATGAGCATCGGGTCTCCTCGACGGGTGCGTCGGCGCCCCGCGCGCCGGCCCGGCCAGCGTACGACCCGGCTCTACCGCCACAGCCGCACCGGTGTGTCGGGGTGGTACACGCGATAGCCGCCGACCTCCCGGACGAGCGCGGCGTCGGCGGAGTCGGCGAGCAACCGGCGCAGCCGGCGGTCCATCGGCGAGTCGACCTCCACCACGTAACCCGGCCGTTCGGCCCGGCCGACCTGCCGCCAGTACGGCCGGTAGCGGTTCTGCCCGGGGGACAGGTCGGCGTCGAGCACGCCGCAGACGACCCTCTCGTCGGTGTTGAAGATCAGCCGGTTGCAGGTCCAGTAGTCCCCGTACACCTCGTGCGGGCCGTCGGCGCGCAGGGCGGCGGCCAGGTCCCGGGCCTGGCGCTCCTCGGTTCGCGACGCGGCGGTGCCGGTCGTCGCGAACAGCACGGTGATCACCAGCGTGATCGCGGTCAGCGCGACCAGCACCGCGGTGGCCAGCGCGCCGGTGAGCCGGCCGAGCACGCTGACCGTGCCCCGCCAGGAGGTCAGGGCCGCCACCCAGAGCGGCCAGAGCACCGCCGGCAGTGACAGTTGCAGCACCGACAGGTAGCGGGCGTTGTCCAGTGGGCTGGTCGCGGCGAGCGGGCTGCGCACGTACGACAGCAGGGTCAACGCCGCGCCCGCGACCAGCGCGAGCTGTACGACCGGCCCGACCCGCTCCCCGCGCGGCCCGCCGGCGGCCCGGCGGTACGCGAGTACGGCGAGCGCCGCGGCGGCCACCAGCAGCAGCGGGTAGAGCAGCCCGAACCACTGCTGCCAGCGCCCGCAGCCGTCCACCGGGCAGAGCCCGTGCGCCAGCGGCACCCCCTCCAGCAGGCCACCGGAGATCCGCTCGGACCACGCCGGCAGCGGCCCCGCCTTGGTGCTGACCTCCCGGAACACCGTCAGCGAGTCCTCACCCGGCCCGGCACGCAGGTTGTCGACGATCATCGGCGCGACCCCGACCACGAAGCCCGCCACCAGCAGCAGACCGGACCAACCGAGCAGCTCCCGGCGCAGCGCCCACACCAGCGCCAGCCCGGCCACCGCCAGGTACGGCAGGATCAGCCAGTCCGACCAGGCGGCCACACCGACGAGCAGGCCGAACAGTGCGACGGCGAGCCGCCGGCGGTGCACCGTGCCGGCGGCCAGTCCCACGGTGATCAGCAGCATCAGCAGCACCGCCGGCTTCACCTCCGGCCGCCCGCCGACGACGGTGAGCTGGTCGCGTACCACCCGCTCCGGCCCGAGCGCGAGCAGGCCGACGACGAAGGTGGCGAACCAGGGCGCGCAGATCCGGCGGGTCAACCGGTGGATCAGGTAGAGGAAGAGCGCGTACAGCGCGAGCATTGGCAGCCGCAGCACCGGCCAGCTCGGTCCGGCCAGCGCGACCAGCGGCGCCGCCAGGTACGACTCCAGCATCCCCATGTAGTGCTGGCCGTACAGGAAGACCGGGCGTTCCCGGCCCTGCCCGATGTGCAGCGCGGCGAGGCCGAAGGTGGCCTCGTCGCTGTTCGACACCGGCACCGTGTACAGCGTCAGGACCAGCCGGTAGACGACGCCGACCAGCCCGACCAGCAGCGCCACGAGCGCCGGCCGGTCGAGTCTCGGGCGCCACCGCCCACGGTGCTGCTCTGGATGCGACACGACCAACGCCCCCGTCGTCGTCCCGACCGGAGTGTTTCACGGACGGCGGGCGGGCCGGGGAGGTTCGGCGCAGCCGGGGCCGGCTCGCGTGGCCGTGGGTGTCGACGTGTGGCAGGGTTGGCGCGTGCCACCCACTCCCGCCGGCCAACTGGCCGTTCCGAACCTGCACCGGGCAGCGCGGATCGAGGACGCCGTTCACCAGCTCGTGGAGCGCCGCCTGCGCCGCACCGGCTGGCGGGTCAACATCGTCGCGTACACCGGCTACGGCGCCCCGGGCTGGGTACGGGTGATGTGCCGGGTGCTGCTGGGCCGTCCGGACACCCGCCAGCGGGGCCGCCTGGACAAGGTTCGCGGCTGGCGCAGCTTCACCACCCTGCCGGCGAAACACGTCACGGTGACCATCGAGGCCGGCGGGGTGCGCCACGAGACGCGGGCCGACCGCAGCGGCTTCGTCGACACGCTGGTCGAGGCCGACCTGCCGCCCGGCTGGGGCACGGTCCGGCTCAGCGTCCCCGACGCCGAGCCGGTCGACGCGCCGGTGCGCATCCTCGACCCGGACGTCACGTTCGGCATCCTCTCCGACATCGACGACACGGTGATGGTCACCGCGCTGCCCCGGCCGCTGCTCGCCGCGTGGAACACGTTCGTGCTCGACGAGCACGCCCGCGCCGCCGTACCCGGCATGGCGGTGCTCTTCGAACGCCTCGTCACCGCGCACCCCGGTTCGCCGGTCTTCTACCTCTCCACCGGCGCGTGGAACGTCGCGCCGACGCTGACCCGGTTCCTGTCCCGGCACCTCTACCCGGCCGGGCCGCTGCTGCTCACCGACTGGGGGCCGACGGCCGACCGCTGGTTCCGCAGCGGCATGGAGCACAAGCGCTCCACCCTGGCCCGGCTGGCCAAGGAGTTCCCCGACGTGCGCTGGCTGCTGGTGGGCGACGACGGCCAGCACGACCAGGAGATCTACCGGGAGTTCGCCGCCGCCCACCCGGAGAACGTCGCCGGGGTGGCGATCCGCCGACTGTCCCCGACCCAGTCGGTGCTGGCCGGTAGCCTGCCCGCCCCCGCCGGCCGCCCCTCGTCGGGACCGGTGGGGCAGAAGTGGCTGTCCGCGCCCGACGGCGCCGGCCTGTGGCAGCTGCTCCGAGACGCCAACCTGGTCTGAGCGTCGCCGCGTTCGTCAGCCCTGGCGGAGCCAGACCGCGCCCAGCGGGGGCACCTGGAGGGCCGCCGACGCCACCATTCCGTGCCACGGCACGTCCTCGGCGCGGACCTCGCCCAGGTTGCCCACGCCCGACCCGCCGTAGTGGTGCGCGTCGGTGTTGAGCACCTCGGTCCACGTCCCGCCGGCCGGTAGCCCGATCCGGTAGTCGTGCAGCGGCTGGGCGGAGAAGTTCGCCACGCACACCAGCGTCGAGCCGTCCGGGGCGATCCGGACGAACGACACGGTGTTGTTGGCGACGTCGTCGCCGGCGATCCAGCGGAACCCGGCCGGTTCGGTGTCCTGTGCCCAGAGGGCCGGCGTGTCCCGGTAGACCCGGTTGAGGTCGCCGACGAGCCGTTGCACGCCGGCGCGGGCCGGGTCGTGTAGCAGGTACCAGTCGAGGCCCCGCTCCTCGCTCCACTCCCGGTCGTCGGCCAGCTCGGAGCCCATGAAGAGCAGCTGCTTGCCCGGGTGCGCCCACATGTACGCCAGCAGCGCCCGTACGTTGGCCAGCCGCTGCCAGGTGTCGCCGGGCATCTTGCCGGCCAGTGACCCCTTACCGTGCACGACCTCGTCGTGGCTGATCGGCAGCACGTAGTTCTCGCTCCAGGCGTACGCCAGGGAGAACGTGAGCTGGTGGTGGTGGTGCTGGCGGTAGATCGGATCCTTCGAGGTGTAGAGCAGGGTGTCGTGCATCCAGCCCATGTTCCACTTGAAGCCGAAGCCCAGCCCGCCGTCGGCGGTCGGGCGGGTCACGCCCGGCCAGGCGGTGGACTCCTCGGCGATCATGACGACGCCGGCGTGGTGCTTGTAGACGGTCGCGTTCACCTCCTGCATGAACGCGATGGCCTCCAGGTTCTCCCGACCGCCGTACTGGTTGGGGGCCCACTGGCCGTGCTCGCGGGAGTAGTCCAGGTAGAGCATCGAGGCGACCGCGTCGACCCGCAGCCCGTCGACGTGGAACTGGTCGCACCAGTAGAGGGCGTTCGCGACCAGGAAGTTGCGGACCTCGCGGCGGCCGAAGTCGAACACGTACGTGCCCCAGTCGGGGTGCTCGCCCCGGCGCGGGTCGGGGTGCTCGTAGAGCGGGGTGCCGTCGAAGCGCGCGAGCGCCCACTCGTCCTTGGGGAAGTGCGCGGGCACCCAGTCGAGGATCACGCCGATGCCGGCGGCGTGCAGGGAGTCGACGAGGTGGCGGAAGTCGTCGGGGTCGCCGAAGCGGGACGTCGGCGCGAAGTAGCCGGTCACCTGGTAGCCCCAGGAACCGCCGAACGGGTGCTCCATCACCGGCAGGAACTCCACGTGCGTGAAGCCCAGCTCGGTGACGTACGCGACGAGCTGGTCGGCCAGTTCGCGGTAACCGAGGCCGGGCCGCCAGGAGCCGAGGTGCACCTCGTACACGCTCATCGGCTCCTGGTGGGGCTGGCGCTCGGCCCGCCGGGCCAGCCAGTCCGCGTCGTTCCACCGGTACGTCGAGTGGTGCACCACCGAGGCGGTGGCCGGCGGCACCTCCGCGTACGCCGCGAGGGGGTCGGCCTTGTCCCGCCACTGCCCGTCGGCGCCGAGGACCCGGTACTTGTAGCGGGCGCCGACGCGGGCGTTGGGCACGAACAGCTCCCACACGCCGCTGGAGCCGAGTGACCGCATCGGCCAGCCGTCGTCCGGGCCCCAACCGGTGAAGTCGCCGACCACCCGCACCCCACGGGCGTTGGGCGCCCACACGCTGAACGCCACACCCTCGTCGAAGACCCGCGCGCCGAGCGCGTCCCACAGCCGCTCGTGCCGGCCCTCGCCGATCAGGTGCAGGTCCAGTTCGCCGAGGGTCGGCGGGTAGCGGTACGGGTCGTCGTGCGCGGTGCCGTCGACCTCCACCCGGTAGTCGAGCACGGTGCCCTCGACCTGGGCCTCGAAGACGCCCACGTCGTGCACCCGCTTCATCGGGTACCGCTCGTCGCCGACGAGCAGCACCACGTCACCGGCGCCCCGGCGCATCGTGCGGATCGTCGTGGCGGAGTCGGCGGGGTGCGCGCCGAGCAGCGCGTGCGGGTCGTGCGTCGCGCCGGTGATCAGCTGGTCCATCGGGCGTCCTTCGGGGCGGCGTCGGTCGGTGCGGAGGCGGCGGGGCGGGCCGCGGCGGGGCGGGCCGCGGCCGGGCGGGCCGCGGCCGGGCGCGGAGCCGCCGCCGGGTCGGTGGCGGCTGTCGGTGCCGGGGTCGTCGGCGCGGTGCCTCCGGACAGGTCGTCCGGGACGTCGGCGACGGTCAGGTCCGCCGGTTCGACACCGGCGGGCGCCGGCGCGGCGGGCGGCGTCGGCCGGCGCACGGTCAGCACGTGCGCGGGTTGCAGGTACGGGTCGAGGCGTACCGCGTTGCGCTGACCCCAGTCGTAGCTGGTGCCGGTCAGCTCGTCGTGCACGGTGAACCGTTCGTGCCAGTCGAAGCCCAGCGCCGGCATGTCGAGGGTGGTGTTGCCCCACTGCACGACGCGCGGGTCGAACGAGCAGATCACGATGACGGTGTTGCCGGTCTCCGGGTCGTGCTTGGACCAGCAGAGCAGCGCCGGGTTGTCGATCTCGTGGAAGCGCAGGTTGCGCAGCTGGTGCAGGGCCGGGTTGTCGCGGCGTACCCGGTTGAGGGTGGCCAGGAACGGCGCCAGCGAGCGGCCCTGCGCCTCGGCGCCGGCCCAGTCCCGGGGCCGCAGCTCGTACTTCTCGTTGTCCAGGTATTCCTCGGTGCCCGGCCGGGCCACGTGCTCGAACAGCTCGTAGCCGGCGTAGAGACCCCAGGAGGGGGAGAGCAGCGCGGCCAGCACCGCCCGGATCTTGAACATCGGCGGGCCGCCGTGCTGCAACGACTCGTGCAGGATGTCCGGGGTGTTCGGCCAGAAGTTCGGCCGCATGTAGTCGGCCGCCTCGATCAACTCCTCGCAGTACGCCCGCATCTCGGCGGCCGTCGTGCGCCAGGTGAAATAGGTGTACGACTGGGTGAAGCCGATCTTGCCGAGGCCGTGCATGATGGCCGGCCGGGTGAACGCCTCGGCCAGGAACAGCACGTCCGGATCGACCGCCTTGACCTCGGCGATCAGCCAGTGCCAGAAGTCGAACGGCTTGGTGTGCGGGTTGTCCACCCGGAAGATCCGGATGCCCTCGCCCACCCAGTGCAGCACCACCCGCAGCACCTCGGCGCGGATGCCCTCCGGGTCGTTGTCGAAGTTGACCGGGTAGATGTCCTGGTACTTCTTGGGCGGGTTCTCCGCGTACGCGATGCTGCCGTCGGCCCGGGTGGTGAACCACTCCGGGTGCTCGGTGACCCACGGGTGGTCCGGCGCGCACTGCAACGCCAGGTCCATCGCCACCTCCAGGCCCTGCGCCGCCGCCGCCTCGATGAAGGCGCGGAAGTCCGCCGGCGTACCCAGGTCGGGGTGGATGGTGTCGTGGCCGCCCTCGGCGGCGCCGATCGCCCACGGCGAGCCCACGTCGGTCGGCCCGGCGGTGAGCGCGTTGTTGCGGCCCTTGCGGTTGATCCGGCCGATCGGGTGGATCGGCGGCAGGTAGAGCACGTCGAAGCCCATCGCCGCCACGCCGGGAAGCCGCTCGGTGGCGGTCGCGAAGGTGCCGGAGACGTCGCCCACCGCTCCTTCGGAGCGGGGGAAGAACTCGTACCAGGCCGAGTAGAGCGCCCGCTTGCGGTCCACCCAGATCGAGTACGTGTCACCGGCGGTGACCAACTCTCGCACCGGGTGCTCCCAGAGCAGGTCGGCCAGGGCGAGCGCCGGGCCGACGCGCTGCGGCAACGGCAGGTCGGTGTCGGCGAGCGCGGTGAGCGCGGCGGCGACGCGGGGCCGGTCGGCGGCCGGCACGAGGTCCCGGGCGGCGGCCAGCACCCGGGCGCCTTCGGCCAGGTCGTTGGCCAGGTCCTCCGGCCCCTGCCCGGCGGCGATCTTCTTGGTCACCGCGTTCTGCCAGGTCAGGTACGGGTCCTGGAACGCCTCGACGGAGAAGGTCCATTCGCCCACCGCGTCGGGGCGGATGGTGGCGTGCCAACGGTCCTGGCCGGGCTCGCCGGGGCGCATCCGGGTGGACGGGCGCTGGGCGCCGTCCGGGCCGGCCCACACCACGGTGCAGCCCAGCGCGTCATGCCCCTCCCGGTAGGCGCGCGCCGACACCGGAACCGGCTCGTCGACCACCGCCTTGGCCGGGTACCGCCCGCACGAGACGACGGGGGAGACGTCTTCGATCGGGAACCGTCCAGTCACCCCGCCAACCTACTGCGCGAGATCCGTTCGCGCGCGGCCAAGCACCCCGGTCAGTCCCAGGTGCGGTTCGCCAGGACGCGCCGCGTAACGAGAGGTGTCACGTATCGTTGGTATTACGTGACGGAGGTACCGAGCATGCGGCTGAACAGCAAGGGCCAGGTGACCATCCCGGCCGCGCTGCGAGCCCGTTACAACCTGCATGAGGGCGATGAGGTCGACGTGGTCGAGGAGGGCGGGGCCCTGCGCATAGTGCGCGTGCAGGGCGCCGAAACCCGAGGTCAACGCCTCGTCCGACACATGCGCGGGCGGGGCAGTGCCAAGGAGACCGAGCACATGTCCACCGAGGAACTGATGGAGCTGCTGCGTGGCGAGTGAGAGGCTGCGCGCAGTGCCATCGCGTCCAACCGGCGTAGTGACGACCCTGGTCGATACCAACGTGCTGCTGGACGTCTTCACCGACGACCCTAAGTGGGCCCAGTGGTCTGCCACCGCCCTCGCCGAGGCCCGCGACGCGGGCCACCTAGTGATCAACCCCATCGTGTACGCGGAAGTGTCGGTCCGTTTCGCCCGCATCGAGGAACTGGACGAGGCCCTGCCGGCGGGGGACTTCCTCCGCGAGGAATTGCCCTACCTGGCCGGCTTTCTTGCAGGCAAGGCATATGCGCGGTACCGGAAGCTCGGCGGCACCAAGCGCTCGCCGGTGGCCGACTTCTACATCGGTGCACACGCCGCCGTCTGCCGATACCACCTCTTGACCCGTGACGGAGCGCGCTACCGCACGTACTTCCCGACCTTGGCGCTGATCACGCCGGACGACTAGTGGCCGCTGTCGTAGCCGTTCCCTGACCGGCCGCCCGTTGTCGTGATCCACTCGCGTTTCGTGAGGCCGGAGTATCAGCGCACGTTCGATGCCGCGGTTTCCTGCACGACGAGTCGATCGAAGCCATCAGGCAGCACGCGAACGGGCCAAGTGGGCGATTCCAGAGCGCGAGCCGGCGGTGGCGTCCGAACGGCTGCCGATCGGTGGCTCTTCAGCAGCACCGCGCTCGGCGTGTCGTATCGCCCAGCAGCCAACGATCAAGGAAACGAAGGTGTGCTCGCGCTCAGGCGGGCGGGTTCGGTGCCACGAACGACCCCTTGCCCTGGTGCACCTCGATCCAGCCCCGCTCATCCAGGATCCGCAGTGCGAATCTGATGGGCGTAGGGCTGGCCTGGTACTGCTCGCCCAGTTCCGCGATCGAGGGCAGCTTGTCCCCGGGTCGCAGGGCGCCGGACTGAATCGAGCGGATCACGTCGTCGATGACCTGCTCGTACACGGGTTGCCTGGGCATGGCAGGGCCACCTCTCGTCAGCCCCCTGAGCATGCCACCGCACATGACACTCTGTGCATGTTGTGTTGACTCTGTACACACTGCACTCTATGTTGGGTGGCGGGGGTTCTCTCGTCAGCAGCGGAGGTCCCTTGGGCAGGGCGGGGTGGTTCCCCCGTGTCGCCCCGCCCTGACCTGCTTCTTCACCGTCGCGTTCCGTCGTGTCCAGGAGGTGCCAATGCGTGAACGTCCGTCCGACGGGCCGTTGCCGCCCGCGTACCCGGTGGCCGGTGGTCGGCCGCCGCACCCGGACGGGGATCGGGTGCCCTGTCCGCCGCGTCCTGTGCGGGCACCGCTGCCCCGGCGGCAGTACCTCTACGGAGGCGTGATCGCTGTGGTCGTACTCCTGCTGTTTGTTCTCGGGGTGGTCCGGTGAGCGCGACGGGCCGGCGGTGAACGAGCTGCCGGTGGGTCGCCGGGTCGCCCAGTGGCGGGTGCGGCGCAACATGACGCAGCAGCAGTTCGCCGACCGGCTCGGTAAGTCGAAGAGTTGGGTGGACAAGGTCGAACGTGGGGTACGCCGGCTGGAGCGGGTGTCCAACCTCCGGGAGATCGCCGACACGCTGCGCATCGACGTCGAGGTGCTGCTGGCCACCCGGCCGGTGCGGCCCGCGCCGGTTGCCGCCGGAGTGGATGGGGTGCGGGCGGCGCTGGCCCGGTACGACCGGCCGGATGGAGACCGGCCGCCGCTGGTCGAGGCGTTGCGGGCTCGGGTGGAGCACGCCGAGCAGAGCTACCGCCATGCCCGGTACCCGGCGTTGCTGGCCCTGCTGCCCGGCCTGCTCGATGCCGCCCGCGAGGCGCAGACCGCGCGGCCCGGAGCGACGGAGGCCCTGCTGGTGTCGGTGTACGGGCTCGTCGCCTTGGCGCTGGTCAAGGTCGACCAGGGGGACCTGGCCTGGTTGGCGGCCGACCGTGCGATGACCGCCGCTGCCGGCGATCCCCGGCTGGCCGCCGTCGCCACCGTGGCACTGAGTCAGGCCCTACGCTCCCGTGGCCGGCGGCTCGCCGCTCTGGATGCCGCTCTCCTCGCCGTCGACCGCTGCGACGGGTCCACGGCCGCGTCATCGCCACGAGGAACGCTGCTCATCCAAGCCGCCCTCGCCGCTGCCGACCGGGGCGACGAACGACTCGCCCACCAGTCGCTCGACCGGGCGGCGGACGCCGCGGGGGAGGTCGGAGCCGACAAAGGGGCGGCGATCGACGCGGCTCGGGTGGTTGCCGAGGCGGCGCTGGGCGACGTCACCACGGCCGCAGCCCGGCACCAGCGACTGGTCGCCGACGACCGGTGGCGGTCACTGCCGCCCGAGCACCGCGCCGCGTACCTCCTCGACGTGGCCCGCGTCCACGCTCGCGTAGGTGACATGCGCCGGGCCGGCCGTACGCTGCTCGACGCGGAACGCGTAGCCCACAGCGAGGTGCACCATCGTCCGGCGGTACGGAAGCTGGTCGCCGTCGTGTCGCGAAACGCCGACGCGCCGACCGAACTGGCCCAGCTCGCCGCCACCCTCCACGTCGCCTGACGCTGTCTCCCTCAGCTCGCCATGACCGAGCGGTACACGTCCTGGGTCTGGCGGGCGATGGCGTCCCAGGAGAAGTGCTCGACCGCCCGCCGCCGACCCGCCAGGCCGAACCGCTCGGTACGCGCCTGGTCGGCGAGCAGCGTGTTGATCGCCGCCGCCAGGTCGGCCACGAAACGGTCCGGGTCCAGTGGGGTGCCGGAGCCGTCGGTGGCCTGCTCGATCGGCACCAGCAGGCCCGTCTCGCCGTCGACCACCACCTCGGGGATGCCGCCGGTGGCGGTCGCCACCACGGCCGTCTCGCAGGCCATCGCCTCCAGGTTGACGATGCCCATGGGCTCGTACACCGACGGGCAGGCGAAGACCGTGGCGTGGGTGAGCACCTGGATCACCTCGGGCTTGGGCAGCATCTCGGCCACCCAGATCACCCCGGATCGGTTGGCCCGCAGCTCGGCGACCAGCTCCTCGACCTCGGCGGCGATCTCCGCCGTGTCCGGCGCGCCGGCGAGCAGCACGAGCTGGGTGTCCGCCGGCAGCTCCCGGGCGGCGCGCAGCAGGTAGGGCAGCCCCTTCTGGCGGGTGATCCTTCCCACATACACCACGCTGGGCAGCGCCGGGTCGATGTCGAGCCGGTCGAGCACGTCGGTGCCGTGGTCCGGCGCGTACTGCACGGTGTCGATGCCGTTGTAGACCACCCGGACCCGGTCCGGGTCGACCTGCGGGTAGGCGGCCAGCACGTCGTTGCGCATCCCGCCACTGACCGCGATCACCGCGTCGGCGGCCTCCACCGCCGTGCGCTCACACCAGGACGAGAGCGCGTACCCGCCGCCGAGCTGCTCGGCCTTCCACGGCCGCAGCGGCTCCAGGCTGTGCGCGGTCAGCACGTGCGGCACCCCGTGCAGCAGCTTCGCGGTGTGCCCGGCCAGGTTCGCGTACCAGGTGTGGCTGTGCACCACGTCCGCGCCGGCGGTGCCGGCGGCCATCTCCAGATCCACGCC
The DNA here is from genome assembly GCF_040654415.1 of Micromonospora sp. NPDC050695. Taxonomy (NCBI): domain Bacteria; kingdom Bacillati; phylum Actinomycetota; class Actinomycetes; order Micromonosporales; family Micromonosporaceae; genus Micromonospora; species Micromonospora sp. NPDC050695. The sequence goes on from NZ_JBFAHZ010000032.1 coordinate 62,370, forward strand.
CATCACGCGCAGCGCGGCGTTCGCGCCGGTCAGGCCGGGCGGTTCGGCGTACGCGGTGACGCCCGGCTCGGTGCGCGGCAGCCCGAAGCAGTGCACGCGGACGTCGGCGAGGCGGCGCAACTCCCGGGCCAGGTACTCGACGTGCACGCCCGCGCCGCCGTAGACCTCCGGCGGGTACTCGCGGGTGAGCAGATCGACGCGCAGCGGGGTGGGTTCCGTCATGACCCCGCACCCTAGTGCAGAAGACTCCCCGTACGAGTGGTGAAGTCCGACGCGGGTGGATAGCGTCGGGGCATGGCTGCCAAGGTGCTCGCGATCGTCCTGGCGGGTGGGGAGGGCAAGCGCCTGATGCCACTCACCACGGACCGGGCCAAGCCGGCCGTCCCGTTCGGCGGGATGTACCGCATGGTCGACTTCGTCCTCTCCAACCTGGCCAACGCCGGCTATCTCAAGATCGTCGTGCTGACCCAGTACAAGTCCCACTCCCTCGACCGACACATCACCAAGACCTGGCGGATGTCCACGCTGCTCGGCAACTACGTCACCCCGGTGCCCGCACAGCAGCGGCGCGGCCCGTGGTGGTTCGCCGGCTCGGCCGACGCCATCTACCAGAGCTTCAATTTGATCAACGACGAGCAGCCCGACTACGTGATCGTCTTCGGCGCCGACCACATCTACCGGATGGACCCGCGGCAGATGGTGGAGGACCACATCGCCTCCGGTGCCGCGGTGACCGTCGCCGGCATCCGCCAGCCGCTGTCGATGGCCGACCAGTTCGGCGTCATCGAGGTCGGCGAGGACGGCCGGCGCATCCGGGCGTTCCGCGAGAAGCCCACCGACGCGGTCGGCCTTCCGGACGCGCCCGACGAGATCTACGCCTCGATGGGCAACTACGTCTTCACCACCCGCGCGCTGTGTGAGGCGGTCGAGCGCGACGCGGAGGACAAGACCAGCAAGCACGACATGGGTGGCAGCATCATCCCGATGCTCGTCGAGCGGGGCGAGGCGAACGTCTACGACTTCCGCGACAACGAGGTGCCGGGCAGCACCGACCGGGACCGCGGCTACTGGCGCGACGTGGGGACGCTCGACTCGTTCTACGACGCGCACATGGATCTGATCAACGTGCACCCCGTGTTCAACCTCTACAACTTCGACTGGCCGATCTACACCGAGCAGCCGCCGTGGCCGCCGGCGAAGTTCGTCCACCAGTGGGGTGAGCGCGTTGGCCGCGCGGTCGGCTCGATGGTCTCTCCGGGCGTGGTGATCTCGGGCTCGCTGGTGGAGAACTCGATCGTGTCACCGAAGGTGCGGGTGCACTCCTGGGCGCACGTCGAGGGTTCGGTGCTGATGGAGGGTGTCGAGATCGGCCGCCACGCGGTGGTCCGGCGGGCGATCCTGGACAAGAACGTGTTCGTCCCGGAGGGCGTCGAGATCGGCGTCGACCTGGAGAAGGACCGGCAGCGCTACACCGTCTCCGACAACGGCATCGTGGTCATCGGCAAGGGTCAACGGGTCGAGCCGTGACCGTCGCACTATCAAGGAGGTAGACCCCCGTGACCCATCCCCGTGCCGGCCAGCCCGCCGAGCCCGCCGACCTGGTCGACGTGCCGCGCCTGGTGACCGCCTACTACGCCGAACATCCGGACCCAGCGGACCCGGCGCAGCAGGTCTCCTTCGGCACCTCCGGCCACCGGGGTTCCAGCCTGCGCAACGCGTTCAACTCCGACCACATCCTCGCGGTCACCCAGGCGCTCTGCGACTACCGGCGGGAGCAGGGCCTGGACGGCCCGCTGTTCCTCGCGCGGGACACGCACGCGCTCTCCGCGCCGGCCGCAGTGGACGCCCTGGAGGTCCTCGCCGCCAACGGCGTCACCGTGCTGGTGGACAGCCGCGACGGCTACACGCCCACCCCGGCGCTGTCGCACGCGATCCTCACCCACAACCGGGGGCGGACCAGCGGGCTCGCCGACGGCATCGTCATCACCCCGTCGCACAACCCGCCGGACGACGGCGGCTTCAAGTACAACCCGACCAACGGCGGGCCGGCCGACACCGACGTCACCCGGTGGATCCAGGACCGGGCCAACGCGATCCTCGCCGCCGGGCTCAAGGAGGTCCGCCGGATCACCTACGCGCGGGCTCGCGCCGCCGACACCACCGGGGAGTACGACTTCCTCGCCCACTACGTCGACGACCTGCCCGCGGCGATCGACATCGACGCGATCCGCGACGCCGGGATCCGGATCGGCGCGGACCCGCTCGGCGGGGCGAGCGTGGCGTACTGGGGTGAGATCGCCGAGCGGCACCGACTGGACCTGACCGTGGTCAACCCGACGGTCGACCCGACCTGGCGGTTCATGACCCTGGACGGCGACGGCAAGATCCGGATGGACTGCTCGTCGCCGAACGCGATGGCGTCGCTGATCGCCGCCCGCGCCGACTTCCAGATCTCCACCGGCAACGACGCCGACGCCGACCGGCACGGGATCGTCACCCCGGACGCCGGCCTGATGAACCCCAACCACTACCTGGCGGTGGCGATCGGTCACCTGTTCCGTACCCGCACCGCGTGGGGTCCGTCCGCCGCCGTTGGCAAGACGCTGGTGTCCTCGTCGATGATCGACCGGGTCGCCGCCGACCTGGGCCGGCCGCTGCTGGAGGTGCCGGTCGGCTTCAAGTGGTTCGTGCCCGGCCTGCTGGACGGCGCGGTGGGCTTCGGCGGTGAGGAGAGCGCCGGAGCGTCGTTCCTGCGCCGCGACGGCTCGACCTGGACCACCGACAAGGACGGCATCCTGCTCTGCCTGCTGGCCTCCGAGATCCTGGCCACCACCGGGCGCACCCCGAGCGAACACTGGGCCGAGCTGGCCGAGCGGTTCGGCGCGCCCGCGTACGCCCGGATCGACGCCCCGGCCACCCGGGAGCAGAAGGCCGTGCTCGGCAAGCTCTCCCCGGATCAGGTCACCGCCACCGAGCTGGCCGGCGAGCCGATCACCGCGACGCTGACCACCGCACCGGGCAACGGGGCCCCGATCGGCGGTCTGAAGGTCAGCACCGAGTCCGGCTGGTTCGCGGCGCGCCCCTCCGGCACGGAGGACGTCTACAAGATCTACGCCGAGTCCTTCCAAGGCCCCGACCACCTGAAAAAGATCCAAACCGAAGCCAAAAACCTGGTGGACGAAACCCTCTCCCAAGCCTGACCCCACCCACCCACCCCACCCACCCACCCACCCCACCCACCCACCCACCCCACCCCGGCCTTGGGTATAAAAAAG